>JBJSXX010000106.1:0-3620 GCA_046086605.1 Pirellula sp. | reverse complement strand
CCCTAAGTCCTTCGCTACATACTCCTCTCGATTACGAGCACGAGCACCGTTTCCCTGAGCACGAGTACGAAGTCACTGGGGCCTAAGCATCGCGCATGCTGTCAGGAATCCGCACAACTCATCGCAGGCATATAGGGCATGCTCCAATCGGGACCGGCGAGGATACTGGTCGCTCAAGTAATCGGCATGCGACAATATCATGTGGCGTTTCAAACCGTCGCAGTTCACATACTCATCGACGACTTGTAGATTGATTGTTCGATCAAACATATTTGATCCGATTCGTGTGTCGGGCTTTTTAGGAATTATTGTGGCTAGAAGTATACTCCACTGGCACTCTTCGTGCTCCCACTCGTTTAGGTCCTCGAAGCCTTTTCAGTACAGATCGATTGACCAGACTATTGAAATGCTCCATAGTTCCTAAACCTAATTCGTTCGCCGCAAAGGGTTTTCGATTACGATCAACAATCACATCTTTCAAAAGTAACTCCGGCGTTCGAACTTAGGCGAGTGAGCAAACGCGCTCCTAATGCCGACGCTGGTGTCCAAAACCCGCCCGAACATTCTGCCTTGGAAACATCGCGAGCTAAACAAACGGCAGCTTCGCCAAGCATCTTGGCCGTCGAGCCATAGCCTGGATCTCGATCGCCTGCGACGCGGACTCGAAGTTCCTGCCCTGTGTCCGTTCGGCCAAAGAGCCGAATGTCGAAAAACCCCTGCTGCTGTTGTTGCAGGCTTGGGCCTTGGCCAGGTTTGGGCAATACGAACCGTGCGAGCATCCGACGAACTGGACCGAGCAACGCAAGCCCCAGGCCGAGTTTCGATGCCGTAGCGCGAGACCATCCCCGCAGTCCTGTGCCCGTCAATACCGATTCGTCGTAGAGAAAATCGTTACCATAGGGATATCCAAGGATCGCGTTGCTCCGATGCACGATCCGCGTGTTAATACCACTCATGATGAACGGCGCCGTCCAGTTGGAGAAATCCTCGTCGAACACGATGTCATTGCCGCTCGGTTGCTTCACCCCTTGCCCCGAGTTCCCCATGCACAACGAAAAGGGATTGGCAAGTTGTCGGCGAATCCCGGGATCCTTGTCGCTCTCCTTGAGCACATTCATCAGGCTCGCGATCGTCCCGCCCGAGACCCCTCCGCGTGCGGCTTTCACCCGTAGCTTTACCCGTGAGCAAACCTTGCCAAAGCGAGCTTGAGCCTCCTGCTGGAGAAACCAAACCCCTAGATCCGAAGGGATCGAGTCGAAACCACAGCAATGGATAATCCTCGATCCGGTCTCCTTGGCCGTCGACTCATAACGCACAATCATCCGTCGAATCCATTGCACCTCGCCCGTGAGATCACAGTAATCGGTTCCACCCTCGGCACATGCCTTGACCAACGGCTCGCCGTACAGCGCGTACGGGCCAACGGTCGAAATGACGACACTTGCTCGTTGGCACATTTGCCGAAGACTCCGCTCGTCGGTCGCGTCCACTTCGATGAAATCGAGCGATCCTGCAGCCTCTCCGAGATCCGCTCGAACCTTTTCCAACTTCTGCCTCGAACGCCCTGCCAAAGCCCACTTCAGGTCGCGGCCAACCCCGTAGGTATCGATCAAATACCGACAAAGAATCTTACCAACAAAGCTCGTTGCACCAAAGACAACGATCTCATGAGTCGCGGCATCTGGTCGCCTGATCATTCCGTCTTGGTCTGTTGCCATCATCCAGTCCTTTGTGTCTTTGTGTTTCCAATCTTTGAATCCCTTTCAAAACTGGCCGTTCGGGTAATTATACGGGACACGCGCAGACTCTTACTACTACCCCCAATAATTCCTTAAGTGTTTAATACTCAAAATGTCCATCCGATAAATCACATGGCCAATTTACGCCTTGCCATTTTGAGCTATCGTACCGTAGGTTCACCAAGTCGCGCGGTCTTCATGATGTCGCATTACCCGGTGTGGTGACCGCGACAAGAGGCTCAATCGTGATCAGTTTTTCTACCCCATCGGTAAATAAAAAACTCTCCCTATGAAACACACTCTCACACTTCTTCTTCTCGCTCTGCTGCTCGCACCACTGTCCGTGCTGCACGCGGGTGATCCGCTTCTGGAAAAGTCAGAAGTCTTTCCACCGGAACTCAACGGCATCACTCGCTATCGCATTCCGGGCATCGTCGTTACGACCAAAGGCACGGTGCTTGCCTACTGCGAGGCTCGCAAGAACGACAGCAAGGACTGGGGCGAGATCCAAGTGCATCTGCGCCGTTCAACGGATGGCGGCAAAACCTGGCTCCCCTCACAGCACATCGCGCACAAGGCGGAGCGAATCGAAGGCAACCCGCACAAGAAAGATGACGTTGGGGCTCGCGAACAAACGGTCAACAATCCGGTTGCCATCGTCGACCACAAGACGGGAGCCATCGAGTTTCTTTACTGCGTGAACTACGCCCGCTGCTTTTCCACTCGCAGCATCGACGACGGAGTTACTTGGAGCGCGCCGCAGGAAATCACAGCAAGCTTCGAACCCTTTCGGAAAAAGTACGACTGGAAGGTCATTGCCACTGGCCCTGGTCATGGGATTCAGTTGAAAAGCGGACGCCTCGTCGTGCCCATCTGGCTTGCATTCGGAGGCGTCGGAGACCACGCCCCTTCGGCCTGCGGCACGATCTTCAGCGATGATCACGGTCGGACATGGCAAGCCGGTGAGATCGTCATTCCCAACGAAGGCGACTTCGGCACGCCGAATGAGTCGATCCTCACCACGCTCTCTGATGGTCGCGTGATGATGGTTTCTCGCAGTGTCTCGAAGCCCAGTCGCAAGCTCGTCACCATCAGCACCGATGGTGCGACCGGTTGGAGTCAACCGATATTTCACGACGCGCTGTGGGAGCCAGTCTGCATGGCGGGCTTAATCACCCATCCATCGGGCGTGTTGTTGTTTTCCAACCCACACACATTACCGTTGGATAAGGACCGAAACCCTGTCCCGGCAGGCAGAGGCAAACGCGAAAACCTCTCGATTAAACTCAGCCGCGACGATGGCAAGACATGGCCCATCAACAAAACTCTCGAACCCGGCAAGTCCGCCTACTCCGATCTGACCGTGCTCCCCGATGGCACCGTGCTCTGCCTCTTCGAACAAGCGAACTCCATCGACTGCGCTCGGTTCAATCTCGATTGGCTACAGCAAGAATAAACCGCATGCACATGACCGGGAGTGCCGTGCCAACTTACGCCTTGCCATTTTGAATTATCGTATTGAAATTAGAAGCGATTGCTTTTTCGGAAGGAATGAACTCTTCGGATATCGTAAACTGAGGGAATTCTGGCGAATTCCACGACGCAAAGCGAGTGAGCTTATTTATGCATCCAATGAACCACAATTCGGGTGTCCATCGCCGTCATTTTTTAGTAGCAGCGGGAACTGGCTCTGCCTTGGGCGCTATACCGCTTGCCAATCCTCAATCGGTTTCACCCAATCGAATGACCAGCGGGATTGTCGATTGCCAAAGCCATCTGTTCTTCCCGGAAGTGATCGAACTTATGCGCAAGCGCAAGACAGACCCACTGGTTTACGATCGCGAAGGGACAACCTACTTGAGGATTGGCAAGCGGTATAGC
>JBJSXX010000105.1:0-12542 GCA_046086605.1 Pirellula sp. | reverse complement strand
ATAGTCTTGGCGATGAGTTTGTCGGGCTTTGCACAGGAAAAGAGCGTCAAGCCTGGGATCAACGATTCATTCAAGGATCCGAAGGTCCAAGAGTACATTGCAAGCCCAGAGTATCGACTTTGCGTTCATCTGTGACACCTATCACCATTTTGAGTATCCGACCAAAACGATGGCATCGTTGTTTCGGGCTTTTAAGTCTGGTGGTAGGGTGGTCTTCATCGACTTTAAAAGGGTCGACGGACAAAGCACGCCTTGGGTGATGTCTCACGTACGAGCCGGACAAGAGGTGTTCGAGAAAGAGATTTTGGATTGCGGATTTACCAAGCTTCAGCAAAAAGACGATCTGCTCAAAGAAAATTATTTCTTGGTATTTCAAAAGCCTTAGGTGGTTCCTGCGTCTGAAAGATGAGGAGAGGTAAGAGAACGGCAAAAAAATGG
Source organism: Pirellula sp. (assembly GCA_046086605.1). Classification (GTDB taxonomy): domain Bacteria; phylum Planctomycetota; class Planctomycetia; order Pirellulales; family Pirellulaceae; genus JBKCUI01. The sequence goes on along the minus strand of JBJSXX010000105.1, from coordinate 12,104 downwards.
GATGGCAAAAAAATGAAAGACGAGATCATTTTTTTGCCCCAACATTTTTTTGCCCTTTCATCCTGATGGTCGCTTAGGATTGGTGAAAGAATATCGAGTCGACGTTTCCTCGCAGGATTTGAGTTCCAAGATCGACGGCAAAGGATTCTGAGAGTCCCCTTTCGCAGACAATCGACTCGGCCAGAACATTCGCAAGAATGCGTTTGAACATTTTGTACTTGGGTAGAATAAATTCGAGCTTGTAGGCGTCGCTGTAGTAGCCGATGATCTTATTGCGAGGGATTGCGTCTATTCTTGCTCGCAGATCGTGTTTGATATAGGTAGGTGTGTTGCTGTACCACCAGTGTCCGTTGGCGATGACGTTGGGGAAGATCCAAGCGTAATCGACCAGTTCTTGGTTGCTCACCGAGGCCAAGACGGAGATTGGGAATTTGACATTTGGGAATGCGTTCAATAGGTCGCTGTATTGGATCATGGACCAGCGCGAATCGTACAAGTCTTGGCCTTGGAAGACTCCCCCCGGATAGACTTTGCGATTGACTCCGATCATCAGATCGAAGGGCAGATGCATGTCATTGCAAAACTCGGCCAGCCTCCAAAAGACCCAATAGGAAATCGATTCTCGCTCGCTTTGGGAAAGCTCTGAGCCACCCATCAATCGTTGGAATGACGATTGAGCGACTGGGTCGTCGATCGCGATTTTGCGTGGGGTGAACCAGGGGGGCAATGAGATCGCGCAGGCTCGGACTTGGTATTTTACAAAGTGTTCAAAGAGACTTCCGATCGCCTGATGGAGATCTTGAAGTTTTCCTATTTGGATGCCGGTCGCTTTAGCGATGCGATCCCTGGTTTGTGGGAGTGCCAAGTGGAAAACCAAGTCATCGGTGCGAAGGCATGGGACGTAACGGTGGGTATCAAAATCATCGAGTGGGTCGTCAAAATCGTTGGTTAGAAAGATTCGCTCGACATTGCTTTTTCGGAGGACTTGATCCTCCCAGTCGGGCTGTTGCATTTTCGCAAGAGCAAGATCGTAGAGGACATGCCAATTGCTCCGATCGATTCGATCTGCATCCAAACCGAACAAATCCTTTGAGAGTTCAAGGAACCAGGACCATTGAATCGAGTGGTCGATATGGTGGAGGTATTCAAAGAGCCGAGCGACTTTTTCCCGAGGTGTGATACCCGGTTGCTCGATCTGCTCTCGGGGCATTCCGGCGCTGTGAGCAAGTTCGGTGTAGTAATGGTATCCAAGCAGATCGGCGATCGTCTCGGAAGCTGGCGAGCGTGGGTTGATGTGAGAGTGGGGATCGACGATCGGCACTGAATCGAGCGATTCAAAGAGTGTTTGAGTCAATGTCATTGGATTGCTCTGCTTACCAAAAGGTGTGGAATCATTCAGCCGCCGCTTACGGGCGGGATAAGGGCAATTTCGAGGGAAGCATCGTTTGGTAATCGATACTCATCGGATACAAAAGTATTGGAAACAGCCAAACGACTGGTTTGAATCAAGTCGGTAGCGGTCGGAAACAAGCTCGCTAGTTTCTCTCTGCATTCGAGTGCCGTCATGCCTGGCTCAATCTCGATGGCAACCGATGCTGAACCGATGGCTTCTCGGATGCCAGCGAATAATTTTACGGAGCACTTCATAGCGAAAGAACCTGAGGGTATGTTTTCGATACAATCGATGGAACGGACGTGGATTCTACCAAACCACCGGAACTTCAGGGGCACTTTGCAAAGGGAAATTTCATGGGTAAGGTCTTTGTCACTCGACGCATTCCAACGGTAGGGATCGAACGGTTGGCCTCGCAGCATGATGTCGAGGTTTGGGAGGGGCAAGATCCACCATCTAGAGAATTGCTAATCGAGAAAGTTCGCGGATGTTCGGGGGTCTTGTCGATGCTCAGCGACAAGATCGATGGATCTGTGATGGATTCGGCGGGATCGAATCTACGTGGCATCGCGAACTTTGCCGTGGGCTACAACAATATAGACGGGCAGGCTGCTAAGGATCGGGGGATCCAAGTCGGAAACACGCCGGGTGTGCTTACCAATGCGACAGCGGATATCGCCGTCGGGTTAATTCTCGCAGCAGGCCGATGCTTCGGTCCGGCCATTGCAAACGTTCAACGATTCGAGTGGCGGAATTGGGAACCGCTGATGTTTCTTGGACAAGAATTCGAGGGCAAAACGCTCGGGATTGTTGGAATGGGACGCATAGGACATGCGGTGGCCAAACGCATGCATGGTGGATGGGGGATGCGTATTGTCTATACCGCAAGGGATCCGAAGCCAGAGGCCGAATCGAGTTTTCAGGCGATCCGTTTAGAGCTGGATGACCTTTTGGCGCAAAGCGATGTCGTCAGCTTGCACTGCCCGCTGACGGATCAAACTCGCAATCTCATTGGAGCCCGCGAGCTAGGGCTCATGAAGCCCAACGCTGTCTTGGTCAATACTGCGAGAGGAGAAGTGGTCGATCAAGCTGCCTTGGCCGATGCTCTATCGCAACAAAGGATCTTCGCCGCAGGATTGGATGTGACGACGCCCGAGCCGATCGATCGGACCGATCGATTGCGATCCGAAGCCAATTGTCTGATCCTGCCGCATATCGGATCGGCGACCGAAGATGCCAGAAATCAAATGGCAATGATGGCTGCGAATAATCTTGTCGCAGCCATCGAGGGCAAGCTTATGCCGTTTGGTGTAACGAAATAACGCGTTGCTATTTTGGGAGCAGGCCTAAAGCGGCCGTCGATGGTCGTGCGATGACATGGCAGGCGATCAGCTTACCGAGCCCTTCGACCTTAGGCTTTGCGGCTTCGATGGCTGCAGTAACGGCAGCGACATCGCCTCGGATGACGACCGTGACATAACCACCGCCGAGTTTTTCTTTGCCGATGACATCGACCGATGCAGCTTTGCATGCAGTGTCGATGGCTTCAAAAACGGCGGTGAAGCCTTGTGTTTCGATAAATCCGAGGGCTTGACCATTCGAGCTGGACATAATTTCTTGTTCCGAAAGAGGTTGTTTGACGACGGCTTGCTCGATCAGAGCGTTGAATTCCGAGGGGCTGATGATCGCGCCTAGGGCATCGCGATCTGGGCTGTGGATAAAGTGGCTGGCGCGGTACTGCTGCATGTTTTTTGCTGCTTGGGCACCGGCTTGGATTGCCGATTGCACATCGCTTGGAGATCCACTGATCTTGATGACCGCTCCGAGCATGTCGTTCCATTCGGCTTGGATCACCGAGACGTTCGCCGACTTGGCCATCGCATCACAAGCGACCATGCCAGAGGTCCAGCCATTGGTCTCGAGGATCCCGATCGAGGGAAAGCCATTTTGGTTTTCTGATCCCCAATGGGAGCGATCCGTCAGCGAGCTTGCCATCTGGATGGGTCTTCAAATAAGTGGTGTTTTCTAGCAAAAAACGGGGCTCACGCGTGTGAACCCAAGCAAAGGCTAGTTCAAGAAGTGATCAAGTCAAAGCGGTCAGCGATTTTTTTATTTCTTCGAGCCACCTAGGGATCGCCTCTAGGGGAGGTTCGGCTGCTTCGTACTCGAGCGCTACCCAGCCGCTGTAGTGGGAGTCTTTGAGGATTTTCAGGATCCGGCCCAGGTCGGCCATCTCTTTTTTGCCGCCAGGGAACATCTCGACTTTGATCTGGGCGTTGATCGCATAGGGTGCAATGCTGGCCAGTTCAGCATAGGGATCTTCTGTCGAGCGAAAATTTCCAGAATCGAAATTCACTCCAAAGCTAGGTGCATTCACCCCTTGGACGATTTCCAAGAGTCCTTCGGCTTTGGCCGTCACTCCGCCATGATTTTCGAGGGCAAGGTAGATCCCTTTGGAGTGAGCATATTGGCAAGCTTGTTCGAGGGCCGCGATGCATCGTTCCTTGGTAGCAGGCCAAGTGTCGTCTTTGGGTTGGCCACCTGCAAAGACTCGGATCGCGCCTGCTCCGAGCAACGCATAGCGGTCGATCCAGAGTTTCGTGTGCTCGATATCTCGTTTGCGTTTATCGTCGTCTTTTTGGCAAAAGTCGTTTGCAATGGCTCCACCCGATACACTCACTCCGCGTCGTCGGCAGTGTTCTTTAAGTTCGACGATGTATGCATCGTTGACATCGGCAGGGAAGTAATAGCTAGTGAGTTCGGCACCAGGGAGGCCTTGTTGGTGGCAATAATCTACGAACTTAAACAGATCCCAACCGTCCTTGTTCCCTTTGAGCAGATCCCGCAACGAGTAGGCTGCTAGGCTCAGTTGCATCCTTCCGGGGGCGATTCGCCGGATCGGTTCAATGGCTTGGCAAATGGTCGGATCAAGTTCGAGTGCGCCCAGGCTGCCGAGTGCACTCATTGCACAGACCGATTGCAGAAACGATCGACGATCCGTTGATTTGAACATTTGGAGTTCCATTGGAGGAGAGGAGGGCTAATGCTTTATTTGACTTCTTCGGCTGTCATTTTGTAGATCGCGTAGTGTCCACCGTCGGGGTATCGGAACGACTCTGGGTCGATTTCGAGTTTACCTTTGACCGAGACGACTCGGGTTGAGAAGGTGGCCGTTTTGCTGGCTTCCATTTCGACGATCACACAATCGTAGAGAGCTGCACCTGGTCCAAAGCAACATTCTTGGTTGTCGCGAACGAGGACAAACTGCTTGATTCCGGATTGTTGGAAGACCGAGGTTGGGAGGATGAAGCCCCGAAGTTTGACCGTTTTTTTGTTCAGTTCCTCGATTTCCTTGGTGATCATTTCCTTCTTGAACTGCCCGTCTTTTTCGATATCGAATTTCAGATCATCGAAGGTGATTTCGCCTCGTTTTCGGGCCGCGTCGCGGGCTTTGCGTTCTTCGGCGAGTTGTTTCTCGGACTTGGGGGGGGCGGTTTTCTCGGGGTTGGGCCTTCGATCCCGATTGGTACTTGGGGGCGGGCTCGAAGGGTCTTGGGCCAACGCCAGCGGATCGGAAACATGCCATGCCAAAGCCAGGAAGATCGCGGACAAAAGGGTTAGGAAAACCCTCACTCCGTATCGAGGGGTGCCTTGAATTCTGGAGCTTTTTGTCATCTTGAGAGATCCTTGCCTTGGGTAATTCGGCTTGGTTGGTGCATTGCCCGCCGGTGGGCTGACGCAAGTTAAGTATAGTGCAACGAGCGTTGTCCCTGTAGTTGCAAAAAGTGCACCGGGTGCGGGACCCTTGGAATGCCGACAGCTAATAGTTTCATGCTGAAACTCAGGCAGTTCTAATTCAAAGACGTTTCGAGGCCGTCTTTGAGCTTGGATCATGTAAAGATTTGCATCTGAGGAAATGCGTTTTGGCGTCGTTTGGAGAACTTGCATGAGTCCCTCAAACTTCAGTCCGTTAGGTAGGTTTAACCAAAGGAAACGTTGTGGATGCGGGTTGTGAGGGTTTAACGGCTGGTGCGACTTTAGCGAATCCGAAAAGTTTGCGGATTTTTGTCGAGATTGCTTCCAAGGAAAACTTTTCTAGCTAAACTCTGAGCGTGACAGTGGTCAATCGGCGGGTCTCTCCCAGGTGAATCTTCACGGTAGGTTAATCCCCGTCGCCAGCCTTGTTTAGCATCGAGAGTTCAGAGAGCGGTACGCGTTGTACTGCATACCCGTATTAGTTGGCCGTGTGGCCTTAGATTCGTTTTCTTTGAGGAGACTACAATGAAGTTTAACCGAGGTTTGTTCCTTGGAATGGCCGCAACTCTATCGGCCAGCGTGAGTTATGCAGGTGATTGCGGATGCGCAGGCGCATCGGCAGCACCAGCCCAACAAGTTGCTTCCGGTTGCGGTGGCTGCGGTGGGTCGGGTGCTGTTAGCGGCGGTGTTGTCAGTGGCGGTGTTATCGGTGCTGCTGGAGCGGTCGCAGGTGGTGCAGGTTGCGGTGCTCAGATCAGCTATGTCGAGCGCACTGTAATGGTTCCAACCCAAGTCACCGAGAAGCGCACTGTTTCCAAGACTGTTTACAACACCGAAGAGCGTGAGCGTCGCTACAACGTGACCAAGCGCGTTCCACGAACCGAGACCAAGACTGAAACCTACACGGTTCAAGTTCCAAAGACGGAAGTCAAGAAAGTTGACTACACCGTTCAAGTTCCAGTGACCAAGCAAGTCGAAGAGTCCTACACGGTTCAAGTTCCACGAACTGTTACCGAACAAGTTCCTTACACCGTCAAGAAGACTGTCTATGACGATGTAACGACCACTGTTAAGGTTCAAGTTCCAAAGACTGTTACGGAAGATGTTTCTTACACCGTTCAAGTTCCAAAGACTGTTACCGAAGAAGTTTCTTACACCGTTCAAGTTCCTAACACGGTTACCGAGCAAGTCGCTTACACCGTCCAAGTTCCAAAGACGGTTACAGAAGAAGTTTCCTACACGGTTCAAGTTCCTTCGTACGTTGACGAAGTTCAAACCTACACCGTCAAGGTTCCTGTAACAACCCAAGAACAAGTTCCTTACACGGTTCAAGTTCCGGTTTACACCGACGAACAAGTTCCTTACACGGTTCAAGTTCCTGTCTACACCGACGAAGTCGTTAACTACACCGTCAAGGTTCCTTACACCGAGCAACGTACCGGCACTCGCAATGTATGCCGTCGCGTTCCTGTAACGACCACCCGAACGGTTTGCCGTGACATGGGTTCGTACCAAACCATCACCGAAGAAGTTCCTGTAAGTGGCGGTTGCGGATCGGCAGTGAGCTCCGGATGCGGTGGCGCTGTTAGCAGCGGATCGGGTTGTGGCGGATGCGGTGGTTGCGGCGGATGCGGCGGATGCGGTGGCCAAGCTGCTGCTCCAGCAACCCGCACGGTTTGCCGTAAGGTTTGGGTTCCAAACGTTGTTACCGAAGAAGTTCCAGTAACGACCTACCAGAACCAAGCGAGCACCCAAGAGTACACCTACAACGTGACTCTTTATCGCGACGAAGTTCAGTCCAAGACGGTCAAGAAGGTCAGCTACACGACCGAAACCCGTCACCGAACTGTCAAGAAGTGCTCGATGAGCACCGAGACCCGTACTCGTACGGTTAACAAGGTTACCTACAACGACGAGCAACGTACTCGTACCGTTAAGAAGACCGTCATGAACACCGAGACCCGTACTCGTCCAGTTTCGAAGACCATCTACGAAACCGAAACCCGTACCCGTCCAGTGACCAAGACCACTTACACCACCGAGACCAAGACTCGGCCTGTAAGCAAGACGATCTGCGAAACCGAAACCCGTACTCGTCCAGTCTCCAAGACCGTTATGACGACCGAAGATCGCCAAGTAACCAACAAGGTTGCTCGCGTAGTCGAAGAACAAGCTACCCGCCAAGTTTCCAAGACTGTTTGTGATACCGAAACCAAGACCCGCACGAAGAACGTTACCGAGATGGTTACCGAAACCCGTCAACGGGACGTTTCCTCCACGGTTATGGTTCCAGAAACCAAGGAACGTACTTACACCGTCACCGTTTACGACAACGTAACCGAAGAGAAGGTTGAGAAGTACACCGTTCAAGTTCCAACGACCGTTCAAGAAGAAATCGATGTAACCGTCTGCAAGATGGTTGCTCAAACGGTTTCCGTTCCAGTTTGGTCCAACGGCACGGCTGTTGGAGCAGACATGGGCGCCTCTTCCGGTGCTTGGGGTTCGGCTGGTTCCGGAGCCGGTATCGGCGGTTTGCTCGGTGGACGTGGTCTGCTCGGCAAGCACCTCGGTGGCGGTCTGGGTTGCGGAAGCCGTAAGGCTGCTGCAGGTGCTTCGGCTGGATCTTGCGGTTCGGCTGCTGGTAGCTGCGGATCGGCTGCTGCTGCTTCCGATTGCGGTTGCAACTAATTTGAACTAAGAGCTCCCGTGGACTGAGGCTTTTCAAAGCACTGGCCACGGTAGAATCGATGCGAAACGGCCTGCAGTTTACTGCGGGCCGTTTTTATTTTTGCTTAGGTCGATACAATGGGCGGCTTGAGTCCTCAAGCGTACTAAGACGGACTCTTTGTGAACCTTCAACCGCCTCGAACAATACTATGGCCTCATCCTCCAAAGTGGTGGACCCCTTCGGTGCCCGCGACCAATTCCAAGCTCCTCAAGGAAAGCTCGGCATCTATCGCCTTGAGCGACTCGAATCTGCCGGAATCGCTCCTGTCTCCAAACTGCCATTCTCGATTCGAGTCCTGCTCGAAGCGGCACTTAGAAACTGCGATGGGTATCAAGTAACCCAAGACGACGTTGTTAATCTTGCCAAATGGAATGCGGCCAAGCCTGCGGAGTTAGAGGTTCCGTTCAAGCCTGCGCGGGTTGTTCTCCAAGACTTTACCGGAGTCCCTTGCGTTGTGGATCTCGCCGCCATGCGAGATGCGATGAAGTCCCTGGGGGGCGATCCTCAGAAGATCAATCCGCTCATCCCGGTTGACTTGGTAATCGATCACTCGGTTCAAGTCGATTATTTCGGAACCGGGGATGCTTTGTCCAAGAACGTCGCTGTTGAATTCGAGCGAAATCGAGAAAGGTACGAGTTCCTTCGTTGGGGACAGCAGGCTCTTGCGAACTTTCGTGTCGTGCCACCCAACACGGGGATTGTTCACCAGGTCAATCTAGAGTTCCTGGCCAAGGTGGTCTTCCAAGGCAAGGATCATGCGGGCGTGGTTGCGTTTCCAGATACCTTGGTTGGTACCGACTCGCACACGACGATGATCAATGGTCTTGGCGTTTTAGGCTGGGGCGTCGGTGGGATCGAAGCCGAAGCGAATATGCTCGGGCAACCTCTCTATATGCTCATGCCTGAGGTTGTCGGCATGAAGCTCACCGGGAAACTTGCTCCAGGCGCTACGGCCACTGATTTGGTCTTGCGCGTGACAGAGATTCTTCGCAAAGAGGGTGTCGTCAACAAGTTTGTTGAGTTCTTCGGCGAAGGTGTTTCGTGCATGTCGCTTGCCGACCGAGCAACGATTGCCAACATGGCACCAGAGTATGGCGCGACGATGGGGTTCTTTCCTGTCGACCAAGAGACCCTCAAGTATCTGCACCGCACAGGTCGCACCAAGGACGAAATTGATCTGGTCGAGCGGTACTGCAAAGAGCAGGGACTGTTCCGATTGGATAACGGACCGGAGTTGCAGTACACCAAGGTGTTGCACTTGGATGTAGCAACGGTCGAGCCTGCGGTAGCCGGGCCAAAACGACCGCAGGACAGGGTTCTGCTCAGCAACGTCAAAGCCTCGTTCAACAAGGGGCTGACGGCACCGATCGCAGAACGTGGGTTCGGACTCTCCAGCGATCAACTTGCTGCAACAGCAACGGTAAGCGATCCGAAAGAGCCAAGCGAAATCGGACATGGTTCCGTGGTCATCGCTGCGATCACTTCTTGCACCAACACCAGCAATCCCTCCGTGATGGTAGGAGCAGGGTTGCTTGCCAAAAAAGCGGTGGCTCGTGGACTCAAGGTCAAGCCTTTTGTCAAAACGAGCCTCGCGCCTGGTTCGAGGGTCGTCACAGATTATTTGACCAAGGCTGGCGTACTGGACGATCTAGAGAAACTCGGGTTCAACGTAGTGGGATACGGATGCACCACTTGCATCGGCAACAGCGGCCCGTTACCGGAACCGGTTGCCAATGCGGTCACCGAGGGGAATCTCGTCGCCGCTGCGGTCCTCAGTGGTAATCGCAATTTCGAAGGGCGAGTCAATCCGCACACGCGAGCGAATTACTTGGCCAGTCCTCCGTTGGTGGTCGCTTACGCCCTAGCTGGAACAGTTGACATCGACTTTGAAAACCAGCCTATCGGGCATGATTCCGCGGGCAAACCGGTTTACTTCCGCGAGATATGGCCGACAGCCGAAGAGGTGCATAAGGCAGTCGAGGCCTCGGTCTTGCCAGAGATGTTCCTCAAGCAATATTCTGGGGCGTTCACATCGAATGAAGCTTGGAATGCCATCCCGATTACTCCCGGGGATCAGTACGCTTGGGATACCAAGAGCACTTACATCCAAAGGCCGCCATTCCTTGAGGGGATTACCAAGTCGGTGGGAACGATCAAGCCGATACGGGGTGCAAAGGCACTTGCGATTCTCGGGGATTCGGTGACTACGGATCATATTTCACCTGCTGGTTCGATTGCCAAGTCTGGTCCTGCAGGAAAATTCCTCGTTGAAAACGGGGTGCAACCTGCGGACTTCAACAGTTATGGTGCTCGACGTGGCAACGACCGGGTCATGGTGCGTGGTACTTTTGCGAATATTCGCATACGAAATGCGATGGTGCCTGGGGTCGAAGGTGGGGTGACGAAATACTTGCCCACAGGTGAGACCATGAGCATCTACGATGCGTCGGTCAAGTATCAAGCGTCCAAGACACCTTTGGTGGTACTTGCAGGTGCCGAGTACGGGACTGGATCGTCTCGGGATTGGGCGGCCAAGGGTACATTGCTTCTAGGGGTTCACGCGGTCATTGCGGTCTCTTACGAGCGGATCCACCGCAGCAATCTTGTGGGGATGGGAGTTCTGCCACTGCAATTCATGCCTGGGGAGACGGTGGCTAGTTTGGGGCTCACCGGCGAGGAGACGTTTGACATCCCTGGCTTGGGCGAATCACTTACTCCTCGCAGCGAGATTGAAGTCATCGCGACCAAGTCCGATGGAAGCAAGAAGGCATTCAAGGCGATGGTTCGGATCGATACACCGGTTGAGATCGATTACTACCGAAACGGTGGAATTCTGCCGACGGTGCTTCGAAAACTTGCCGAATAGACGCTGTGCTCAAGACTCTAGTCTCTGTGGTCCAGTCTCCGTGTTCTCTGTGACTCTGTGTTTCAAAAAAGGTTCTGCAGAGTCCTGTTTTTATGATTCTGAGCAAAGTCAATTCCTGATTTGCCCCTTAAATAATTCCAAAGCATTTAAGCGATGAAGTTACCCTTAGAAAAACGCAGGCTTGGTCGGACGAAGCTAGAACTGACTTCACTAGGTTTTGGTGCTTCATCGATCGGGGCCGAGTTCGGTCAGTTTGACATCAGTCAATCGCTCAATGCGGTGCGCACTGCGATCGATGCGGGGATCAACTTCATTGACACGGCCGCTTACTACGGTCGTGGTATGAGTGAGGTGTTGCTAGGACAAATCCTGCCATCTTACAAGCGTGAGTCGTTGATCGTCAGCACGAAGCTTGGGCGATATGCTCCGAGGCACTTTGATTTTTCGGCCAAGCGGGTTAATGAAAGCATCGATGTGTCGCTCGAACGCATGCGGCTCGAGTACATCGACATGGTATTTTGCCATGACATCGAATACGGAGATGTTCAGCAGGTGATCGACGAGACCCTGCCGGCACTAAAGCGACAGGTCGAGAAGGGCAAGGTTCGGTATGTTGGTATCAGTGGGTATCCGATGAAGAACTTTCAGCGAGTCATCCCAACCGACTTGCTCGATTGCGTGATCACTTACAACCACTACACCTTGCAAAACGACATGGCGCTGCAATGGTTGCCTTTGGCTCAAAAGCATGGTGTGGGAGTGATCAACGCAGCACCTTTTTCAGCCAGGCTTTTAACCGATCTGCCGCTTCCAGTATGGCACAAAGCCCCCGAGCGGGTGCGGAGTGTGGCGGCCAAGTCTTCGCAGTGGTGCAAGTCCAAAGGGACAACAATTGAGAAATTGGCTTTGCAGTTTTCGGTTTCGCACTCAGGTTTTGCGAGCTGCTTGGTAGGCAGCGCGATTCCCGAGGAAGTCTCGAAGTGGATCGATTGGATCCAAGAACCGATCGATCAAGAGCTCATCGACGGGGTTCGAGCTCAGTTGGAGCCGATTCGCAACTGGTACTACATCGAAGGTCGACCCGAAAACAACGATTTGGACTGGCCCGACTGCGTCTACGGGAATGCTTAGGATTTCATCATGGCAAACCCAGTTCGATCGACGACCACGACCCTAGCTGAGATGACCGATTGGTTGGATCAATTCGCCAAGGAGAGGGATTGGGAGCGGTTCCATACGCCCAAGAACTTGTCGATGTCCATTGCGATCGAAGCTGCTGAGATCATGGAATTGGTTCAGTGGACAGAGGGATCCGAGCCGATCGAGAACACCTCGAACGATTCCCCTATCGCGGAGGAAAT
>JBJSXX010000104.1:0-3487 GCA_046086605.1 Pirellula sp. | reverse complement strand
CAGGTGCCTTCGGCACGGTGTATCTTGCACAAGACACTGAACTTAACCGCCAAGTGGCAGTCAAACTTCAGATCCGTGGACACAAAACCTCCATTGCTGCCAACGAAGATTATTTGGAAGAAGCCAAATTCGCGGCTTCGCTTAGGCACCCACATATTCTTACCGTCTACACTGTCGATCGTAATGAAGAGCAGGAGGTATTCATCGTGGCCGAATTTATCGACGGAGGGACGCTTCGAGAACGAATCGATCGCGGCGACTTGGATTACCGCCAGATGGCAAAAATCATCCGTGGTGTTGCCGAAGCCTTGCATCATGCCCATCAACGGGGGCTTATACATCGAGATATTAAACCTGCGAATATTCTCATCGAGAACGACAGTCTCAGGGCCTATGTGGCTGATTTTGGTCTAGCGACGCGTGAATACGAATACCTTCAAAAAGGTGACGGAGCCGGCTCCCCTGCTTATAAAAGTCCCGAGCAAGTACGCCGGGAAGGCCATCGCCTTGATGGACGTAGTGACCTATTCTCCTTGGGGATCGTTTTTTATGAGATGCTCACTGGAGAAAGACCTTTTCGAGGCAGTAAGGTTCTGGATACCGAAAAACAGATTCGTTTCTATCAACCTGCTGCTCCGAGCAGTCTCAAAGGAGGTGTTCCCGAAGAGCTCGAACGCATCTGCTTTAAATTGCTCCAAAAAGAAGCTTCCTCGCGTTACTCCAATGGCTTGGAAGTAGCCAATGAAATCAAAGACTGGCTTTATCCAAAACCAATAGCACTGCTCTCAGCACAACATGAGAACAGCAAGATCACACCACGTGGCTTGCGAACATTTACGGATGAGGACGCAGGATTTTTTTTGGATCTTCTTCCCGGTTCACGGGACCGACAAGGGTTGCCAGAGAGTGTTGCATTCTGGAAAAAGAGAATCGAACAGAATGATCCGGATAAAACATTCTCGGTGGGAATCATCAACGGACCGAGCGGCTCTGGTAAGTCGTCGCTTGTGAAAGCCGGGATCATTCCTCAGTTAGACAATTCGATTATTGCGATCCATGTCGACGCGACCGCAGAAGACACCGAGAGTCGACTTCTGCACGGCTTGCAAAGGAAAGTGGAATCGACTAAAGATTCCGAGGATTTGACGCAAGCTATGATTCAAATTCGTCGTGCTGAAACGATCAAAGTCGTGCTGTTCATCGATCAATTCGAACAATGGCTTAACTCACATCGATCCACCCGCCGTACAGAACTTGTCGATGCGCTACGACAATGCGACGGAAGAACCCTTCAAGCTGTATTGATGGTTCGAGATGACTTTGGATCGGCGATCAAATTCCTTACCGATGACCTTGATTCAACCATCGATCGAGACCGAAACTATGCATGGATTGATCTCTTCGATCTGAAACATGCTAAAGACGTTCTCGTCCGCTTCGGACAGGCTTACGGAAAACTGCCACATGATTCCGAGCACATGACATTTGAGCAATCCGAGTTTGTCGAACAAGTCGTAAGAGGTCTTGCACAAGACGAGGGAGTTATCCCAGTGCAGATTGCGCTTTTTGCCGACATGGTAAAAAACAAATCTTGGGAATCGGCAACCCTCAAGGGGATCGGGGGAACCACCGGCGTTGTGGTCAATTTTCTTGAAGAAGCTTTCAGCTCTCGAAACCCTCAAAACCTTGTCTATCAAAGCGGGGCTAGAGGTCTCCTGAAGGCTTTGATGCCAGTTTCAGGAAGCGATATCAAAGGGCATCATCGCCCAGAGCAAGAACTGCTCGACGCGAGCGGATATGGAAACAAACCAAACGAATTCCGTCGCCTGATGAGAATACTCGATAGCGATCTGCGATTGATCCGACCCTCACAGGAAACCGATGATCTCGAAAAAGGCGCATCGAAATCCTATCAACTAACCCATGATTATCTGGTTCCATCGCTTCGCGAATGGTTGACTCGCAAACAACGAGAAACCGACAAAGGCCGCGCAGAATTGAAGCTTTCAGAGCGTGCTGGTGTCTGGTCATCAAATCGCGAAAATCGACAACTGCCCTCCTTGCTCGAGTGGATCAATATTCTCCGCTGGACTCAGCCAGCCAAGTGGACTAACTCGGAAGCTTTGATGATGTCCAAAGCTACTAAGTTATACCGAAATCGATTCGCAACTTATGCGGCAACCTTCGCTGTCATTTTTGCTACAGCATACTGGCTGAAGAACGACTTCGATAACAAGCAACGAATCACTCAATCTCGAGTTCTCGTTGACAGCATCAAAGGCACTGGCATCGAAAATGTTCCTAAAGAAATCGAAAGAATCAAGCGACTTCGGCCATGGATCGATGACTTGCTCGAACATGAAATCCAAAAACATGCGCCGGAGTCCGACGAACGCTTAAAGCTCAATATGGCCCTCCTTGGACAATCGGAACAAGCTCTCGTCGAACTCAATAAGCGTTTACCGGCGGTTGATCCCAAACAGATACGGGTTCTTATCCGAGTTCTTGAACCGTACAGCGCAGGTCTGAAGTCCAAATACTGGGAAATTGCCAAGCAAACGGATTCAAGTAACTTGTTGCAGGTTGCCAGCCTTCTTGCTAGTTACGACTCAGAAAATGATCAATGGACGCAAATTGCGAATCACATCGCCGATAGACTTGTAAAGGAAAATCCGCTACAGGTCGGAACCTGGATCGAAACGCTCAAGCCTGTAAAAAAATTTCTCATCCCGGAACTTATCCGAATCTACAGTGCCAAGCCAGGTTCTAGATCCCCAACGGAAATCGAACTGGCAACCGAAATCCTCGTAAACTACGCGAGTGACTTTAGCACCGTTCACGAGCTCGCGATGCGGGGATACCCGCAACAATTTCAAAAATTCTTCCCAAGGTACAAACAGTTCGATAACGATCTTCTCAAGGTACTCAAAGATGAACTCAGCACTCCGATATCCAAGCTTTTAGATCCGGATACCGATGTGCAAGCTCATGTGCAAAGGCAAATCGAACGCAAAGCCAACGCAGCTGTAACGCTCTTGAGTTTGGATGATCAACAGTCGGTACTGAGCTTTCTTACCATAGAGAACGACCCGGAGGCGCTGTCTCAATTCATCTTCCGAATCCGAGGTCGCATTCTTGATCCTGCATGCCTTAAGAATTGCCTCGATCAACTGCAGGGCATGGCAGAGCCGCTTGACCCCAACTTACGACAACAGCACTTCTATCGAATCTATGCAATGGTACTAGGTCTAGGCGAATTTTCGCTAATGCAGTTTCAAACCAATCAGCGTCAAGAGATACTCAAGACACTCGAGTCCATGTACCGAGATCACCCTAGCAAAGCTGTTCACAGCGCAGTAGGGTGGTTGCTTAGGAGATGGAAGCAAGAGACCATCTTGCGCAAAATTGATGAAACACCATTGGACTGCGATGCCACTGGAAAACGGGAATGGTATGTCGTAAAACTTACTCCTATGGCAGATTCAAA
>JBJSXX010000103.1:0-4028 GCA_046086605.1 Pirellula sp. | reverse complement strand
CGAGTCTGATAGGGGTTCAATCCAATGAACGATGCCCCATTGGCGGTAATTGGAAACCGCTTGGGGGAACCCGTGTTTCTGACTTTTCAAAAGGTGACGTACTGCCGCAAATAGACAGCGAGATTGTTGTTTGGCTACTCTAAGCTTGAAGCTCTCTGGTTTTTTTCACCCCTCGTGCGAGTCTTGTTTTCGAATTTTTCTCGACTTCCCTTCGTCCACTCGCCGTTGAACCAAAACAGAGGTCCTTAGTACTTCGGAAAGATGGCGGGAGATGGGAAACGTTCCTCAAGATCGTTAGCGTCTTCGAGGTACTCTTCGCGAGGTAGTTCGACAAGCTGCCAATGGTTGGGGCGAATACGCACGATTCGACCCGGTCGGATGCCTTCGATGATCAAATCGGTTTCAAACTTAATCTGAATCCCACTACTACCTATGGGTGGCTCTCCAGGCAAGGGGCTTACTTCCAAGATCGTCCCCCGCGAGGCCATGTGAGCCGGCCCGTAGGCTCCATGCGTATGCTTGAGCGTATTCTCCACCGAGTTCATCATCGCGGGTGCTCCCGATTTGAAATCCGCATAGAGCGTAGGATCCATTCCACCAAAGAGCGTTGCCCTGATCGTCGCGCGACCGAACTCTTGATACTCGACCGTGTCGATCCAAGCCGGCATCCAACGGCTACGGATGAACGCTCTGTGCAACTCGGTTTGACTCCTGCTAGCTCGATCCAGGGCTTCTTGGTCAAGCCAAATATCAGAAACGTGAAACCGAGTGAATACACCTCCAGGGGTTGGTTTCCAAGTAATCCCAAGCCAAAGAGCTTGGTCGGCAAGCGATTTTTTCCCTTCCGTTGGCCAAATTCCTTCGGCGATTAAGTCTTCGATGCTTAGGCATTCTTTGCCTCGCCAAATTCGGGTCGCAGCATCAAATGTCATGTTCTCTTCACTGGATTTTTCGCCGGCATCTTGAATTGACTGCCGATAGGCAGTGAGACTTCCTTGACGGTTCTCGATTTGAATCTCTTTGACCCTCCAGTGCTTCCCCTCACGCTTGCAATAGCTCGGTTCGTCTTCAAGAAGCAGGACGTGGTTCTCGGCAGGGAATATCCCAGCACCACGGTTATGGTTGGCATCTTTCACTCTATTGTCCACTGGCAGAACCGGAACGCTCGAGAGTTTCGGATCTGGAGGGAGATACGCGCGTACATGCAGCATTGTCCCCAGCGGTATATCCTTCAAGTCCGCTGGTGCACCTCGGTAGCGGATGATCCCATAGGGAAGCATCGCGAAGGGATGCGGATCGTTGCGAAAGAACATTCCGGAGCCTTGCACTCGGAGACTCCCGCGTCGGTTGGCATGATCGACAAAAACCAACTCACCTCGGTAACTGTGCCCCTTGTCAAACGCAGGAAACTTGCCCGACTCGGGGCGATACGGCTCATCGGCTAGGATCGCCGATGCTGACGACACGAGCAACAAAACGGCTATGACGATCGTGGATTGGGTCATTGTTGGAGCCATGTGGGACAGAATCTATAATCTATAGGTCGATCGACTTGTTGCTATCACCGAATTGGTCGATTTCCACGCCCATACGCTGAGCCATGAGCAACAGCAGGTTGCTCATGTGCGCATTGGTGTTTGCAGGACGACTGCACAAACTATAGTGCTCGTTTGGCTTATCGAGCTGGTAGCCATTGAAGTGACCTTGATTGAAATCCAAATGGCTTCCATGTTTGAGTCCAAGCTCCGAGCCTCCGGCCAGCACCAGTGGCAAGTTAGCATTCCCATGGCTATGACCGTAGCACATGCCGCTACCAAAAAGGGCCATGGTCGTGCCCAGCAGAGGCTTGCCATTTAGATCTTTGGTCTCCGAGAGTCGTGTCAAGAAATAACCGAATTGTTCGATCGCAAACGTATCGTACTTGGTCAATTTCTCCATGTAACCTGGATCACCGCCGTGGTGGCTCAATTGGTGCCGCGATTCGGTAATACCGATCTCGGGAATGGAGAATGCGTCACCTTCGCCACCAAGGCTAAAGGTTGCAACCCGAGTCACATCGGTTTGAAAAGCTAGAACGATCAGATCATAGACGGTTCGGAAATACTCGCCTGCCATGGTTGCGGCAATGTCGCGATTCACTCGATTTCGATCAGCATCGGAAATAGTGGGTAAAGGGGTATCTAGCCAAGCATCAGCGCGCCTGGTTCGGATCTCAGCTTCCCGAACCGAGGTGATGTACTGATCCAATCGACCTTTGTCGGTCGCTCCCATCGACTCCTGAAGCCGGCGGACCTCTTCAAGATTCGCATCCAGAACACTCCCTTTTTGGCGAAGCGCCTTGCGCTGCGCGGCCGTGCCTCCTTTAGGTTGCTGAAACAATGAGGCAAAGATCTCGCTGCAACGCCGCATCGCTGGCAATCGGACTCCATCGGCCGTCCAGGCCAGAGAGTCCTGTGTCAAGGCGATCTCCATCGAAGGATACCGAGTATGCTTAGCCGTCACCTCGGCCATCTTCTGATCGACCGAGATGGTGTTGCGATCCGAGGGACCGAGCTTCCCTCCGGTCAACCAAACGGAAATGCAATTGTGATGATGGCCTAAAGCCCCCGGATGATGAAGTCCGCTGATGGGAGTGATCGATTGGCGATGTTGTTCCAACGGTTTGAGCGAACGCGAGAACTCGTAATCCTTTCCTGGTTGGGTGATCTGGTAGTTCAGCGAGTGAACACCGTTGGCTAAGTAGACAAACGCGCTGCGGCGAGGGGACTCGGTCGCTTCGGCTCCCCGCAAAGGAACCATGCACTCGAGCATCGGCAAGGCGATGCAACTACCTAGGCCCTTCAAGGCATGCCTGCGATCGAGCAACCAGGATTGGGAAAGAAAGTGACTCATGATTAGCCTCTGGAGCCTTTAAAAGACTTGGATCAACGCTTGTGAATAAGATCGGAAAGGGCCACCGCCCGAACGATATCTTTTAATCGGTATTCGGATTTTTGTGCCTCGTTGACGATCGCCTGGATGTCCTCTTGGTCGTCGATGGTCAAAACTCGCCTCAGTGCGTAGGTGCATAGGTGCTGGATCAAGGCTTTTGCCAAACGATCACGATCCTCGAGCATTCGTTGCTTGAACTCGACGGAATCCTTGAATGCTCGGCCATCGGGTAAAACGCCCGAGGGATCGATCTGGGGATCTTGGCCAACCCCTTTTTCAACTCTCTCGGTCGTTCGCCATTGACCGATCGCATCGTAGTTTTCCCAAGCGATCCCGTAGTGATCGATTTGAGCGTGACAGGCGGCGCAATTAGGATTGCTTCGATGAGCCTGGATCTTCTGGCGAATGGTCGTTTTAGGACTCTCAGGAGGATTTGGTTCGATCGGATCGACGTTCGCCGGAGGAGAAGGTGGTGTTGTTCCAAACATCACTTCGCTCACCCAAACGCCACGATGGACGGGCCGATGCCTAGTGCCATCGGATGTCAAACCTAGAATACTCCCCATCGAGAGCAATCCTCCACGATGATCCTCTGGCGCTAGAGCAACGCGCTGAAACCCCTCTTGGTCAGGTTCTTTTAAACTGTAAAATTCGCTCAATCGTGCGTTGGCGATCGTCCAATCCGAGTCGATGAAACTGTCGATGGAAAGGTTTTTAGAAAAAACCTCGCGAAAGAACTCGATCGGTTCCTTGCGGAGGCTCGTCTCGAGCCAAGCATCGTAGTTTGGGTAGAGCTTCTTGTCGGGCGGAAACATTCCCAATCGATGCAGTTGCAACCACTGCCTCGAAAAATCTTCGATGAAACGGCTCGACTTAGGATCATCGAGCATGCGATCGATCTGACCGACCAAGTTCTCTCTATCGAGTTGGCCTCGGTGCGCTGCATCCAAGAGGTCTTGGTCTGGGATCGAACTCCATAGGAAGTAAGAGAGTCGTGTGGCGAGTTCCCAAGGGCTAAGTTGTTGTCGAACTTGCGGATCGCCTTCGACGATGTAGATAAAGTTTCTCGATGTCAGGATGCCTTGAAGGGCAAGACG
>JBJSXX010000102.1:0-2147 GCA_046086605.1 Pirellula sp. | reverse complement strand
CCAGTCGTTTCAGTATCGATGTTGCCAGACGATGGCAAAATCTTCATGAACAGGAATTGGTTTATTCCCTTCTGCCTTGCGTCTGCTGTATTGATTGCTGCCATCGGAATCCCAGCATATCGGGAGCGAAGCTACTTCTCTGGCAGTTGGCACTACTTTAATGGCAAGCGAAATTTACTGATCGATGAGCTCAGGGGTTTGAGGGAAAACTCGCCCAAATCAGATATCTTGGAGGCAACGGACGAAATGAAGTCTAGGAATCCGGTAAAGCGATGTAGTGCTCGTCCTTTCCTTTTCCCGAGTGTTTCTGAGCGATCCTGGGTAGACGTGTTGCAGGATGAAAACATGAATTGTGATTACTACGGCTATGGGTATCCTGATTACGGGGTCAAAACTACACAGGACGAGGTAGCCCCTGCGGTGGGCATATTGCCGGGCATGAGAATACAGCCGTCGCTCCAGCAGCAGTAGGGTTCGCCCGACCATGTTTCGACGTGGAGTATCCTCCAATCCAAACTCAACCACCTTATGCCTAGATTGCGTCGGGTCGACTAAACCGGACCTTTTGCGTAATTGTGTTCCATGGTGAATTGGTGTCTCAGTCAGCCTGGAACTGCAGCTACCAATCAGACACAAGCAGGCGACCGAAGCCGTTAGGTTTCCTTCAAGAAACCCAATAAGAAGCTTGCAAAAACCTGATGGTGAGTTATCGTTTGGAGTTTGATTGAAAATTCAAAGGTATCGATTCGGAATCTGTGACGTCCCCTTCCTTGTCGGCCTGAAAGTCGAACCCCTTGTTTTGCCTCTCTAGAAAGTGGAATTTCCTCTGATTAGGCTAACATAACCTGTTTCCTGGAGGATTCCGATGACCAAAACACGTAGAAAATTCACTGCTGAGCAGAAGGCCGCCATCGTTCGACGGCACCTGAAAGACAAACAACCGATCTCCTCAATCGCTGAGGAACTATCGATCCAACCGACACAGATCCATCAATGGGTCGCCTTGGCGCTTGAGCAAGTCGAGCGGGCTTTCGAGAAATCGGCCAGGTCCGAAAAGGTTTCCCAGCGGGCCGAAGCCAAGATCAACGAACTCAAAGACCAACGGATCAAGAAGCTCGAAGAGAAGTTGATTCACAAGAATGAGGTGATCGCGGAACTCATGGAGGAGAACGTCAAGGCAAAAAAAGCCAATGGGGACCTCTAGAAGGAGTTTGGGTCCCCCACGACATTCGCGACAAGATCGTCGACTACATGAGGTACTGGCCTAAGCGTTCCGAACTGCCATGCAAAGACTTGCTCAAGTGGGCAAAACTCTCCACGAGCAAGTACTACACATGGCTCAAACGCTACGGAAAGATCAACGGCCACAACGGCAAAATACCCAGGGACTGGTGGCTCGAAGAATGGGAGAAGCAAGCGATTCTTGACTTCCACGACAAACACCCACTCGAAGGCTACCGACGATTGACATTCATGATGCTTGACGACGATGTAGTCGCCGTCAGCCCAAGCTCCACGTATCGAGTTCTCAAGAATGCAGGGCGTTTATCAGCTACATCAACACCGGCGGGACGTTTTACTTCCTGATATCGGTGCTCGATGGATTCAGTCGATACATCGTGCATTGGGAGTTACGTGAAACCATGAAGGAACTGGATATCGAACTGGTCCTAGCCAAAGGGATTGAAAAGCACCCTGGAGTCAAGCCTCGAATCATCAGCGACAATGGCCCTCAGTTCATCGCCAATGACTTCAAGTCATTCGTTCGCGAATACGGTCTGACACATGTTCGAACCAGCCCCTACTACCCGCAGAGCAACGGCAAGTTGGAACGCTGGCACGGATCACTTAAAAGCGAGTGTATCCGTCCCGGTTCGCCTGCGACAAAGGAGGAAGCCGAGAAGCGTATTGCAAAGTACGTGAGCTACTACAACACCGTCCGATTGCACAGCGCGATTGGATACATTACCCCGGCCGACTGCCTCGCAGGGCTCAGCGAGGTGATCGGAAAAGAATGCGACAGAAAGCTGGAAGCAGCTCGCAAGTTGCGTCACGAGAAACGAGCTGCAACGAAACAAGTTGCGTAGCGGCGTGAAAGTGATTACAACAAAGATATCTTCACGAAGGATAAGGCTCTGCAGAGGTGC
>JBJSXX010000101.1:0-2042 GCA_046086605.1 Pirellula sp. | reverse complement strand
GGATTTACGGGCTGAGGGACGTTCATCTTTTGGAAGGCATGCATTCTAGCGGAAATTGTAGTGGATCAAAATCGCGGAACGGGCATCGGTCACTATTGCCTCACGGCACCCAGCATACTGCGTGCCCTAGCTCTGGGCTTTGAGTTTTGATGCGTCTTAGTTGCTGGTAATGTTCCTATGCGATAAAACATTGTGGTTTTGGGAATTTTGATCCTGCCTCGCTTCCCCTCATCGAAGAACAATCGCCATGGCCCCGAAACCGCTGGCTCTAGAAACGGAACTGTTTCGATTTCGTGACAAACTGCTCGATTCGAGCCTGCGAAACCCACTTCTAAATTACAAAGTCAGCAAACGCAAAACGGTCGAAATCGCTCCGGTCTCGCCCGATGACGCTTACGAACGATTGGTCAGCTCAAGCAACTGGTTACGACTCCTCCCGGAATCAACCAAGAAAGCGATCGACTCAGCAAAGCAGCCCCCTGGGAAGCAGGACATCGAGCTGCAGCCAATCGCAGATAACGCACTCAATACAGTATGCTCGTCCGAGAAATTCGAAGGGCTACTT
Organism: Pirellula sp.; assembly: GCA_046086605.1. Classification (GTDB taxonomy): domain Bacteria; phylum Planctomycetota; class Planctomycetia; order Pirellulales; family Pirellulaceae; genus JBKCUI01. Next base: position 1,477 of record JBJSXX010000101.1, on the reverse strand, counting down.
CGTGGCATCCTACGCGATGCAAAAACGTCCATCGAGGAAACTGGGATCAACTACCTTCACCTTGCCATAGGATTCCTCCACTGGTCTGAAACCAACGGTGAGGAATCCGAACTGCGTCGAGCCCCGTTGATCCTCATTCCTATCCAACTCGAACAAACAATCTCTCCCCGTGGCGGGATGGACTATAAAATCCTGTGGAATGAAGATGAGATTCAGTCCAACGCAAGCCTAAGAAAAAAACTGGAATCTGATTTTGCTATCAGGCTCCCTGACTACGACGAATCAATCCCTCCGTCAGATTACTTTCTTGAGGTTCGCAGATCGATCTCTGCTAAAGCCGCTTGGCATGTCGATGAGAGCATGCTTCTAGGGTTTTTCTCGTTCCATAAATTATCGATGTTTGTGGATCTTGATCCGAGACTATGGACCGAATCCAATGCCATCAGCGAATCTTCGCTAGCCTCTAGGCTAATCTCAGGAAACGACTCGTCTGGTGAATCCGGACTATACGCACCCGATTACCAAATTGACGAGCATCCAATCGCACAGAGGATCGAGCTACCACTTGACGCAGATAGTTCTCAAATCTCTGCCCTGGCTGACATCGCCGCCGGAAAAAGCCTCGTCATCGAAGGACCTCCAGGGACCGGCAAGTCGCAAACAATCGCCAACGCGATATCTCATGCCATGGAACAAGGAAAGACCGTACTGTTCGTTGCAGAGAAACTTGCAGCCCTCGAAGTGGTTCATAAGCGGCTAGCTCAAGCCGGCCTTGCCGATTTCTGTCTGGAATTGCATGGACATGCAGTTTCGCCAAAAAAGATTTACGAATCGCTCGGAGAGCGACTTGCCAGGCAAACCGATAGCCAGCCGCACTTCTCACGCGATCGCTCGCACCATGAATCCTATCGAGCGAAATTGTATGCCTACCTTAAAGCATCCAGCAAAACAGTAGGTCCCTTCGATGAACCTTTGTATGACTTGTTCTGGCGAGTCGTGCGGCTTCGGCAACGCGATGTACCCCTGCTCAGAAATATCGATGTGGATTGCAATTTAGATCAACCACGATTCGATGAAGCTGTCCAGTCTTTGCAGGCTTTCTCGAAAGCATCAAGCCAATACGATTTGCCAAAGCAGAGCGCATGGTGGGGCTTTTTCCCCAAGGATCTCACCCCTGCGGAGTCGGATCGGATCATCGACTTGCTACCGAAACTTCAACATGCAGCGAGCGAACTTGAACAGTGCTTCGAGAACATCTCGAAGGTTCTCGGAGACAGCAAGCCGTCCGTTGCCACATTTCTCGGAGGATGCACGTCGAAAAAACTAGAAACTTCACTCTCAAATCCACCCATCAAACCAATCCTGGGCTTTCAAAGCCTGATCAATGCGGAGATGCAGACAAAAGCGATCACGATACAGCAACTGGTTCATGATTCAAAACAGGCCGATGGGATACTCCAGCAGCATTTGGATCCAA
>JBJSXX010000100.1:0-8260 GCA_046086605.1 Pirellula sp. | reverse complement strand
CGACTGGGCTTGAACAGACGAAGCGAAAGTGACAAGAAAGAATAGTCCGACCCAAAATTGCATGATCAGGTTCCTTAGATGTTTCCTTTAAACAAGCGGTTCTTCAATTCTTTTGCGGGCTACTTGGCATTGGATTTCCATTTCCATGATTTCACCAGAGCTTTCATAGCCTCGTCGGTTTCCCCCGACTTCTTGGCTCCGGCGATCAACAGCACGGCGCGACCGTCCTTGAAAACCACGATACACTCCACGGGTTGAACCTTGTTGGGATCTGGAGGGCAAACGATACGGTACCCTTTTTCGCCATCAACTTGGATTGCGTCCTTCTGTACCGTACCCTTCCAAGTTTTCGCAAAACCTTCCGCAATGGCTTCTGGTGATGGCTCTACGGGCTTGCCAACATCGATCGAAATCATCTTAGAGATCTTGGGCAAAGCTTCGGCTTCAGGCGTTAGGATTGCGTAGGTCGATTTTCCGCTACGGTTGGGCTTCCATGACTTAGGTGTGCTGAAGGTAGCAAAGCCAATGTCGCACAGAAATCTCGACGGGTCGCTAGGATCCGGTTTGACATCAAGGCGACGATCGGTCTGTGCTAGGGATAAGTTGGATGACACAATGACAAGACAGACTGCAATGCAAATTCGAAACATCGAGCATGGTTCCTGAAGGATAGTGATGGATCCGACGAAAGTTGCGACGGTCGACAATATAAACGAGATTCTCTTTTAGTGCTTGGTACTGGTAGCCAAGGCAGTGGCCATAAAGGTCCGTTGTGACTTCAATTCATCGGAATTCTTCAACGCCACTGGGCGTAAAGCCCCGCGGTGGACATCAAACTCAGTCGCAATGATTCCTTCAGAATCTATTGTTTGAGCCACTCGATGGCCTTTGGGATCCCGGCATCCAAAAGTGGTTGATAGTGCCCCTCTCGCTCGAACTCAAGAAAAGTGATCTTTCCACCTGCTTTTTGAAATGCATTGACATAGGTTTTGGTTTGCGTAAACGGCTCGTTATCGTCGTTTTTCGCATGAGCGATGAACACCGGGCATTTCAAAGACGCGATATGCGTCAAGGGTGATCCAGCAACGAGGTAGTTTTTCAGATTCGGTAGACGCCTGACGATCCCTGGTTCTTTGAGTAGTTCTCCGAGTCTCGGCTTTAAATCGGTGCACGGTGCCATTGCAATGCATCGACTAATCCGAGGGTCTTTCGAGGCTAACAGTAGTGAAAGAGTAGCTGCGGAACTATGTCCCCAGGTGATCAACCTTTTTGGATCTGCCATCGGCAGTTTGTCTAAGACAAAATCGATCGCCATCTTGCCGTTTTCCACACCGGCATCTGCAGCAAGAAACTTCTGAAAAGCTTCATTCAATTTTTGCCAAAACATCTCCCCATCTTCTGGGCTCAGGTCGCCAACCATCGGCCCGTCGATATCAAAACTAACGGTGATCATCCCTGCGTCTGTAAAGGGCAGGTATTCGGTAGCCGGTTGGGGTATTTCTATACTCGCTCCGTGCAACAAGGGTGTGCCAGCAGGAGCTTCGAATACTACGGGCAACGACTTGTCCGCGTGGCTTCCCTTGGGCACAAAGATGTTAAGATTCAATCGCGAATTCACAGAGCGAGGAATTACGACGCGTTGATATAGGATCTCGGTGTTTCCAAAGGGCAACCATGGCCCTAGCTTTGGAAACGCATCGGATAAAGTCGGTTTTAACTTTGAAATCGATTGTGTCGTTGTCGGCGAATTGGCGGGCAAGGCGGGAGGATTCTTTTGTGGCGCAGACGCCGTCACGTTTGGTCCTTTGATCATCGTCGATAAGAAAATCACTCCGACCGTAGCCAAAAATAACAGCACAGCGCCAGCACCGGCGATCCCGACGATCAATGGCCAAGGTGTCGAACGCTTCTTCGATCCAGCTACTCCCTTGTTTGCCACACTGGGCATGCTGTAACTTGTGGCCGGAAGCCCGAACAGATCCTCTTGTTTCACATCAGGAAAACCAACTTCGACGACCTGCTCCGGAGGCGGAGACGAGGCTGGCTTAGCAAGCTTCATCTTGTTTCCGCACTTAGGACAAGCGATCGTTTTTCCGATCGACTCCGAGGAAACCTTCAAAAGAATCTGGCAACCACCACAGCGAACTTGGAGTTTCGAATTGTCGGGCATCAATCGGATCCTATTTGAAAATTGTCTTGGTGGAGGTTGTTCTCAAAAATTTCGCTTGACTTCAACACAAAACGAGGAGCTTCTCATCCTCATTGGACGGATTCCTGAATTGTCGTGCAATAGGTAGAAGTATGGTTGTTCGCCTGTTTTCCGGACAATATCTTGATACCCTCGAAGCTAGAGATGCTCGAAGATACGCAATTCTCGAATTGATTCAAGCTTTTCAGGTAGGATCACGGGATCGTGTCCCACGAAGTTGAGTACGAAACGCTCCGCTTTCACCACAAAATGACCGAAGAAACAAGAGGTTTGCTCACGTGGATGCCCAATTGATTATCTCGATTATGGTCGGTCTATGCTTGAGTGCCGCTTGCGGCCTCAAAGTTTTCGTGCCGCCACTTGCTGCAGGACTTGCCAATCAAGCGGGATTACTCACGCTCTCGGAGAATACGCAGTGGCTCGGTAGCTGGCCTGCCATGACCGCCTTTGCGATAGCTTTGGCATTTGAATTTGTTGGGTTCTGTATTCCCCTGTTCGGGAACTTCCTAGACGTTGTTGCCACTCCTGCCTCCGTAGTGGCAGGTGTCCTGCTGATGTTTTCCCAATTGGAAACCAACTCGCCGGTGCTTAATTGGACCCTTGCAATCCTGGGAGGAGGAGCGACTTCGGGCTTTGTTTCGTCGATCATGGCTGCAATCCGCGCAGGAGCGTCCTTCGTTTCCGCTGGGCTTTCCAATTTTTTAGTCGCGACCTTCGAATTGCTATCGGCTACCGTCATCGCACTACTTACCCTGTTTGCTCCCGTCGTCGGCTTTGTGTTAGTCGTGCTGCTGATCCTTGGGTTAATCAAGATGCTCAAGAAGGCCGGGACTTCGGTGATCGCTAAACTCCGATGACCATCCACTAGCTCAAAGCTACGCGAGGATCTCTTTGACGACTCTGGCAGGTCGACCTGAGGTCAAAATCTGCTTGCTGTTATTTTGTGGGTAATAGACACGCTCGTGCTCAAGCCCGAAAAGATGCATGACCGTCGCTTGAAAATCATTCGGCGTGACGACGTTCTCAACTGCCTTGTGCCCGAACTCGTCGGTCTTCCCATAAGCCAACCCACCTCGAACCCCTCCACCGGCCATCCATATGCTGAAGCCTTGTCCATTGTGATCCCGTCCGGCTCGATCCGGACTCCCATGCTCCTGGGTCACGGGCAACCTACCAATTTCGCCTCCCCAATGAACCAAGGTCGAGTCGAGCAGGCCTCGTTGCTTAAGATCTGCTACCAAACCTGCCACGGGCTTGTCTGTCCTACGGCAGATCGCGGGTAAGTTCTTTGCGATGCTATCGTGATTGTCCCAAGGTTGGCCGGAGTGAAACAATTGCACAAAGCGAACACCTCGTTCGACAAGTCGACGGGCTAGCAAGCATCGCGTTCCATACTCGCGTGTCTCAGGTTCATCGATTCCGTAAAGTTTCAGCGTCGCCTCGGTCTCTTTCGATATATCTAACGCATCGGTTGCCGCTAGTTGCATTTTCGCTGCCAATTCATAGGTGGCCATGCGAGCAAAGAGCTCCGGTTCGTTCGGGTGCAAATAGGTATGCTGCCGATTGAGTTCTTGCAAAAGCTGTAAGTTTTGCTGCTGCATTTCACCTGCCAAGTGCGAGGGAGGCTGCAAATTGAAAATACGCGGCTCTTTGGGTCTGAGCACCGTGCCTTGAAATAGCGATGGCATAAATCCATTCGACCAATTCGTCACACCGTCGACCGGATGACCTCCCGGATCACTCAAGACCATGTATGCGGGCAAGTCCTGGGACTCACTCCCCAAAGCATAGGTTAACCAAGCGCCCAAGGTTGGGCGTCCTAGAATCCCTGGAATCCCTGCATGAAAGTACCGGATGGATACCTCGTGCCCATTGTTACCCGTGTGCATGCTGCGAATCAGACAGAGTTCATCAACCACGCCTGACGTATGCGGTAACAACTCGGACAACTCGATCCCACTATTGCCTCGCGGTGCGAATGCAAAAGGACTTCCTAGTAACTTCTTGCTCGCTTGATTGACAAACGAAAACCCTACCTCACCTTGGTAATCCGTTCCATTAAACTTGGTTAGCTCCGGCTTCGGATCGGTCAAATCCATATGCGAAGGACCACCGTGCTGAAACAGTGAAATCATCGCCTTGGCCTTGGGTGCAAAGTGTGTCGGGCGAGGCAATAAATCGCGATGGGGCTTGTCCTTCAACACCGGTGGTTCCGCTTTGGCCGATTCCTCGGACAACATCAACCGCAATGCAATGGCTCCAACCCCCATCCCGACATGATGCAACCAATCGCGGCGATCATGCAACGCTTGTTCTTGATCCAAATTTTTATCGCGCATGGTAGATGGATTTGAATTAGTCAATGTAGAGAAACTCGTTGGAATTAAGAAGCATTTGGCAAATATTCACGAGAACCTGTCGCGTCGCACTATTGCCGCCGCTTACTCGCTCCGGTTGACGATACAGTAACTCTAACTGCTGCGCGACGAACCGCCCGAGTGCATCGAGTTCCTGGTCGTTCGGATAGCGATTCAAAATCGTTGCCCAAGCCTCCACGATTTGACGGCCAAGCGTCGAACAATCCTCTTGTTGCAATTGAAACCCGATCACCGAATCGAACACGACTGAGCTCGTTGCCTTATCCGTCGGATGAAAGTGCAGTTTGGCAGTCCATGTAAAAGAATCCGAGGTTTCATGCTCACCGCACTCAAGGACAAAGTCGATCGTGTCTGCGGATTCCACAGCGATGCTCGATACATTCGTTGCACCTGATCCTGCTTTGATGACCCAACTTCCCGCCTGCCCATGCTTGGAACTGATTCGGCCAACGACTCCGTCTCCGTTTTCACTACCATGAGAGAGGGTTCCAGTGATTTCAACGACCCCTGAGGCAGGGGCGATCCAGCGACGAATCGCAGGATAGTTGACATTGCCTGGATGTCCTCCACTTGCTGTCAAAAAGACAAATCCAGTCGTAGGATCGGGGATCTGCATTCCCGGCAAGCTGCGACCTTCGTTGAAATGATTGAACTCGACAAAACTCTCTAATCGGCCAGTCTCCTTATTGAAGGTTCCTGTTCCCATCTGCCATCGCTTAGGCGGCTGCGATGGAAGCTTCCAATTCCTTTGAGGATCGGTCGATTCTGGTTCGACGCTCTGAGTGTTCGACGCAAGAGCCTCTGCAATCCGTTTGGCGAGCTTATCGGACTGATCGAGCAGGAACTCATTGTTCAAGAGCATCAGCGATTGGGTCGCGACGGTCGAAGCTTGTCGAACATCGCAATTAACTCCCATCACTGGTGCATCGAACGCTTGAAGCATCGCTACAGGCTGAGTCCTGCGCCATTTGGCGTAAAGACTCCTTCTCGGTACGCTCGGATCGATCCGAACTTGTCCCGCATCATCCTCTTGGAGAGCAATAGGAACTCCATACAAATCGGTCTTGAGTTGCCCTGATAACGCCAAAATGCTGTCTCGGAGCGATTCAGCATCGAGCCGTTGCAGATCCCTGCGCCAGTAGTAGCGATTGTCCGAATCGATCGAGTCCTTGCCAGGATCGCGAACGGAGGTTTGCCGATAAGCTGTCGAAAGCATGATCGTGCGGTGCAGGTGCTTTAGACTCCAGCCATGCTCGATCCATTCGTAACCAAGCCAGTCAAGCAGTTGTGGATGGCTCGGCGGTGTTCCCAGCTTGCCAAAATCACCTGGGGTTGCCACGATCGCTTTTCCGAAATGATGCATCCAAATCCGATTGACAAACGACCTGACAAACAACGGATTGGGCGGGTCATTTTGGGTCAGCCATTTGGCGAATGCCAAACGCCTGCCGCTGGTTGGAATCCCAGGATCATCCGCAGGCAGGCTCTTGGCGGCACCTTCGGGTACCAATACCGTCAATTTGCCTGGTGCGACTTCGCGCGTCGGTTGGTTGTGATCCCCTCGGTGGAATAATTTGGTCATTGGCAGATGCCCTGCCGGTTCAGTCAGAGACTGAAGAAACGTCTCGGGTGGTTTCTTGCCCCGAATCTCGGCGATTTTAGCATCGAGTTTCTTTAGCTCTTCGGCAGCAGCCGGTAAGTATTGGTAGAGCACACCTGGCGAGATGTTGACACTTGGATTCTTTTCCAGCAGGTTCTTTTGTTCGTCGGTCCGTTTATCGGCAGGGGTTTCATAGGCGATGCGGAGTGTGTCTCGAAGTGGTTCTTCGAATTTCATGAGCTCCTTATCCAAAGCTTCCTTCATGGATTGTGCTTCTTTCGTCGCACGCTCGGCTGCAACCGCTTGCGCTTCTTTCTCGATCTGCGCCGATACGTCTCGATCCGCTTGTGTGTAGAGCGAGATCAAACGCTCGTTGGGTGTTTTCCACTGTTGCCAATCGAGTGCAGGCTCGAGAACGGCCCGCACTGCAAAATAGTCTTCCTGAGAAAGCGGATCGTAACGATGGTCATGGCACTGTGCGCATTGAAGACTCGAACCGAGCAATGTCGTACCGATAACCTGAATCGTATCGGCGATCGTTTTGTTGCGAGCTTCGGGAGAGTTGTCACCGCTTGCAGTCCCATCTGCAGTCATTCTCAGAAAACCGGTGGCTGTCAGAAACTCGATTTGCTGATCGGTCCAGTCCCCCTGTTTATCGCCTGCTAATTCGTCACCTGCGAGTTGCTCGATAATGAACCGATCGATCGGCTTGTCTTGATTGAGCGACTTGATGACATAGTCGCGGTACTTCCAAGCCCAGTCTCGCTGGGCATCTGCAAGTGTAGCGCCATCGCTGTCGGCATAACCCGCTGCATCGAGCCAATGCCTTGCCCACCGTTCGCCATAGTGGGGCGATTGCAAAAGTTCTTCGATAAGCTGCTCGTACCAATCGTTAGCCGGATGCTCGAGCCAATGCTGAAACTGTTGCTTGCTTGGCGGCAATCCAATCAAATCCAAAAAGACTCTTCGGATCAAACTCGCGCGAGGAGCGTCCGAGGAGAAACTTAACCCTTGCGGCATCGCATCGGCAATGAGCTGATCGATGCCATTTCGGATACGATCACCATCGATCTGACGATGGACTTGAGGTTTTGCAAGAGGAAGATAAGCCCAATAGGAACGCTCGGCATCGGTCAAAGGAATCCCAGGACCTATCGACTCGGGTTCTGCCCTGTGCGTGGGTGCACCGCTGTTGACCCAAGTTCGCAGGATCGCTCTTTTCGCAGGGGAAACTTTCAATGTTCCCGGAGGCATGTCCTCGGATTCGATCCGCTGGAGGATTAGCGAAGCGTCCGCGTTGCCTGAAACTAAAGCCGGACCCGAATCTCCACCCTTGAGCATCAGTCGCACGAGTCTCAAGTCGAGAGAACCTTCGAGCTTGTCGCTTGCTCCATGGCAATCCAAGCAATACTCTCTCAAAATCGGTCGTATGTCCGTTTCAAACCTCGGAGAATCAACCGAATCCTGAGCGTAGGTTGAAACACTCGCCGCAATCAAAAAAGCCAATAGGAAACAACGAAACATCTGTTGTCCGGTGGGGTGGGATTGTGTGGGGAGTAACGCGCAGGAGTTCCGATAGTATAGCCTAGAATTAGAGGGCTTGCTCGATCAAGACAGCGACCGCTTCGCCTCCCCCAATGCAAAGACTCGCAATTCCCAAATGTTTTTGATGCCTCTGCATCGCATGCATCAGGGTTACCAAAATACGTGTACCACTGCAGCCGATGGGATGCCCTAGCGCGATGGCTCCACCGTGGACGTTGACCCGTTCGGGCGAGATATTCAGTTGACGCACACAAGCGACCGTTTGTGAAGCAAAGGCTTCGTTGATCTCGAACAGATCCACTTCAGACACGGAGACATCGGCTCCTTTACAAACTTTCAAAATCGACTGCACCGGTGCCGTGAAGAGGTCGGCGGCCGCTTGGCTATGCTGTGCTGTTGCACGAATACGAAACGCACTTTGGTTGGGTAATGTTTGTCGGATGGCATCGTTGACAAGCAGAACGCTCGCGGCTCCATCGGCAAGCCCTGAAGCGTTTCCCGCAGTGACCGTACCTTCCCTTTCGAAGG
>JBJSXX010000099.1:0-12085 GCA_046086605.1 Pirellula sp. | reverse complement strand
GGTTAAGTTCGGGAGAATGTTCACCGAGAAGACCAAGTCATTGATATCGCTATCGCTGCCGGGTTTTCTAGCTCGGGCATCCGCCAGATTGGAGTCTTCGACCCTGTACTGCAGGATGTTATTTCGGAAGAAAGGGTCTTGCCGCCGAGTCGCTTGAAAGTGTTCATATTTATCGCTGTTGGCATCGCCAAGGCTTACCCAAGCGTTGGGTTTGCTGTTGGCAGGTGCGTTTCGCCAATCGGCTACCGACGCATTCTTGATGATGAAGAAAGCGATGAATCGATCGCCAGAGACATCAAGCGTCTTGTTGGGACGCAGCGATTGGCTTACCTCACCGCTTGCGAAGATGACCTCGGAGTTCCACGAGGCCAGGGCCAAGTCGAGATAGCCTCGATCACCTGGGCGCAAATATTGCGGTTGGCCTTGAGCATTTAAAAGTGGCTTGCTGTCGATATCGGCATCCTGGCGACGCGTAAGTCGTCCATCGGGCCCATCGACGAAGAAATAACCGAGTTCGTTTTTGGAGGCTGTATCGGAGAAGTCGGCCGTGAATCGAACCGGGGATGTATAAGCTGGGATCAGCAGCGTGGACTTCGAGCCCAAAGGGGCAAGGGGTGCAACGGCAAAGAGTTCACGATTTTCTAGAGCCTCAACTCGTAACGCTCGTCGCTTGATCGTCTTTCGTTCTGTCGGCGATTTCAAGGTCAGGGCTTGGGCGATTTTTTGGAGAGTCTTACTCATGGATGCAACTTCCTACAAAAAGGTGTCTGGACGATAGGGGCAAACGAACCCTCTAAGAGACTAATCGCAGAGAAGAGAAGGAGTGGGAACTAAAATCGCGAAGATCCTTAAATTTTTTGGGACAGATCGCGTAATGAAAAGGGTAGGGGAGTGATCTAGCGAATCACAATGGTCATTGCCTAACGCCTAAAGCCTAACGCCCAAAGCCTAACCTAAAGCATATCGATCGGGTCGATGTCGATCAGATACAAAATACCCTCGGGCAACTTTGTGGTCGCTTGAATTTCTTGCAACACTGCATGCAGAGCTCCGGGTTGCTGGGTAATCATCATCGCATGGTAGCGATGGTGCCCACGGAGCTTTGGGATCGGAGGCAAAGAAGGCCCCAAAATCCGAACCTTCGAGCCATGCTTGGCCACCAGCGAGCGGGCTTTGGCCACCACTCCTTCGGCAAACTGCTCGACCTGAGCCTGACCCTCACCTCGAAAAATGATGCGAGCCAACGAGCCATACGGTGGATACTCGAAGGGCTCGCGATGCTGAAGCTCCATGTCTGCAAAGCCTAAAAAGTCGTGTTTGCAAGCAGCCAAGATCGCCGGATGCTCGGGAGAAAAGGTTTGCACAAGCACTTCACCGGCCTTGTCGCCTCGCCCCGTTCGCCCAGCGACTTGAGTGATAAGCTGAAAGGTTTTCTCCGAGGCTCTGAAGTCAGGAAAATGCAGGCTCGTATCGGCTTGGATGACCCCCACGAGGAGCACGTTGGGGAAGTCGAGGCCTTTGGCGATCATCTGTGTTCCAAGGAGAATCTTCGTTCGACCGGCTCGAAAATCGGTCAATGTCCGCTCGTGACTCCCAGGCTTACGCATCGTATCGGAATCCATGCGAGCCATCGGTGCTTCGGGAAAACTTGCTTGTACCTCCAACTCTAGTCGCTGTGTACCTAGCCCCGAGAATCGGATGCCATCAAAGGTACACTTAGGACACTCCTGGGGGGCTGACAAGGTGTAATCGCAATAGTGACACATCACCTTGTTCCCATCGCGATGGAACGTCAGCGGTAAATCGCAGTCTGGACATCCTAAAACAAAACCACACGAAGGACACTGGACACGGGTCGAGTAACCTCGGCGGTTCAGTAGGAGAATGATTTGGCCGTCTTCATCGAGCACACGTCGCATCGATTGCAAAAGAGGCTTCGACAAACTCCCTTGATTGACATCGATTCGATTGACACGAAGATCGATCGTGCGAACTTCCGGCATCGGGCGATTGAGGATCCGTCTGGGCAAAGAGACGTACTGATAAGATCCCTTTCTGGCTCGATGGTATGTTTCCAACGACGGAGTGGCCGAACCGAGCACCAAAGGGACTTGTTCGAGGAACGTTCGATGGATGGCAACATCGCGCGCATGGTAACGCGGGACCGAGTCCTGCTTGAACGACGTCTCATGTTCTTCGTCGAGGATTACCAGCCCCAGGTTTGGAACTGGAGCAAAGATCGCACTGCGGGGGCCGACGACGACTTGTACTTCTCCGCTACTGATACGTCTCCATTGAAAATGCCGCTCCGGGCCGCTCATGTTCGAATGCAACACAGCCACCGAACGAAACCGATTTTGGAACCTAGTTCGCGTTTGAGGGGTTAAGCTGATTTCGGGAACCAAGACGATGGCTTGCCGGGAAAAGCTGATCGCTTTTTCGATGGCTTGCATGTAGACCTCGGTCTTACCGCTGCCTGTGACTCCATGGAGCAAGATCGTCGAATGCTTTTGTGAATCCAGGGCCCCGAAAATCGTTTGCAAAGCGACCCGCTGGTCGATCGTTAGAGCAGGGATGGGGATCTTTTCATCCACAACAACAGCATCGCTCGACTCGTAATTCATCACCCGCTGGGTAAAGCTTTCGATAAAACCTGATTCGCGAAGCTTCTTGATGACACCATCGGAGCAGTTGGCAAGTGTTCGAAGTTGTTCGGGGGCTAGAGGTTCATCGGCCAGGATCAATTGCACGAGCGTCTGCTTTTGTTTCCCACTGAGCGACTTTACAAACGCATCGTCGGTGGCTTTTTCGGTCGGACGCAGCAGAGTTTGATTGCGTGTACCTGCCCCGGCTCGAACCCCTGCAGGGATGATCGCCTCGATGACTTGGCCCGCAGGCACCAAATAGTATTTGCTCATCCAACGCACGAGTTCGAGCAAATTAGGGCTGCACAAGGGTGCTTCATCGCAGCACCGAAGAATGGGCTTAAGATTCTGTCGATACTGTTTGAGCGTTTCGATGCCGATGGTGTAGCCTGTGATTTCCCGATCCCCTTTCCCCAGGGGGACAATCACCCGCATCGCAGGCTGAACTTTGCCTGCGAGCTCATCGGGAATGCGATAAGAATAAGGCCCAAAGGGTGCCTCTGGAAAAACCACATGCGCGGCCAGCACGGTCGCTTGCGAGTCGATTTCCCAAGGAGCTTCATCGCTGGGGAAGAGTTCACCTTGTCGATGCTGGCTCATTTGCGTGACAACTCAGCAAATCCGTTTTTCGATTTCCGAAACGACTTGGTCGATATGAACCCGCCACTGCTCCATCGAATCGCGTTCGCGGATAGTGACTGTTCGATCGATGAGTGTTTGGCTATCGACGGTGATGCAGTAAGGAGTACCGATCTTGTCTTGTCTCCAGTAGCGTTTTCCGATGGCTGCTTTCTCATCGTAAAAAACGTTGAACTTCTTTTTCAAAGCACCATAGATTTCGGCGGCGATCTCGGGCATCCCATCTTTTTTGACCAGTGGTAGCACGGCAGCTTTGTAAGGTGCGATGCGTGGGTGGAATCGCATCACGACGCGAGACTCGAACTTGCCTCCAGACTCTGAGGATTGAACTTCGGTGTAAGCTTGACAGAGAAAGGCCAGTGTAGCTCGGTCTGCACCTGCCGAGGGTTCGATCACATGCGGGATGAATCTTTCGTTGCTCAGATCATCACGATACGAAAGATCTTTACCACTTCCGCGATGACGCGGATTTCCTTCCTCGTCGAGTTCGACTTCCAAGGGGCGTTTCTTTGGATCGAGTTTGCCTTCGGAGTGGCTGCGCAGGTCAAAGTCGCCTCGGTGAGCGATCCCTTCGAGTTCCCCGTATTCACCCGGTGGCAGAAATGGAAAAGCGTATTCGATGTCGGCTGTACCGCACGAATAGTGGCTCAATTCATCCTGATCGTGTTCGCGAAGGCGCAGTCGTTCCGAATCGAGTCCAAGATCCTTGTACCACTGCACACGGCGATTGCGCCAGTACTGGTACCACTCGGAGGATTGGTTTGGGTGACAAAAGAACTCGATTTCCATTTGTTCGAATTCGCGGGATCGGAAGGTGAAGTTTCTAGGGGTGATCTCATTACGGAAACTCTTGCCTATCTGGGCCACACCGAACGGAACCCGAATGCGTGTGCTATCGACGACATTCTTGAAGTTCACGAAGATGCCTTGAGCCGTCTCTGGTCTAAGGAACGCCGCTCCTTCTTCACCGCTGAGTGCACCGACGTAGGTTTTGAACATCAAGTTGAATTCTCGAGGGTCGGTGAGTGTCCCGACTTCGTCGGCATCAGGCCCAAGGACACTTGCGCGATCGGGATCGGAGAGTTTGTCGAGGGTTAAAACTTTTTGATCGAACTGCAGCTTGTCGATTTCCTTGGATCGCAGATTAAAGAGTTTCAGTGCCCGGCGAGCGATATCCTCTTGTTCTTGTTCAGGCTCGGCCATCGTCGTGACGAAAACTCTTTTTTCTCCGTGGGTGACCCAGCGACCTCGAACTTGATCAAAGCGATAACGCTTTTTTGTTTTGCGGCAATCGACCATGTAGTCGTGGAACAGATCGTAATGCCCGGAGCACTTCCAGACCTGCGGGTGCATGATGATGGTGCAGTCGAGCCCGACCATATCGAACGTGCTAGGGGCACTCTCAGGTTTGGCCAGCTCGTTGTGGCTCTGGTACATATCCTTCCACCAAGCCTCCTTGATGTTCCGCTTGAGCTCGACACCCAAAGGCCCATAGTCCCAAAAACCATTCAGTCCACCATAGATTTCGCTAGATTGGAACATGAATCCATTGGCTTTGCAGTGGGCCACAAGTTTGTCCATCAAGTTTTCAACAGTCATAAGCCGCTACCGGTTTGAGTCTTCTAGATAAAGGAAGGGTGAAAGCAGGTGACCGAGCTAAAAGCTCCTGGAGGAGTAATTTACCGAAAAACTCGGCTTTAGGGTCGACGGGCAAGAGTCACGCGAGCAAGCCCGGAGAGATCCTTGATGGTTCGAACATCGGACCAGGGCCCGCTTGGGGTATGCGATTGACTCAGGATTTCTTGGCATTTTGCGGCATTCATTGGAGAATGCTCGAAGATTAACCAACCACCAGTCTTGAGCTTCAGAGCTGCTTGCTCGATCAGTCGCCCGATGATTTGCGTTCCGCTTTCACCGGCGACGAGTGCCATTTTAGGCTCGTAGTTGCGGACGGATTTATCGAGTTTGGTGTACTCTTCCTCGGAGACATAAGGTGGATTGCTGAGGACAAAGTCGCAGGAGTCTTGTGGGATCGCATCGAGAAGATCGGCTTGCATGAGTTCAACGCGATCACCGACTTTATGAAGTTCGACATTTTGCTTGGCGATATCGAGAGCCTCGGGTGACAAATCGATTGCGATGATGCTCGCAGGGACACTTAGGCGTTGGCATTCTTTGGCAATCGTAACAGCGATGCATCCGCTACCGGTGCAGGCATCGGCGATGCGCAAAGGGCCCTGTGTTTTTTTGATCCGATCGATGCACTCAGTGATGATGTGCTCGGTTTCGTTGCGTGGGATCAAGCACCCTTGGTTCACGATAAACGGTAGCGAGAAGAATTCTTTTTTTCCTACAAGATAGGCCACAGGCTCACCGTTGGCGCGGCGTTTGACCAGATCGCGAAAGACGGCTTTAACCTCTTCGGGAGGTTCCTCATTGAAGGCTGCATACAGGTCGATGCGTTGGCACTTGCGGGCGTGTGCAAAGAGGACTTCTGCATCGAGTCGAGCCGAGGGTGAACCATGCTTCTTTAGATGTTCGGTTGTCCATTGGAGCATTCGAAGGATCGTCCAAACTTCGCTGGGTGTAGCTCCGCTATCGCTCATGTTTATGCGTCCTTTTAGGCAGCTTCATCGTCGCGAAGCATGGATCGTTCGTATTCGAGGAGGGCTTGGGAAACCGGTTCTAGGTTGCCTGCGATGATTTGATCTAATTTGTAGAGGGTCAGATTGATTCGGTGATCGGTCAGGCGGTTCTGGGGGAAATTGTAGGTGCGGATTCTTTCGGAGCGGTCCCCCGAGCCGATCAGCGACATGCGTTCTTTAGATCGTTGTTGGCGTTCGGTTTCGCGTTTGGCCTCATAGAGCCGCGTTTTGAGAACGCGGATGGCTTTGGCAAGGTTCTTGTGTTGGCTCTTTTCGTCTTGGCATTGGACGACGATGCCCGATTCAAGGTGGGTTAGCCGCACTGCCGATTCGGTTTTATTGACGTGCTGACCACCGGGGCCTGAAGCGCAGAATTTATCGAGTCTGTAGTCTTCGGGTTTCAGATCGATTTCGATGTCTTCGGGCTCAGGCATCACGGCGACAGTGGCCGCCGAGGTATGAACGCGACCTTGGGCCTCGGTCTCCGGGACTCGTTGGACGCGATGGCCACCGCTTTCGAATTGGAGTTCGCGATAGGCTCCATCGCCTTCGATCGAAAGGATGATTTCTTTCATGCCACCACGTTCGCTGGGACTTGAGTCCATGACTTCGACTTTCCAGCCTTTGGTCTCAGCGTATCGTCGGTACATTTCAAACAGATCGCGTCCAAAGAGGGCGGCTTCTTCGCCACCGGTTCCTGCACGAATTTCCATCACGCATCGGGTGCGGTTGGCATCCTCTCCACCGACGGACAGTTCGAGGAGTTCGTTCCAGATGTTCTCGCGTTCTTGACGGATCGCTGCGGCCTCTTCGTCGGCCATGGCTTTCTCGTCTTGATCCTCCGAGGCGAGCATAGGAGCGAGATCTTTAAGATCATCCGAGAGTTTTTTATAGCGACGGTACTTGAGCGCCGTTTTCGAAAGGCCACCATGTTCGCGAAGGATGTTGGCCATGTTGCCCGATTCGCCTGCCAAGACCGCTGGGTCGGACATCATTTGCTCGAGCTCGGTGAAGCGAGCTAGATTTTGTTCGAGTTGTTCGCGGATCTTCATGGGACTAGGGAGGTTCTATCGAATTCGATCAAAGCGGGCAAAAAAAAACGCTGCAGGTTTGCCTTGGCAATCATGCAGCGCGCAGTAATTTGGATTGCCATCGACGCTGGGCTATCGAGTCCAGCCAAACGCGATGGGGTCGCTACTTCTTTTTCGTAGCGGCTTTCTTGGGGGATTGAAGACTGGCATAAGTACCAGCGGCGAACTTGTTCTGGAACTTTTCGATCCGACCGGCGGTATCAACGAACTTGAGCTTTCCGGTGTAGAAAGGGTGGCAGACATTGCAAATGTCGACCTTGAGTTCTTTGCGGGTACTGCGAGTACTGAAGCTGTTTCCGCAACCGCATGTCACCTTGGTTTCGTGGTATTTTGGGTGGATGCCGTCTTTCATGATCGAGACCTGAAGGAGTTTCGGGTGGAAATGATTTTGTGGTTACTGATTCGAATGGGCATTGAGCGTTGGAGATTTATAGACGAAATCCCCCCAGAATCAATGTCAAATGGGCAAATTCAAAGGTTCTCGAACTCGATCGAATCGAGCTAGCCACCAGACTTAGGCAAAACCAAAGCGTGCAAAGCCATGATCCCGCCGGCGGTAAGAAGGACAAAACCGAGCCACCTTGGGGGCCGGAGGGTCTTTTTCGGGGACGGGGCCGTTTGCATAAATACGCTCGTTGCCATGGAGTTAGCATCGACCGTCTTGGTCTTCATCACTTTATGCAAAGCACGGGTCGAGGTTTCGTTTAAAACGAAACTGTCGACCAAACGGAATTGGAGTCCGAGCAATAGCAGAATCACACCCAGCATGAAGTAGCGATTGCGGTCAAATTTCATGATTGTCTGTGCACGTTAGGGGGCAAAGAAAGGCTATCACCGAACCAGTTAGATCGGATCGGTGGTGCACAATCGAGCAGGAATTCACAGGTGCAAATACTTTTTCCTGACTTGCTCAACCGAAAAGGCGATTCGATCGTCGTGACCCGAATTGATCGTTTGCCAAAACAAAAAGCCCAGTGAATCACTGGGCTAAATCGCAGTTTGGGCGAGCTGACCGATAGGGGGTTGGCTAAGCAACCGAAGCCTTTTTGACGTACTGGGTCAGTCGGCTCTTGGTACGGGATGCTTTGTTGACGTGGATGACTCCCTTGGATGCTGTTTGATCGAGCAGCTTATAAATCGAAGTCAGTTGGGCTCGGGCTGCATCGAATTCCTTAGCCTGAACACTGGCTTGGAGCCGTTTGATTGCGGTTTTGATACTTGATTTCGCTGCCCGGTTACGACCTCGTCGAACTAGCGACTGACGCAGACGCTTCTTGGCACTCTGAATATTCGGCACGTTTCAAACTCCTGGCTAAAATCGATCCTGCGAACCGCTTGTCAACTAACAAGCCCCAAATAATGGCCATCGGCTGGTTTTTTGTCCAGTCCTTTTTCTGGAAAATCCTAACTCTCGCGAGTCGGAATAATCCTTGTTTTCGGATCAATCGAACGCCGGAAAGGACGGCATTTCCGATTGACCAAGCCAATTTCTAGGAATCTTGGTCAAACCGTGATGCTTGGAGGTTTTTTTGAGGCGAAATACCCCGTGTGAACTCGAAAAACTTCTGGAGTTTTTCTTCGGCTTGTCGCATATAGTTAGTTAAAATCTTATCGATTGCGTAGACCGCAACGACGCAATCGAAAGACCTTTTAGATAGTTCCGTCCGACAGTTCTGTTCATCGTTCACCTGCTTTGGAATAGGTTTGGGAATGGCCAATTACGTATCTCTCGAAGAAGCCGCAAAGATCTTGGGTGTCTCGACCGACGATTTGGTCGAGATGCGATCCAAGGGTGAGATTTTCGGTTATCGCGATGGCGCAAGCTGGAAGTTCAAACAAGAAGAGATCGATCGAGTGCTCGAGGAACGAGGCGATGTTGCCGGCGGGGAAGACGAAATCTCCTTGGGCTCAGACGTTTCGCTCGGCTCCGATTTACGCCTCACTGCTGAAGACGCTGAGCCAAGCGATGTTGCTTTGATTCCTGACCCACGTAGCGATAGCGGTGTCAAACTCGTGAATCGTTCGTCGGCGGATAAAAGCAAGTCGAAGTCCAAGGATGCAGAATCCTCTGACCTTAAACTTTCAGGTGAAGGAAGCGACCTGTCGCTCGGTAGCGATCTTAAACTTGAAGATCCATCTGGTTCTAGTGGTAGGGATCTAACGAGCAAAAGCAAGGCACCCGGATCCAATGTCCTGGGATCAGATCTTGGTGTTGGTGCGGGTTCCAAAGCCTCCAAAGGTTTGGGTAGTGATTTGGAACTCTCGGGCGATGACGAGGATGAACTGGTTCTCGGTAGCGATTCTGCAATTGGAATCGGAAGTGAAAGCGGCATCAACCTGATGAGTCCATCCGATAGCGGCCTGTCGCTTGAAGATGAACCCCTCGACTTGGCAGGTACTGGAATCTCCGGTTTGGATCTAGGTGCAGAACTAGCTGCCGATCCAGCATCGAGTTCGAAAATAAGTTCGACCAGCAATCCTAGCGGCATCGGTGCGGGCCTGGTCGATCAAAACGAAGAATTCCAATTGACCCCATCGAGCGTTGAAGCCGACGATGATAGCGGCTCGCAAGTCATCGAGCTCGAAGACTCCGAGAGCTTCGGTGATGGCATCGGACTTCCCGAGGGAGGTGTCTTTGATGGTGCTGTGCAAGAAGCAGGAGCAGAGGGTGGATTCGGTGCCGATGAACTCGGAGCCGTCGCCGGTGCCGGTGCTGGTGCCGCCCTTGCCATGCGATCGGCCGAAGTTCCCTACTCGGGATTCTGGGTCGGTATGCTCGCCCTGGTTTTGGTCCTTATGGGACTTTGCGGGATCCTCACTTCGGACATTCTTCGAAACCTCTGGGCCTGGGACGATCAAACCGATTACTCGACCGGCCTGACCTCGATGCTAGTCAAAGCCCTCGGTGGATCCTAAGACCCATTCGAAAATCGAGCAGCTCAAGCAGCGCAAAGCAGCGCTTCGTCAGCGGGAGATTCCCGCTGATGTCTTGGACGCGTTGGCTAAAGGTTGGATCGAGTCAAAGACCCTCGTCGAATGGCTCTCGGTCGATCGCTTAAAGTTGCTCAAGGCTCTTTCGAGCCAACTGAACATTGAGCTCTCACCGTCACTCAAGAAACTAACCAAAGAGGGTTCACCCCTCTCGTCGCTTCAGCTATCGAAGCTTATCGCCAAAGAACTTGCGACGCTGATCTTGCCCGGCGATCTGCGGTTCAAGGCTATCGAGAGTCACACAAGCGATGTGGTTCGCGAATGGGGTGCTTTGATCGTCGGAAACTGGGACTCGATGCCGTTTGCAAAACGACTCGCTTGGGTCAAGCCCTTTGCGGATGATCCTAACCCCGGCACCCGCGAGATCGCCTGGATGGCGCTTCGCCATCATGTCGCCTCGAGCCCTGTCGAAACAATGCCCAAGCTCTTGCCATGGACAGGGAGTCGCAACGAACGTCTTCGCAGGTACGCGAGCGAGATTACTCGTCCGTGCGGTGTGTGGTGCGCCCACATCGAACTGCTCAAAAAACAACCGCAGTTGGGACTCGAACTGCTTGAGCCATTGAAATCCGATGCATCGCTCTATGTTCGGAACTCCGTTGCCAATTGGCTTAATGATGCGAGCAAGTCTCAGCCCGAGTGGGTGCTGGATTTAACCACACGATGGCAGGCTCAGTCGGAGACTCCGCAGACTCGATATATCATTAAGCGGGCACTAAGAACCCTCAACAAGAAGCATCGTTGAGGTTCGAGTCGCTCAGATGTTTTTCGAAAACCTCTTCATCGATGTTCCGACCGCTTAGAACCACAACGATGTCGCCTTGGACTCCGTGTTGATCACCATCGATTCCTAAGGGGATTTTTCCTTCAAGCACTGCGGCGGTGGTGATGGCTCCTGAAGGCTCGGTTCTAAGGCCATGGTTTTGATAAAGCCAAGCCATGGCTCGCTTGGTCTGCTGATCGCTACAAACGACCGAATCGCTCACGAGTTTTTGAAGGATCGGCCAATTGTTCTCGCCAACATCGTAGGATAACAATCCATCACAAATACTCGTCGGCTTTGGCAACCGAACCCGTCGTTGCTCGATGCGTGATTGCCTGAAGTCGTCAGCTTGATCCGGTTCCACACCGACGATTCTTGCATCCGGAAAACCGTCGGCAATTGCAAGAGCATGACCGGCCATCAATCCACCACCACTGACAGCACATACAAAATGGGATAACTCTCTACCTTGTTCCTTTAAGCTTTGAACGATTTCAAGTCCTCCGACTCCGTTGCCTGCAATGACATAAGGGTCATCGTAGGGGGAGGCTTGCAAGGCCTGCTCTTGCTCGGCGATTTCTTTGGCCAGTCGATCTCGGACTCCCGTGAGATGATCGGTGGTAATATCGTAGGTGCGAACTTCGGCTCCGTATCTGCGAGTGTTTTCGAATTTGATCTTTGGCGCCGACTCGGGCATGACGATGATCACGCGAGTTGAGAATCGGTGGCCTGCATACGAAAGCCCCGAAGCAAAGTTCCCTGAAGAGTGTGCAGCAGTAGGTCTTCCTGCAAGTTTCGGGGCGTGCTGAGACATCCAGTAAAGAGCACCCATGAGTTTAAAAGATCCCACGGGAGTCCAACCATAATCTTTGATCCACACCCTGCGATTGGCAGGCAATCCCAGTTGTCTTTCAAGGGCATAGGATCGAACCAAAGGGGCCGGCGACATGTGCTCAGCCAGGATCTGCTGGGCATCGCGAAGCTGTTGGATTGTTACACGCATGATGGATCAGGGGGTAAGCATCTTTCGGATGGATTCGATCGGAACGCAGCGTCTGAGAATCTGCTCCGGGTAGACCAATCGCCCACTGGCAGATTCAGGTGGCTCGGATGCACCATCTGATTTCCTGGACCGATCCGACTTCTCCTGTTCGCGGAACATCGGATGAATGCGAGAAACCAATCCAACCAACTCGCCTTGTGAATTGAATACTCCTGATCCGCTTGAACCACCAGAGAACTCTGCGGTGATCTCGAGCCAAGTCGTCGAGTCCCCTTCCATCGTGGGTTTGGTGAGGCGACTGGTAAGGC
>JBJSXX010000098.1:0-7767 GCA_046086605.1 Pirellula sp. | reverse complement strand
TCAAGCCGCGTTGGTTTGGGGGGGGTTTTAGGTTGGTTTCGTGCAATAGGGAAGAAGGACAATGTTGAATCGAACACTCGGAAGAAATCGAAGGAGATCGACGGGCCTAGGACTGCTGATCGTTCTAGTGACTCACGCGGTCTTAGCATGCCAGACCTATGGGGGCATCATCGGTCAAACGTACAATCTTGAGGATCCTGATTGGGCAATTGGAGAAGCACGTAGAAACTTCATCGCTTGGTTTCAGCACACGAATGTAGGCCATAGCGATTTGGATGTCTTTCTTACGACTCCCGTTGAAAAAGACGGCGACGCTTTAGTAACGGCATTCAACGGCTTTGAGGAGGATACAAGTAATCCGCAAGCATTCTTTAACGGAGCTGGGAAGAAAACGCACACGATCAAACTTTCAGACATTCCTCTTACGACGGACAACAAACTAAGGGTTTTCCTGCTTGATGTTAACCAAATAGGGAAAGGAGACGAGGCCGACGACCATATCGTAATCTCGAATATTAAAGTTTATACATCGTCGAACGGGTCGATATCAAACCCGAGCAATCTGCCGGCACCTATCTACGACATGAATTTAGATGACTTCGTTATTTCTGTACAAGTCGATGGGTCTTTTGGAAACGGCAAGGCGGATATGAATTTTTACCTGCCAAACGATCTCTTCACTTTACCAAATACTCCAGATCCGTTTGTTTATCTTCAGTACAGTTATTCCAACAACAATGATGGTCAGGAAACGTGGATGCTAAGCAAGGGTTCCAATTACACCAATCCAGGAGTCCCCGAGCCGGCCTCCATGGCATTATGGGCCACCAGCGGTCTAGTCGGGCTTGTCTATCGGGCTCGACGCAAGGCTAGTTGTTCTCGCAGTCGAAACGCCTGAATCCATTTGAGTTCGCAGTAGTGGCTCCCAAGCATGCAGCGGCCTGGGGAATCGAGTAGACTGGTGTGGGTTTGAATACCCACCGCATTCTCTCCTTTCCGAGGCCGTTGCTGTTATGCTATCGAAATACTTCTTGCTTGCCGTAGCTCTTTGTACAAATTTGCTACTCGGTTCGATTGAACTTGGCGCAGCACCGCCGAACATCGTATTTATCCTCGCCGATGATCTTGGGTACACCGATTTAGCTTGTTACGGCAGTCGTTATTACGAAACACCGAACATCGATAAACTTGCACGTCAAGGAATCCGGTTCCTCAATCATCATCATTGCCAAAACTGCACTCCGACGCGCGCGGCGATACTCGGAGGCCAGCATCCTGCCCGAACAGGTATCTACACCGTCGGTGGCATCGAGCGATTCGACTGGACCAAACGTCCACTCAGGCCAGTCGACAACCTCACCCAACTGCCATTGGATCGCGACACGATCGCACAGCAAATGAAAAAAGCCGGATACGCCACAGCCATGTTCGGCAAATGGCACATCGGCGACTCTGGGAAATACCATCCGAGCCAAAGGGGCTTTGACCAAGCGATCGTCAGTGCAGGAAAACATTTTGATTTTGAAACCAATCCAAAGATCCATTACCCCGAAGGCCAATACTTGGCCGACTTTCTCACCGATCGAGCCGTCGAGTTCATCGATCAGCACCACCAGGAGCCCTTCTTTCTGTACCTTCCGCACTTCGGTGTGCACGGACCCCATGAAGCGAAACCGGATCTGATCGTTCGCTTCGAAAAGAAAGAGGGCATCACCGATTCCGATGGTGAAGGCCACAACAGTCCAACGTATGCAGCGATGATCGCATCGGTTGATGAGAGTGTGGGGCGAATTCTCGATACGCTCGATCGGCTCAAGATCTCCGATAACACCATCGTGATCTTTGCTTCGGACAACGGAGGTGTCGGTGGGTATGTGCGCGAAGGGATCAAGAAGTGCGGCGGTATTACCGACAATGCACCCCTTCGCAGCGGTAAAGGGAGTCTCTACGAAGGTGGCACACGCGTACCCTTGATCGTCCGCTTTTCAAACCGCATCCGCTCGGGCACCAGTTGCAATGTTCCGACAATCCATGTCGATCTTTACGCTACACTCTTGGAGCTAGGCTCGGCACCAAAGCCCCATCAAGTACTCGATGGCCAAAGTCTCGTGCCACTGATGCTCGATCAAGGAGGCTTCGAGCGGGATGCGATCTATCAACATTTTCCAGGATATCTAGGAGCAGGTGTCGACTCATGGCGAACCACCCCAGTTAGCACCATTTGCATGGGGAACTGGAAGCTCATGGAGTTCCTCGAAGACGGAAGGCTCGAACTCTATGATCTCGATCAAGACATCGGCGAATCAAAGAATCTTGCTCAAACCAATCCAACCAAAGCCAAAGATCTACACCAGCGTCTTGTGACGTGGCGTAGGGAGATCCAAGCACCAATGCCCACGATCAATGACGGTACGAATCTGCCCAAATTCAAAAAACAGAGGGACGAGCCATGAGCCAATCGCTAAGTAGACGAAACTTCCAAGGCGCACTTGTCGCCGGTGGAATTTTTGCAGGTGTGAAAAGTGTCACAGGGGCCATCGATGATCGCAAATACCGCGTTGGTATTATCGGTGCAACGGGCCGAGGTGATTACGGACATGCGGTCGATGTCCCTTTTACCAAACTGCCCAACGTCCAAATCGTTGCACTTGCCGACGCGAACCCAAAGGGTTTGTCTCAAGCCATCGAAAGGCTCAAGCCTCAAAAGAGTTATACCGATTATCGGGAGATGCTCAGCAAAGAGTCCCTCGATCTGGTGGCGATTTGCCCCCGTTGGATCGATCAGCATTTTGAGATGCTCATGGCTTGCGCCAAAGCCAATTGCCATGTTTACATGGAAAAGCCTTTTTGCCGAACGATGGTCCAGTGCGATCAGGTGCGAAAGGAGTTCGAGGATCGCAAACTGAAGTTGGCCATCGCCCATACGGCACAGTATTCACCGGTTCTCGATGTGGCCATGGAGCTGATAGCAGATGGGGCGATCGGCCAAGTGCTCGAGTTGCGAGGTCGAGGCAAAGAGGATCATCGAGGTGGGGCCGAAGATATGTGGGTTTTAGGCTCGCACATATTTGCACTTATGCGAAAAATCGCCAAAAGTGATCCAACGTCGTGTGTGGCTCAAGTGACACACCACGGAGAAGCGATTCGCAAGGAGCATGTGGTCGAGGGGAACGAGGGCTTAGGGCCTTTGGCTGGCGATCATGTCCAGGTGATATACACGTTTAACGATGGGGTAATGGGTTACTTTGCATCACGCAAAGCGATGGCAGCTAGTCCGAGTCGGTTTGCCTTGCAGGTTTTCGGATCCAAAGGGATTTTGGAGATCGAAAGTGGGTACTTGGCAGCAGCACATCTTTTGCGAGATGGAAGCTGGTCCTCAGGCCGGTCGGGAAAGAATTGGGAGCGGGTAACGTCGGCCGGTGTTGGCAAGCCCGAGCCGATCAAGGCTGGGAGCTATGAAGACGGCCATCTTGCTGCAATCAAGGATTTGACGTCAGCCATCGAGCAGGATCGAGCACCAAAATGTTCTTTGATCGATGCAGTTGGAATCACGGAGATGATCCTCGGAGCGTTTGAATCCCAACGCGTCGGGCAAAGAGTGATGCTACCCTGTAGCACCCGCGAGCATCCGCTGACGTTATTGGGCTAAGAGCTCTTTTTGGTCCGAACCAAGCCCACCCGTCAGGAATGGACGGCTCTTTTGATGTATACTGCCGAGTCTTCAATGATCCCCGCTATTTCCTTCCCCCCAGTGCGCTAGGTGTAATCATCTCCAACCAAGACCCCTACTCGCCCTCCGATCTCCCCTTGGAAACCAATGACAACCTTCCTTGGTGGAAAGGTCTCACAGCCTACCATTGGTTCGTCTTTGCTATGGCCTCGATGGCCTGGGTCTTCGATTGCTTGGATCAACAAGTCTTTATCCTCGCTCGGGGCGAGGCCCTCAAGGCGCTGCTTCCCGATGGGACCGATGGACCAGTGATCAATCAGTATGGAGGTTATGCAACATCGATCTTCATGATTGGCTGGGCAACCGGTGGTCTGATCTTCGGTGCCGTCGGTGATCGCATCGGTCGCGCAAGAACGCTAGCCATCACCGTGTTGATGTATTCCCTTTGCACGGGCCTAAGCGCTTTTTCAACCAGTTGGATCGATTTCTTTATCTACCGATTTATCACCGGCATGGGTGTCGGCGGTGTTTTTGGGTTGGCCGTCGCCTTGGTCGCCGATTCCCTTCCGGAACGTTCCCGAACCCCTGCGTTAGGATTGCTCCAAGCCCTTTCTGCTTTTGGCAACATCACCGCAGGGCTCATGAGCATCGCGATCGGGCAACTAGGCAAGGCCGGAACGATTAACCCCAAATACGGTTGGCAGATTATGTTCTTGCTCGGAGCACTGCCAGCATTCCTATGCTTTTTCATCCAGTGGAGACTCAAAGAACCCGAGAAGTGGGTCAAGGCCCGAGAGGAAGGTCGAATAAGCGGCGTGAAGTTTGGCTCCTACATGGATTTGCTTGGTGATCCCCGTTGGAGAACCTCGGCCTTTGGTGGTTTGCTTTTGTGCATCGCAGGCGTTGTTGGAGTATGGGGCATCGGATTCTTTGCTCCCGAACTCGTCAACGGTGTGATCGAGTTGCAAATGAAGCAGGAGAATCCAAGCGTCACTGCTGATGAGATCAAAGCCCAGCAATCGACGTTCCGTGGCATCAATGGCATTATCCAAAACACCGGTGCTTTCTTTGGCATGTTGGCGTTTACTTTTCTATGCCAAAAGATCGGACGCAAGAAAGCCTTCGTCATCGGCTATTTCGCAGCCATGGCCGCTACGATCCTCTTCTTCCGAACATTCAACGGCTTCTCGACGATTTGGCTAAGCGGTGTGATGGGCTTTTGCCAATTGGCCCTCTTTGCAGGCTTTGCCGTCTACCTACCAGAGCTCTTCCCAACACGCCTTCGTAGCACTGGGACGAGCTTTTGCTACAACGTGGGACGCTACATAGCCGCCACCGGACCAATCACTCTAGGCGAATTGCAAAAGAGATTGGCACCAATTGGCTCAACACCAGAAGTCAAACTCCAAGCCTTCCGTGATGCATGCACCTACATGAGCTTGTTCTTCCTCATCGGTCTGATCGCATTGCTGTTTCTGCCTGAAACCAAAGACAGACCGTTGCCGGAATAATTTTGCGGCTAGTTCATTACGAGCCATCCAGGCAGTGCGACGAATCGAAGCAGGTTAATTTGTCGCGTCTTCTTGGATCACTGAGAACCAATGCTCGATTGCAGCAAATCGCTGATCAATCTGCAGAGAATCCGTTACAGATGCCGTGCGAAACGACGAAGCGTTTAAGAAACCCATCGCTAGTTGGCGGAGTTGCGATTCCCAATCGCTGTGCAAAGGTAGATGTGGCCCAAAGGATCGCATCGTGCGCCGAATACCCTGGAGCAAAAACCAATCTTCGAGCATCCCCGAAAGTCGATTCTCGTCATCGCTTGCCTCATAAGCAAACTCGCTGATTCGCTTGGAACTAAAACCGTAGTTGTAGAAGCTCGCCACGACTACGTGTTGCTTGGCCGCTGTGATTCCAAGGAGCATATCGGTCCATCGCTCGAGTGTGATTCGTAGGCGGTTAAGAGTTCTCGCCCAGAGCGCACCGCGATCTAAGTCAATAATGAGTTGATCGAGTGCCAAGCAGCGGACTTGTCGAATCGACACGAATGCGTCATGCAAAATCGGATGCACCTGACGACGTATCTGTTCGGCTCGAATCGACTTGGAGGTGCACGCCAGGAGCCTTACGAAAGGCTCACAAACCAATACGTCGCGAATCACCGCTGCGCGACTGGGTTCCTCAGAGCCCGAGAAGATTCGAAGCAGTTTTCGGCCGCTGCCTTGGGACTCCTCGAGTCGATGGATCCACGATTGACAGCGCAGTTGGCAGATGGTCGAAAACAACTCGAGCTTCTCCACGTCCGGTGTCCATAGGCAAGCATCGATGCGATGGAATCGCTGGCACCACCAAAGCGTAAACTCAACTGGACAAATCGGAGGGGACATAATCGTGGCAATTGAAGGCTTACCAAACGGGCTTGTTCCAGGTTGATCGGGCTGCAAACCCAGTTCAACAGAAATCCCATTCCTGATCGATGAGGATTTGGTAAAGATGATTGATCCTACGGGTCGTAGGGATCAAGCCAAGAGTGATAACATTCGGAATCTTCGTTACAAAAATGCAAACCCGATTTTTAGGCGCAGGAGATGCGAAGGTAGACGGTACGATATCACGAAAAATTTTGGAATTGCAACGAATCCTGAGTATACTCCCCTTACGCTGACCCTAAATTCACTCAACAGGAGTTTCTCAAATGCGCGGCCTTTGTTTTGCGGCGATTGCACTCACCATGAGCGCTACGATGGGCACTGCCCAAGCCAAGCAATACACGAGGAAACTTAATGGCAAGGAAGTCGTTGTCCACACAAGTCCACTTCCGGTAGTGCTCCACCGTATGGTTCCACCGCAGCATGGCAGGCACGTGACCGAGCGAGAGTTGCAGCAAGGCAAAGTGCCTCAGTCGGGCCGATACCTCGGCGGTGTCTTGGGGCGTTAGTTCCCTACTCCGGTAACTCCCATGCTCGGTCGACCTTCATGAGAATCGGCTCGGCATCGGTTTGAGAATCGATCTGGGATGCCCAAGCTTTCTCGTCTTGGGCGATCGGTGGCCAAGTGTTGAAGTGCGTAGGCATGACATACTGAGGGTGAACGAACCGTGTCGCCTGAATGCTGTCTTCGACACCCATGGTAAACAGGTCGCCGATGGGAACGATCAGCAACGAAACTGGTTTGCGAGCTACCCACTGCATATCGCTAAAGAGTGCGGTATCGCCAGCATAATAGATCCGCTTGGATGTCGAGCCTTCTGGTTCGAGATCCAGCACCCAACCGCCTGCCGTGCCGCCATAGGTGCCGTCGGGCAGGCTCGATGAGTGCAGTGCCGGCACTAGTTGTATTCGTCCCGGTTTGCAGGAGTAACTCCCGCCTAGATTCATACCGATGGTCTTTTCAACACCATGGTTCTTGCTGAGCCAAGTGGCAATCTCATAGTTGGCAAGAACCTCAGCCCTGCTTTGTTTAGCGATTGCGGCTGCATCTGCGATGTGATCGAAGTGCCCGTGGGAAATCAAGATATGGGTCGGGTGAAGTTGCGCCGGTTTGGTTTTTGCAACAGGATTCGATTCCAAAAAAGGGTCGATGAGCAAGTGGAATCGGCCTACGTGGATACTCCAGGTCGAATGGCCGTGCCAAGTGATCTGAATGCCGGAACTCGATTGGGATTTGCTATCGGATTTGCTAGAGGTGCTCATGGTGATGCTAGGTGTTGATGTCTGTCGATCGATGGACGCGAAGAATCCACTTGCAGGCTATTGTAGCAAGAGACGCTCAAGGAATCATTGGGCTAGGTTGCCTGCGATTTCGTCAAGATCGCATAGTTGAAGGTTAATCTTCTTCGGCCCCTGGTGCTCGAATCGCTTTTCTTTCCCCAAACTCATAAAGGGTGTTGTGGATCGTTCCTTGGACCGGACTTCCATCGCTCGCCTTGAGCTTGTAGCGAATCTCCATTCCCCAACTCGGTTTCATCTTCGAACTTTCGATACGCACCGAGTCGGGGAATGGAGATTCGCTACAAGCTCCAGGCGAGCGATGGAAGTCCGGTCCAAGGAACGCTCCACAATACCCTTTATGAGTTTTGGGAAAGAAAATCGATTCGA
>JBJSXX010000097.1:0-2649 GCA_046086605.1 Pirellula sp. | reverse complement strand
ATTCAAAAGTCTTTCGATGCTTCGAGCCAACAACCAAGAGGCCCTTCTGTTTCAGATCTTAGATGACGACGAAATGGATTTTCCATTCCAGAACAGAACGCTATTTCGTTCGCTCGAACTCAAGGAGCAGCAGTTGCTAGTCGATCCGATGTCGTTGCGGCAGACTTATCTTGCGAATTTCAACAGCCATCAGGAGGCGATCCGCAGTGGTTGCAAGCAGAATCGAATCGATTGGATTCCAGTTCGAACCTCCGAATCCTTTAGCGCTGTTTTGGCTTCGTATATCTCGCATCGGGGGCAAGCATGACGTTTCTGAATGCCTTGCTCGCTTTTGGTGCGACGGCCTTTTCCGTTCCACTGATCATCCACTTGCTCAATCGCAGCAAGTACTTGACGATCGATTGGGGGGCGATGCAATTCTTGGACTCGTCAGTGAAGGTCAATTCGCGGCGGATTCAATGGAAGCAACTCTTGTTGCTGCTCATCCGATGCTTGATCCCTGTACTCCTGGCACTTGCGATGGCAAGACCGCTTATTCAGTCGTGGAAGGATACCGCAGGCTCGACCCCGATGAGTCTAGCGATTCTGCTGGATGACTCCCTTTCGATGCAAAGTTCGCAAGAGACACAAGGCCGAGTTGGCGAAAAGCGAACTCGCTTGCAGCAGGCTATCTCGCAGGTGCAAAAAATCTTGGAAGAACTCCCCGGTGGATCCGATGCAGCGATTATTCTAGGTGGAAAACCAGTTGAGCTATGGGCCGAGCATCAACCTAGCGAGATCGCCAAACGATTGATTTCCCTCAACGATCGCAGCGAACCAGCCGGACGTTTGGATCTGTCCGAAGGGGCCCGCGAAGCGGCCAATTGGCTAGACAAAAGCTCCAATCCCCGTCGCCATCTGCTCGTGGTCTCGGACTTTCAAGCCTCCGAGTGGAAACCCGCTCAGCAAGACCTTACGCGGGACATTGCCAATCAGCTTTCAGGCCGTAGCGTTCCGATCGCTTGGAGCTTTCTTAATGCCCTAGCGGCGGCTCTCCCGTCAAGCGATGCAAACATATCGATTCAGAGCGTTGAATCGATCCCCTCTCAGGTTGCCCCACAGGGTAAACTCACCATCATCGTATCACTTCAAAACGACTCCCAAGAACCGGTCGTCGTGCCACTTGTTCTCATGGAGGGACTCGATGAAATCGAACGCCAGTCGGTTACCATCGCAGGCAACTCGACGTCGACGGCGCGTTTTGTGTGGTCGCCGACCAAGGCCGAAGACACACTGCTGAAAGTCTTTGCCGATCACGAGGATTCGAATCCAAAAGACCATTCGATTTCCAAAGTGCTACGGGTGCGAGAACCGGCCAAGATCCTCATGATCGATGGGGATCGCAAGCGTGAGGCAATGCAGAGCGAATCGGATTTTGTTCGCTTGGCCCTGACACCCTTCTCACTCCTTCGAGGTGAACCCGGTGATCTATTCACGACATCGGTGGTCGATCCAGGCGGATGGAATGAAGCGATGCTCAAAGAAGTGCAGGCAGTGATCTGTTGCAACGTCGCAGATCTGAATCCTGACCAACGCAAATGGCTGAGAGCTTTCGTCGAGCGGGGAGGCGGTTTGCTATTTAGCTTGGGTGACAAAGTGCAGGTTGATAAACTCAACGCATGGGAGAGTATTGCAGAGGGTGGTTTGCGGATCGGCAATTTCAGTCCTCGTACGGCTTGGGAAGGTTCGATCAAGCCCACGGCAAGCCCCGCCTTTGAACTCTCGAAAGCATCGCTCGATTCCTTGAGTTCCGCGAGGTTCGTCGCTCGCCACACGCTCAAACTCGATGAATCGCCTAACGTCTCGCCCGTTGTCTCTTTGGCTTATGAAGACGACCAACCCTTCTTGATCAGTTTGCCCCTTGGGACAGGGCGTTGTTTTTGGATGACAAGCGGCTGTGACGAGGCAGACAGCAATCTTCCCTCGCTCCCGGTTTTCTTGCCCTTGGTTCAGAGGATGATGACCACTGCGATTCGTTGGCCTGCGGGTTGGAATGAAACGCCACTCGGCGAACCTTGGATCGAAAACAGTATTGCCGTTGCCAAGCCTGAAGCGACCCGTTTGTCCATTCAGTTGCCAGGCGCATCGATCCAGGAAAAGGCGTTTGAGCTCGGTAAGTCCGTCGAAATTGGATCAGCACGACTCGAAGGGGTCGGGCAAGCGATGGCAGGTGATACGCGACTCTACCACGGGTTCACCTCTTCTTCGATCGATCGCAAACAGGAACTTGCACGATCTGTGCTGGCTCCTGAAGAACTAGAGTCGCTGGCCAAGTCGGCTTCGGCATCGGTCCACAGCGATGCCAATCGATGGCTTGAAAAGGAGCGATCCAACTCCAGTGGCAAGGAGTTGTGGACATGGTTTTGGCTTGGCCTCCTAGCGATGTTCCTTGCCGAGATTTTTTTGCAGCAATCGCTCTCGCCTCGCACGGCAAAAGCCACAACAACACCTTCAATGCCAATGAATGCTGGATCTAGTCGCAGTCGAGGTGCAGCATGAGTCGCTTCGAGTTCAATGGACTATTGCCTGTTTGGTTGATGATCCCATTGTCCTTGGCGGCGATGGCTTTCGTCTGGTGGTGGTACTTCAGAGAATCCAAGTTCGCGCGGG
>JBJSXX010000096.1:0-36782 GCA_046086605.1 Pirellula sp. | reverse complement strand
CCCGCAAACCGTAAACCTCTCGGTAACTTGGCAACTGAGGCTTTGCCGCAAAACCTCGCATCGTGTGAAAATTCGCCTTTGGATGTCCGGCCAAAATCGCCTTAGCCTGCCTTAAAAACTCCTTAGCCACCTCCGCCGTTTTCTTGCTCTCCTCGTTCTGCGCGACTGGATCCAATGCCTTTACACCAGTCCTTTGCGGGTCGGTATCAGCAACGTTGCCACCCAAGCCCTTGCCTCGGAAGACCACCACGAATCGATGCTCCTTGACCGGCTCTACAAAAATCTCGATCCCAGGAATCTGGATCTTGCGGAGCGAAATCGCAAGAGGTGCACTCTCCTCGGAACTGATCCGACCAGCTCGCCGATCGGTGATGCGATCCTCTTGGTCGATCGTGCAAAAATTGCAACGGATCGCAACATCTCCAGGTTGCAACTCAAACCCAATTCCTGTTGCCTCTAAAGCCCCACGCCCGATGAGATACTTCAGCGGATCGTACCCAAAGAGGGCCAAGTGCCCGGGGCCACTCCCCGGAGCTATCCCCGGCTTAACCGGAATGCTCGCTCCCTGAACCCCCAAGGTTGCCAAGGCATCGAGGTTCGGTGTTTTTGCAGTCTCAAGCTCGGTAAGGCCACCCGGTGACATCGGCAATCCACCCAACCCGTCGGCCACGAGCATCACAATTTTGCTCGAGTTTTCTAATTGCAATTCACGCGTCAGGGTGTGGATGTCCATCGTCTGGTCTCTCACTCTAAAAATAGTTAGGAATCACTGCATCTTTAGGATGCCTATTCCCCGATTGTTTAGCAAATCCCCAAACAATCACAAGATCCAACAGCCCTCTAGACTGTTCGATTCGCTCTTTAGTAGTTACTCTAAAGCTACCGGTATACAACCATTTTCCAACGTTCGGCCCCCAAGCCACCCCTGCGACTTTACCCAAGCTATGCCAAAGCTGATTTCCGCGAATTTTCTACGACTTAGTTTTCTTGCTACCTCGGTCTTGCTGCTCCATTGCGACAAGTCCCTCGCCTGGTACCCCCAAGAAAAAGACTCTTCTTCCGACGCCAACCTGAACACCAATAAAAACGGATTAAGTAAGACCCAGCCAGCAACAGGCCCAAATGTCAAACTCTCCGAAGATCTGTACATGGTGCCCTATGTTCAGACGGTCGATGAATCAGACATTCGCTTTGAAATGATCCCAATCCCAGGCGGCAAGATCACGATCGGGTCCCCTGAAAGCCAACCCGGTCGCTCTCAAGACGAAGGACCTGAATTCACCGTGGAAGTCGAACCGTTTTGGA
The DNA here is from genome assembly GCA_046086605.1 of Pirellula sp. Lineage (GTDB taxonomy): Bacteria > Planctomycetota > Planctomycetia > Pirellulales > Pirellulaceae > JBKCUI01. Next base: position 35,477 of record JBJSXX010000096.1, on the reverse strand, counting down.
TGGCCAAAACCGAACTGACATGGGCTGAATACAAGACCTTTATTAAGACCTACGACATCTTCAAAAGACTATCACGTCAAGGCATCCGCAAAGCCTCAGGGCTCGACCAAGTCGACGCCATCACCGTTCCGACCCCACTGTACGAACCGAGCTTTACTTACGAATACGGCGACGATCCCAAACAACCCGCCGTGACCATGACCCAGTACTCAGCCAAGCAGTACACCAAATGGCTAAGTGGCATTACTAGCATCGAATACCGATTGCCCACCGAAGCCGAATGGGAATACGCTGCTCGAGCACGTACCAAAACCGCTTACTCTTTCGGTGACGATCCTGCGCAACTCGATGAGTATGCTGCGTTCGCGACCAACAGTCCCGAAGGTGCACCAAAAGTCGGTAGCAAAAAACCCAATCCCTTCGGACTTCACGATATGCACGGGAGCGTCTGGGAGTGGACCCTCGATCACTATGCAGCCGATACTTACTCAGATCGCGCGGGTAAAACCCTCTCAGTTCAACAAGCTTTCGTCGCTCCAAAGGAAAAAGGATCCAGATGCGTACGTGGTGGCGGATGGCAAGATCCACCCGAGCGACTCCGATCCTCGGCTCGCCTCGGCTCGGTCGATGAAGATTGGAAGGATGAAGATCCCAACGTCCCCTAAAGCCCATGGTGGTTCACCAGCGATCCGGCTCGCATGGTCGGCATGAGACTAGTGCGATCGAGCAAGGCTTTAACCGACGACGAAAAAAACATCGTTTGGGGAATCGACCATAATGAAATCCGCGAAGATGTCGACTTCCGACTCCAAGAGGGACGTGGTGCAATCGGCATCCCCGTTCCAGAACTGACCCAAGAGTTCAAACGTAAAAAGTAACAAGTCTAAATCTACATCCAACCAAGGCCATGAACACCAAACCTCAGCCCTCCTCGAACTTCCAGTGGGATTGGAACCTTCCTCGTCTATTCATCCGCCGCTGCCGAGAAAAAGGAGCTCAGATCAAGGTCGCCGACTCCTCGGGAGTCAAACTCTCTGGAAACGATCTACTCCTGCGAACATTAGCCCTTAAACGTATCATCGACCGTGAGGTGCTCCAAGCTCGCTTCAAACCTATCGAAGACGAAAAACACGTCGGAGTCCTTTTGCCACCAACGGTTCCGGCGGTCGTGGTCAATATGGCCCTGACCCTCTCACGCCGTGTTGCTGTCAACCTTAACTACACCGTCTCAGAATCGATCATTAACCGATGCATCGAACAAGCTCAAATCAAACACGTTTTGACCAGCCGCAAGGTGATGGAAAAATTGGGCATGAACCTCAATGCCGAAGTTGTCTATCTGGAAGACCTCAAGGACAAAGCAACCCTGGGCGACAAAATCGTCGCCTTTACACAGTCGAAGTTCATGCCCGAAGGAATGCTCGCATCCCAACTGGAACTTCACAAAAACAAGCCCGATGATCGCTTGACAATCATCTTCACCTCAGGATCCACCGGCATCCCCAAAGGTGTACCACTGACGTTCAATAACATCGCTTCGAACGTCCAAGGCTTCGACGCAACGATCCATGTCAAAGAGAACGATTGCTTTTTAGGTATCTTGCCCTTCTTCCACTCCTTTGGATACACAGGCACTCTCTGGGCCGTCGGTTGCTTGCCCTGCTCAGGTGCATTCCACTACAACCCACTCGAGCCCAAACAGATCGCGAAACTGATCGAAAATTACAAGTGTACCATTGTTCTTGGTACACCCACGTTCCTGCGCGGTTTTCTCAAACGGATCGAACCCGAGCAATTCAAAACCGTCGATGTCGTCGTCGTCGGTGCCGAGAAAATGCCCATTCCGTTGGCCCAAGCCTTCGAGGAACGATTCGGAGTTCGCCCGATCGAAGGATACGGAACTACCGAACTCAGCCCAGTCGTGGCCGTCAACGTCCCGCCGAGCCGAGCCCGAACTCAAGAAGGAAAAAATTCGCTCCGAGAAGGCTCTGTTGGAAGACCGATCCCGGCTGTCCAAGCCCGTGCAGTCTCCTTGGACGATCACTCCAAGGTGATGGGCCCCGGTGAAACAGGCATGATCGAAATCTCTGGCCCCAACGTCATGCCAGGCTACCTAAACCAACCCGAGCTGACTGCCAAAGTCATGAACAACGGTTGGTACATCACCGGCGACGTCGGATTCGTCGATGCCGATGGCTTCATCCATATCACCGGACGCGAAAGCCGCTTCTCAAAGATCGGCGGCGAAATGGTTCCCCATATCCAAATCGAAGAGGAACTCAACAAGATCGTCGGTGGTGACGAAGACATCCTCAAGCTTGCTGTCTGCGGTGTACCTGACGAAAAGAAAGGTGAGAAGATCGTCGTCCTTTACACCGAGCTTCCTGAAGCACCCGACGTCATCGTCAAAAAACTCATCGCAGCCGGACTGCCCTCGATCTACATCCCCGGTGCCGACGGTTTCATCAAAGTCGATACAATACCAATTCTTGGCACCGGTAAACTCGACCTTCGCGGACTACAAACTCTCGCTAGAGAGAAAGCCTGACCATGCAAGAGTCCACTTCCCAAGACGAATCCGAACCGACTCAGTCGCTCCTAGCTGACCGCTCGTTTTGGGGACTTGCAATCACCCAGTTCCTGGGTGCCTTCAACGACAACCTCTACAAACAACTCATGCTGCTGATTGCCATCGGGGGCATCGCTGGGGCTACCAAAGATGACCGCCAAGGCTGGGCGACCTTAGCATTCTCCTTACCCTTTGTTCTGCTCAGCGGAGTCGCAGGTTATCTATCAGACCGCAACAGCAAAAGCCGAATCATCGTCCTTTGCAAGATCGCAGAAATCGCGATCACCCTTTTGGCGGTGATCGCTTTCTTGATGTACGGAAGTATCGGCGACTATGGCACCTGGACCGTCCTGATCCTCATGGGGATCCACAGCACCTTCTTCGGACCGGCCAAGTACGGGATCTTGCCAGAACTCTTCCACCACAAGCACCTTCCAAGGGCAAATGGCCTGATCCTCATGTCGACCTTCCTTGCCATCATCCTCGGGGTCGTCTTGGCAGGAGCAATCAAAGATGCCCTGGTGGTTAAGGATGCCGCAGGAAAAGAGGACTTTAGCAATCTGTGGATCGGGTCCTTGGCATGTGCGTTGGTCGCCGTGGTAGGCACCATCACTTCGCTCTACGTGCGATACACCTCACCCGTGCAACCCCAAGCCCGTTTCCAGATGGTCGATTCGATTGTCCCCGAACCGATCGTCTCTCTCCTAAAAAGAGATCGTCCGCTTCTGCTCGCGTTGGTTGTTTCGAGTGTCTTTTGGCTCGTCGGCGGTTTGGTCATGCCAGTGGTCAATCGGATGGGCAAGGATCAACTCCAGCAAGCCGACACAAAGACCAGTGTGCTCACGGCCGGTCTTGCCATAGGCATTATCATCGGGGCTGTCGGTGCCAATTTAATTCTCAAACGCATGCCCAAGGACAAGCAAGTCAGCCTGGGTGTCCTGATCATGATCGTCTCGATGTGCTTGGTCAGTATTTGGAAACCTAACGGGGATGTGCTCCTGGGCTACAACGGCACATTTTTAGGATTGATCATCGCGGGAATCGGAGCGGCCGTGTTTGTGATTCCGATCCAAGTCTTCTTGCAGGAACGTCCGCCGCTGGAACTCAAAGGCCGACTCATCGGTACGATGAACTTCGCGAACTTCATCGGTATCCTCCTTGCTGGACCAATCTACCAGTTGCTCATTTGGGTCGCTGAGCGATGCTTGGCTTGGCCAGTCTCCTCCGTCTTTGCCATGATGGCAGCGATGCTTGTGCCGATTCTGCTTTTCTATCGGCTACCGAAACTGTAGATCGACATTGGATCCCATGCCTAGTTATCGCGATAGCGAAGAGTACTTCGAATGTTGGTATCGGTTTTTGAAACTCGAATCCGACGCAGAGCGAGAACGACTCTCCTCACGCCGTGAATCTCGCAAGGCCCGGGGGATGTCCGACCGATCGATCGAGGCCCAGGGCGATACGCTCATGCACATGGTCATCTCCGATCACCGCACTGGACTCGGTGGCCGAACCATCGCAACCTTTGTCAAACGGCAAGCTCAAGCGTTGCTGCCTTGGAACCGCTTCCGCGTAGGTGCTCCAGTCGTCGCATCCGACGAAGACACTCTCATGGATGTCGCAAACGGTGTCGTATGCGCCAGATCTTCATCGAGCGTCGAAGTCGTCTTTGACGAATGGCCTGAAGGAAAATTCTTTCGTCTCGAACTCTCGGCCGATGAGATCACTCGCAAACGTCAACAATCAGCGATGCTCCAAGCCTTGCAGGGCCGAGGCCGGCTCGCTCAATTCCGCGAACTGCTGATCAACGATAAAGAACCCCAGTTCTTTCCGATCAAAAACATCCAATCCGTCGAAGCTTCCTTAGTCCAATCTCAACTCAACGCATCCCAGTGCGACGCGATCACTCACGCCCTTGGAGCAAACGATCTTGCGATTATTCATGGACCCCCAGGAACTGGAAAAACCACCACCGTCGCCGAATTGATCCGTCAAGCTGTCTCCAAAGGCCAACGCGTTTTGGCTTGCGCTCCGAGCAATACCGGTGTAGACAACCTTCTGGAAAAACTCGTAGGACTTCGAATCGATGCGATACGTATCGGACACCCAGCGCGCGTCCTGGAATCTCTCCAAGAACACACGCTGGATTATTTGGTAGAAGCCGATCCGGCGATGAAGGTCGTGCGCGAAATGCGTCGTGAAGCAGAAATGCTCACGAGCAAAGCCGGCAGATGGACCCGCGGCAAACCGATGCCAGGTGCTCGCGAGGATCTTAAACAAGAAGCGCGTCGACTTCGCAATGACGCCAAAATCTTCGAAGAGCAAATCATCCATACGAAACTCGATCGCGCAGAAGTCATCTGTGCTACGACCAACTACGATCCTGAAATCCTCGGAGATCGCACCTTTGATCTGGGTGTGATCGATGAAGCTTGCCAAAGTACCGAACCAGGATATTGGCCGGTCGTTCTTCGCGTCGAAAAACTGGTGCTCGCCGGCGACCATTGCCAATTGCCACCGACGGTTCTGAGCAACCAAGCGAATCTCGAAGGCTTATCCAAGAGCATGATGGAAAGGCTCGTCGAGCGATGGGGTAAGCTTGTCACTCGGCAATTGACGATCCAGTACCGTATGCACCAAAAGATCATGGAGTTTCCCTCCGAACACTTCTATGCTGGAACATTGATCGCTGATCCAAGCGTCGCTGGGCACACGCTTGCGGATTTGCCCGGTGTTCAAACCGAATCTCTCGATACCCAACCGGTCTTGTTCGTCGATACTTCAGGAGCAGATTGGACCGAGGAACTCGATCCTAACGGGGAGAGCAAGCTCAATCCTCGCGAAGCCCTTTGGATCCTCAAACAGGTCGATGCTTTACTCGCTGCCGGGATTCTGCCCGAACAGATCGCTGTGATCGCTCCCTACTCGGCCCAAGTCCGATTCCTCAGGGATCGTTGCTCAAATACCAGCGGCGAAATCGATACCGTCGATGGTTTCCAGGGTCGTGAAAAGGAAGTGGTTTTAATCTCGCTTGTCCGCTCGAACACGCAAGGTGAAGTCGGTTTTTTGGGGGATACAAGGCGGATGAATGTAGCAATGACCCGAGCCAAACGAAGGCTCATCGTCATCGGTGATGGTTCCACCTTAGGCCGCAATACCTTCTTTAAAAAATGGATTCAGCAGGCTGAAAATCAAGGATTCTACAAGTCTATCTGGGAATTTAATCCCTGGGAGCAAGATCCGTGACCTGAGGTGTCACACCCTCTTGCGATAAACCGTCATGGACAACAACCTGTATACTTGACGATCGTCTTGCCGGAAGGATAGGAAGATGCCCAAAAAGAAAACATCGAAAGAGCAAAGCCCCTCGCTGCCGTTCCGAAACGTTGCCGAGGTTTCCTTCCTCGGCTGGGAACAACCTATTCTGCACTCTGCGGTGGATTACCTCGTGAAGCGTTACTCTCGAGGTAACTCATGGGATATGGATCGCGTGCTCGTCGTCCTCCCGGGCTCGATGGCTGGCCGAAGAATCCAGGTCCTCATGGCACATAGAGCTGCCGAGCAAAAACTGATACTCCGTCCACCGAGATTTTTGACTCTCGGAAAACTGCCCGAAGAACTCTACCAAGCCAAACTGCCGTTTGCATCGGAACTAACCCAAATCATGGCATGGGTTCAAGTCCTGCGATCGACCCCAGCCAATGAACTTCAACCACTACTCTTCGAGGTGCCTGCTCTCGATCAACTAGGCGTTTGGATGGACTTGGCCAAACTCCTAGGTTCACTCCACAAAGAACTCGCATCGGATCTCTTGGATTTCAAAGATGTTGCTGAAAAACTTGCTGGAACCATCGAGGAACCTCGCTGGAAAATTCTCGCTCAGTTGCAACGAAGTTACTTAGATGTACTCCACGAAGCTGGATTATGGGACGTTCAATCCGCTCGCCGTTTCGCCCTCGAGCATGGCGAAGTCGTCGATTTTAAAAACGATGTCGTTTTGATTGGCACGGTCGATTTGAATCGAGCGCAACGCCAGTTCCTCGCTGCCATCGGACCGAACGTCCAAGTCCTCGTCGGGGCTCCGAACTCGTTTGCCGAAGGTTTCGATCGAGATGGAACTCTCCGATCCTCCTTTTGGCAAAACGTGGAAATTCCGATCGACCAAAATCAAATCCATGTGCGAACCTCGGCGGTCCAAGCAGGCCAGGAACTCGCTGTGCAATTGGCAAAACTGGGCAAGTCCCGTTCCGTACGCGACATCACTATCGGAGTGCCAGACCCGAGCCTTGTACCGGCACTCCAGGAAACTCTGGCCCAACATCAAGTTGCCCTGCGGTACGGGCCAGGCATACCGATCTATGGCACCCCGCCGATGAAGGTTCTCTATGGGATCGAAGAATACCTCCGAGACCCTAATGTCGAAAACTTTTCGAACCTCATTCGTATCCCTTGGATCGAATCCTGGTTATCGGTCCATGCGAAAATTACACCTCAAACCGACGAGTCGCAATCGCAACAGCCCCAAGGTCTCCCCTCCAATTTCTTGACATCGATCGATGATTACCTCAAGCAAACGCTCTTGCGAAGTGTCTCGGTACCCAAATGGCCACAAGCCCCTGGGCGAGAGATCTTTGTTGCCGTCGTCGAAGCGATCGATCTGTGGTTGCAACCTCTGCGAAGCTCGAAACGCACCCTAGATGCTTGGGCCAAGCCCCTGCGAAACCTATTTATCAGCCTCTCGGAGCTCAAACAGATCGATCGCACCAAACCCGACGGCCATGTGATCCTTCGCGGCTGCAGAGAGATCAATTCCGTCTTGGATCGTTTAGCGAATGTTCCACCCAAGTTGAATTTGGCAATCGAGCTTACCGAAGCTCTCGCATGGCTACAGCAACAACTCCAAGGAGTTCAAATTCCACCACTGGCCGACGACTCGGCGATCGAAATGCTCGGCTGGCTCGATGTCGCTTTGGACGACGCTCCAGTACTTATGATGACCGGCCTGCACGACGGGGTTGTCCCCGAAAGTGTCAATTCCGACGCCTTCTTACCCAACCGTTTGAGAAGCGAACTAGGACTTTTGGACAACGCCCGTCGATACGCTCGGGACGCGTACGTCATGATGGCTTGCTTGCACACACGTGAGCAAGTCGAGTTCATCATGAATCGATACAGCGCCAACTCCGATCCACTGACACCAAGCCGTTTGATGATGGCCGTGCAAACCGATCAACTCCCTGAGCGAGTCGCCAAGCTGATATCCGATCAAGAGGAATCCAACCAGATCGCCTCGGGCTGGCCTGCCCGGGAACATCAGTCGGACATCGCGATTCCCAAGCCCGATCCGAGCAAACGCATCGGTGCAATGGCTGTAACGGATTTCAAGAAATACAGCGAATGCCCCTATCGCTTCTATTTAAGGAAGCTTTGCAAAGCCTATGCGAGTGAGCATCTACCCCAAGAACTCGATGGGGGTGGCTTTGGAGATATGCTCCACTTGGTGCTCGAAGGACTCAAAGATTCACCCGTTGCCGAGTCGACCGATGCAAAGACGATCGCCAATTGGCTGATCCCTGAGCTCGACACCTGGGTCGAAAACCACTTCGGTTCCGTTTTGCCACCTGCGCTGGTCGTGCAAATCGAACAAGCCAAACTCAGACTCTTGGAATTTGCCAAGCATCAAGCTCAGTGGGCAGCTCAAGGTTGGAAAATTGAGCACATCGAATTCAACGTCCAGCGTTCTGATGGCATCCTGTGGAAGTTGGATCACGGCCAAATGATCATCCACGGTCGAATCGATCGAATCGACGTCAACAAGAAAAACGGAGAAATCGCTGTCTTGGACTACAAGACAGGAGATATGACCGAAGAGCCTCGCAGGAATCACCTCAAAGGACAAGAGTGGGTTGATTGGCAATTGCCTTTGTACGGGATCCTGATCAAAACCATCAAAGATCTTGAGATCAAGGACATTAGCAAGGTTCACTTTGGCTACATCCTTCTCCCGAAGAACGTACCTGATACCAAATTCATATTGGCCAATTTTTCCTCCGAGGAACATGCCGCAGCGATTGAGTCGGCCAAGGAAATTGCCGATCGAGTTTTGCAGGGCGAGTTCTGGCCTCCAAGCGACAAGATACCGCTGGATTGGGATGACTATCGATTCATCACTCAACGAACAGTCCTACGACCTTGGGATCCAAGCCTCGAAGAGCCTAAAAACTCAAAGCCAACAGCGACCACGAAACAAGAGAGCCAGGCCGATTCGCGAGACGTTGATCCAATACCGAACGCCAAAGCACGCGGTGCCCAAGGTCCGATCATTCCAAAGATGATCAGTATCGAACCAGTTTTTGCAGAAGGCTGCCCATTGGACGAATGGTTCGAGCCGAGCATGATCCTCGCGTCGGCAGGAACCGGGAAAACCTACCAACTCGCTTCACGCGCGATCCGATTGCTCTTTACCGATCAACCTCTGGATTCCATCCTAGCGACCACCTTCACTCGCAAAGCCGCAGGAGAAATTCTTCACCGTATTCTCCAGTGGCTCTCCGAAGCCAGCAGCAGCACCGAGGGACTCCATCGCCTCGAGAGTGTCATTGCTCCCATGCAGATCGGGCACAAGCATGCTCGCTACCAATTGGCTCGATTGTGTACGCACCTGCACCGCTTCCGCGTCAGCACTCTCGATAGCTTTTATTCGCAATTGGCCAAGTCCTTTGCGCTGGAACTCAAACTCCCACCTGGTTGGACCCTTTTGGATACAGCGCAGGAAGAACTTCTCATCAGGGATGCGATCACACAACTCTTCGATACGATCGACCATCAGCAACTTCGCACTCTGGTCACCCAACTTTCCAAAGGCTTGGCCGTTCGGGGGGTGCGCGTCGAAGTCGAAAACCTCATCACCGATGCTTACGAGTTGTTTCGCCAAGCACCCGAAGATGCTTGGGCTAAGATCCAGGTTCCCAAAGGACCAGACGAGCAGCAGGTTCGGCAAGCGGAAAAAGCCATCGAGACCCTTGAACTCCAAAGCGCTCGACTCAATACCGCCAAAGCCAAGGCACTTGCGCTTTTTCGTTCCCAAAAATGGGATGAATTCCTGCAGGATTCCATCGTCCGTGCATGCCTTACAAGTCAGCCAACGTACTACCGATCCGAGATCGATCCAAAGCTCGTCGAACCCTTGCGAGTTTTGTTGGCCAAGGCCAAGACAGAGTTTTTCACCATTCGCCGAATCCAAAACGAAGCCTCCCATCAACTGCTCAAGAAGTACCATCAGGTACTTGAAAAACTCAAACAAAATCGGCGCGTCGTGACCTTTTCCGACATCGCCGATCGACTCGCCCACTGGATGCGCACGATCCTCGAAGAACATCAAGAGTCGGGGCAGCAAGGGCCTTTGCCGCAGATGCAAAGCATCAGCCATCGCATGGATAGCTCGATCGATCACTTGCTCTTGGATGAATTCCAAGACACATCGCCCAATCAATGGCAAATCCTCAAGCCGTTTGCCGAAGCGATCGTATCGCACAAGGCATCGGGCAATAAACGCACCTCCTTTTTCGTCGTCGGAGATACCAAGCAGGCGATCTATGCATGGAGAGGGGGCGTTTCGGAGATTCTTGAATCCGTGGGCCAGCAAGTTCAAAACATCAAACAGCAGAAACTATCCGAGAGTTTCCGCAGTTCACCGATCATCATGGAATTCGTCAATGAAGTCTTTCATGGACTCGCAAAACACCCTAACTATCTGTCCGAGGACGACAGCAAACGAGTCGAAGGTACGGAACATCCCGTGGTCTCAAAATGGGTCGATCGCTACTTCATCGACCACACCACAAAGAGATCGAGCCTACCTGGAGTGGTCGAATTCTGGAATGCCAAGGAAAGACCGCATGACGAACCTGCTCAAGATCCCGATGCAAAGAAAGCCATCCCCACGGATATCGATTTAGATATCGCCGATGCAGTGACAGAGCTTCATCGCCGGAGCGATCAGATCACCATTGGTATATTGACTCGCACCAATTCCGATGTGGCCAAGATGATTTCGCTACTTCGTGATCGAGGAGTCGAGGCCAGCCAAGAAGGTGGAAACCCACTGATCGATACGGCTCCAGTGCTGGTTGTCCAAAGCGCTCTGAAGCTTGCCGACCATTCCGGAGACTCGCTAGCTTATTTCCATCTGCAACATTCACCACTGCGTTCCTTTTGGGATGAGGAAGTATCGGCCGATGCGACCAAGATCTCCTTAGATCTTCGCCAGCGTCTCGATACGGTCGGATTCGGAGGAACAATCAGCACACTGGTCGATTATCTGGCTCCCCACTGCACGCTCCGCGATCAAGAGCGACTCTTGCAACTAGTCAGCGAAGCGCATCGATTCGATGCCTCGAAACAATCGCTAGTGCATGAATTCATCCAAAGGATCCAAACAACGCGCGTGGCTACACAAGCCGAAAGCGTTGTGCGAGTCATGACGATTCATCAGTCCAAAGGCCTGGAATTCGACGCCGTCTTCATTCCAGCAATCGACCAGCCGATCGTTCGGCAATCCTCTCGGTTGGTCGCCATGCGAGATAGTCGCACAGGTCCTCCGATCTCAATCATGAGAAACGTCGGTAAAGAACTCCAACCCTACCTCCCCATCGAATGGCAGATCGCTTGCCAAGAGGCCAGCTACCAACAATTGGGAGAAGCTCTCTGCTTATTCTATGTCGCACTGACACGGGCTCGTCATGCCCTTTACCTCTACGCGACCCCCAACAAATCGGCCATCAAGCAATGGGGCTCTGCGCTTCACTCGATTTTCGCAAACGAACAAACCAACGCAGCGCCCGGCGTGATGATCTATCGACACGGACAAGTCGACTGGGTAGAGCGATTGTCGGCTAGTCGAGCCGAAGCGACCAAGGAAAATTTCAAGAACCAGAAATCAGCTCAGGAGCCCAAAGACAAACCACTCGAACTGCAACTAAGACTCGAAAACACGCTCTTGCGTAATCCCCAATGGATCGCACCGAGCCAACAGCCCAAACCGCAAACACTCGAGCCCTTGGTCGATTACTGGAAACCTGACGATACGGACGCCACCGTGATCGGCAAGCTCATCCACCGATGGTTCGAGGAAGTTCGAACCTGGATTGATGAATTTTCGCCTGACAAGAACGAGCTTCTGAAACTTGCTGCAAGCGCTCTTACCAAAGACGAGATGATGCAACTGCAGCTTGATCAACAAGCCAACCGTTTCTTGCGATACTGTGAGTCAGCCACGATCCGCCAAGTCTTTAGCAAAGATCGATATGCCCAATGGCACCAACCAACCAAACTGAAACTTGAAGTCACCAACGAACGACGGTTTTTGATATCGATCGATGATCAATTGATTCGCGGAATCATGGACCGATGCGTGCTCGGCTGGGATGGCGACCGAGTCATAAGAGCTGAGATCATCGACTTTAAGACCGATGCTAAACCCAGCAATATCGATCTTGCAACCTGGACTGCTGAGCGAACAGTACACCATGCGCCTCAGTTGCAACTGTATCGCAAAGTGCTGTGCAGACAGTTCTCATTGCACCCGGAGATGGTCCAAGTCACACTCGTTCTACTCAACGAGCAGCAAGTCATTCCGATCGCTTCGACATCGTAATTGAGTCTGATCATGCATTGATGGTGTTTCGACCAAGCGCCAACCCCATGATGCCCTCCTCGCTCATTTGGCTCCTCGCCAATTCACCACAGATCCTTCCTTCGTGCATCACGTAGGCACGATCCGACATTCCCAGGATCTCCTCCATCTCACTGGAAACAAAGAGGATCGCTACCCCCTGCCCTGCCAATTGTTCCATCAGTCCGTAAATCTCTTGTTTGGCTCCGATATCCACGCCTCGCGTCGGCTCATCCAAAAGCAACACCTTCGGCTCTCGGATGATCCACTTTCCAAAAACGATCTTCTGCTGATTCCCGCCTGAAAGATACGCTGCGATCTGACGAAGGCTCGGTGTCTTGATCCGAAGCCCCTCGACTTGGCTTTGACCCACTCGCTGATCCGCACCGGGCAACACAACTCCCCACCGACTGACCTTCTCAAGAGAGGCCAGCGTCAGATTTTCTCCGACACTCATCGAAGTCACCAACCCCATGTGACGCCGATCCTCAGGTACCATCGCCAGTCCAGCCTCGATCGCCGAGCGGACACTGCCGAGCCGCTTCGGTTTGTCATCGACGAAGATCGACCCACTTTGAACTTTACGCACCCCCATAATCGCCTCGAGGACTTCCGTTCGCCCCGAGCCTACCAATCCGGCCAAACCTACAATTTCACCTGAGCGAACTTCCAAGTTGATCGGATGCTCGGGATTGCTATGGACTCGGACATCTTGGAGTTTCAGTCGCACAGATCCGAGCTTCTTAGGAACGTGAGGAAAGTACCTGTTCAAATCTCGCCCAACCATAGCTTGTACCATCCGCTGATGATTGATCTGATCCGATTCGAGCGTGGCTACATTTTTCCCATCTCGAAGAACTTCCACTCGGTCGGACAACTGGGCGACCTCGGCGAGTCGGTGGGAGATATAAACGATGGATACACGCTCGGATTTGAGTTGACCGATGAGCTCAAAGAGTCTCTGTGACTCGTGAGCCGAAAGGCTACTTGTGGGCTCGTCCATGATGATCAAACTCGAATCGATCGAGAGGGATTTGGCGATTTCGACCATCTGCCTCTGAGCGATCGATAGTTTCGAAAGAGGTGTGCTCGATGGGATTTTCAAACCCACTCGACTCAAGAATTCGTCCGCTCGAATTCGCATCTGTTTGGTCAGAACGAACCCCCAAGCAGTCGGCAATCGACCCAGAAAAATATTTTCAGCGATGCTTAAATTCTCCGCTAAATTGAGCTCTTGATGGATCAGCGAAATCCCTGCCTCCATGGCTTGGCTGGTGCTATGAAAATGCACCGCCCTGCCCTGCCACCAAAGGGTTCCCGAGTCGGGAGCCTGCACGCCGGCTAAGATCTTCATGAGCGTACTTTTGCCCGCACCATTTTCACCGATGACGCTCAAGACTTCTCCAGGCATCACGTGCAAGCTAACCCCACAGAGCGCATGGACTCCAGGAAAGCTCTTGCTGACGTTTTCAACCCTAAGCAATGGTTCCATCGGCTTTGATCCTGGAGAAAAAGATGTTTCGACGCTTCCGTCAAACCCTTATTTTAGCGACAATAAAAATTCAATTCTTCAATCTGGGGATGGTTTATGACACGGCGTTCGCACTTGGTCTCTTCGCTGGCATGTTGGCTACTGTACCTGCTTGGCTCGGTCGCGTGGTCTCAAAGTATCGAATTCAACCGAGATATCCGTCCTATCCTCGCTGAGAATTGCTTCTACTGCCACGGACCCGATGCCCAAACGAGGCAAGCGGATTTACGACTCGACCTCCGCGATGAGGCGATTCGAACCGGAGCGTTCCAACCGGGAAATCCAGCCGATAGCAAACTCATCGAGCGTATCTTTTCCGTCGATCCTCAAGAGGTCATGCCCCCTGCAGACTCAAACAAAAAACTCTCTGAAACCCAAAGGGCTCTTTTGATAGAATGGATCGATCAAGGTGCGCAGTACCAAACGCATTGGGCTTACCAAACCCCAAAACGACCCGAGTCGCTTGCCCAAGCCTCTCTTGATCCATCCAGCAGCATCGATGCTCTTGTCGACGAGTTGATTAACAGCAAGGGATTAACTCGCGCAAAACGCGCCGACCCTCGAACACTGATACGGCGTGTCTACTACGATCTGATCGGTCTGGCCCCGAGCCCCGAACAAGTCGCTGCCTTCGAAGCCGATCCCTCCCAAAAGGCCTATGCAGAACTCATCGAAAGCCTTCTTGCCAATCCCCACTTCGGTGAACGCATGGCCGTCGATTGGCTCGATGTAGTACGGTTCGCCGATACGATCGGTTACCACAGCGATAACCCTCGAAACGTTTGGCCCTACCGAGACTACGTCATCGCATCGTTCAACTCAGGTAAACCTTTCGACCGTTTTACCCTCGAACAAATCGCCGGTGACTTGCTACCAGATAGCGACCAAGAAGCCCTCATAGGATCAGCCTTCAATCGACTGATCTTGAGTACCGAAGAAGGTGGTGCACAGCCCAAGGACTATGAAGCAAGAATGCTTGCCGATCGCGTCCGCGCCATAGGAACCGTATGGCTTGGTCAAACGACCGGTTGCGCGCAGTGCCATGATCACAAGTACGATCCGATCACTTCGAATGACTTTTACGCTCTAGGAGCATTCTTCGCCGACATCCAAGAACCAATCGTCGGTGCTCGCGAAGAGGGACTTGCGATCATGGATCCAAACGAGAAAGCTCGGCTCTCGCAACTCGATGATTCCGTCGAAAAAGCTTCGCAAGAACTCAAGGAGCTTGACATCAAGGGATCCGAAAACGCTGACTCCCAAGCAGCGAAAGATCGTCTCGATAAAGCCAAAAAGCAACGGGACGCTTTCGCCAAGAGCCTCCCGAAATGCTTAGTTACAAAAGCAACCCCTAACAAACGTACCGTGAGAATCCTTCCACGTGGAAACTGGATGGATGACAGCGGGCCGGTCATCAAACCTGCCCTGCCTCAATACTTGATGCCATCGGATGCCACAAAAGCTTCTAGCGAACAGTCCAGTCTAGAGAATTTGACGCGATTGGACCTTGCACGCTGGTTGGTTTCGGCAGAAAACCCACTCACGGCTCGCGTCACGATGAACCGTCTTTGGAAGCATTTCTTTGGAACCGGGCTGAGCAAAGTCTTAGACGACCTCGGTACCCAAGGAGAACTGCCAGCGAACCCGAAACTCCTTGACTATCTGGCCTGCGAGTTCATGGAATCGGGTTGGGATTTTAAGCACATGGTCCGCGCGATCGTCTTGAGCAATACCTATCAGCAGTCTTGCGAGACAGAACCAAACAACATTGCACTAGACCCATTGAATCGTTTAACGGCCCGCCAAAGCCCCTTTCGTTTCGATGCGGAGTTCATTCGCGACTACGCTTTGCAATCCGCAGGACTTCTTTCAACAAAGATCGGAGGACCAAGTGCAAAACCCTATCAGCCTGAGGGCTACTGGGACGCCTTGAATTTTCCCACGCGAAGTTATGCGCCGGACAAAGGCCCAAATCAGTACCGACGGGGTCTGTACACTTGGTGGCAAAGATCCTATCTGCACCCGAGCCTACTGGCTTTCGATGCCCCATCGCGCGAGGAATGCTGCGCAGAACGCACTTGCTCGAATATCCCTCAGCAAGCACTCGTTTTACTCAACGATCCAACCTATATCGAAGCGGCCAGAGGATTGGCAACCCGTACCCTTGATACAACAACCACCAGCAACAACCAACGACTTGATTGGATGTTTGCTCAAGTTCTCCAACGCAAGGCCAGTCCTACCGAGCAGACAGCGTTGCTCGATCTGTTGGATCAACAGTACCAATATTACAAAGAGCACCCTGATTCGGCGACAAAACTGATTCAAACAGGAGCATTTCAACCTACACAACCGCCCGATCCGATCGAACTTTCGGCCTGGACTCATCTAGCACGCGTTCTACTGAACCTCCATGAAACCATCACACGCAACTGATCCATCCGCTATCGATTTGCTCCTTAAGAAGGAATTTTGCCGACGACGCATGCTCGGTAAAAGCACCGTCGGAGCAGGCGCTTTGACGACGCTCTTTGGTCAAGATCGAGCCGAAGCGCAATCCAAAGGATCGATCGAGCGCCTACCATTACCTCAAAAAGTCAAACGAGTCATCTGGCTAACGATGGCCGGTGGCCCATCCCACCTTGAACTCTTCGATCCGAAACCCAAGTTGGCCGAACTCCATGGCCAGCCAATGCCCGAAAGCTACACGTCAGGACAGCAACTCGCACAACTCCAAGGCCAGAAACTCATGTGCCTTGGCCCCTTATTCCCATTTCAAAAAGTAGGATCTCAAGGAACGGAAATCAGTTCTCTGCTGCCGCATATCGGCTCGATCATCGATGACATCTGCTTGGTTCGCTCGATGACGACCGATGCGATCAATCACGATCCGGCCCATATGTTCATGAACACCGGTTCGCAAATCGCAGGTAGGCCAAGCATGGGTGCTTGGGTCAACTATGGACTAGGATCCGTCGCAGAGAACTTGCCCGGCTTCGTCGTATTGGTCTCGACCGGTAAAGGCCGTTCGCCCCAACCGATTGCCGCAAGGCAATGGAGCAGTGGATTCTTGCCAAGCCGATTTCAAGGTGTTCAATTGCGTAGCCAAGGGGAGGCAGTTTTGTACTTAAACAATCCTCCGGGTGTACAAGCATCCCAACAGGCGCTGGATATTGCGGCCATTGAGCGTCTCAACCGCGAGCACGCGAAGCGAGTCCAAGATCCCGAGATTGAGACACGGATCGCTCAGTACGAATTAGCCTTCGAAATGCAAACGAGCATCCCAAACTTGATGGACGCTAGCGACGAAACTCAAGAGACTCTCGATTTGTACGGTTGCTCGCCAGGTGACGGCAGTTTCGCAAGCAACTGCTTGCTTGCTCGTCGACTCGCCCAACGCGGCGTGCGTTTCATTCAGTTGTACCATCGAGACTGGGACCACCACAGCCTCTTGAAGGAAGAACTACCCGTGAGGGCCAAGGAGGTCGATCAGCCAAGCGCCGCTTTGATCAAAGATCTTCAGCGACTCGGACTCCTCGAAGAAACACTCATCGTCTGGAGCGGTGAATTCGGTCGAACTCCAATGTCTCAAGCCAATAAGGGAACCGTTGGTAGGGATCATCACAACAAGTCGATGTCGATGTGGCTCGCAGGTGGTGGTATCCGTCCAGGGATTGTTCATGGGAGTACTGACGAACTCGGCTATGCAGCATCAGAGAAAATCTGCTCTGTTCATGACCTGCATGCCACCATGCTCCACTTACTTGGAATCCAACACGATGCGTTCACTTATAAATTCCAAGGCCTGGACTTCAAGCTCACGGGTGTCGAGGGAGCTCAGGTGATCCACGAGATCTTGAGCTGATTGGCTCCTCATCCAATGACAGAGATTGATTCACAGCAAGTGCGTTGGTGGGAATGGTATTCGCAACCTCTTTCGTTTTCACGAGCCAACCAAGAATGGACTTGGATCCAACGCATCGCAAACGAAACCAATTCATCCACGCCGGTAATTTCAGTGCAAGTCCATTCAGACCAGCAAGCCGTCGCTGGATATTGCGTCATGGCTGCAGGTGCTCTGGCCATCCATGGATCGATCACGCGTCGGTTGGTTTCCAATCTTAGCAAAGTGTCGGATATCCAAATCTATACCCAGGGCGGTGACCTAATGACCCTGTGCCTGGAAAGCTTGATCACCGAGTCCTTTCAACAAGGTGCCGAGCTCTTTCAATCACTTGTGCAGATCCAGTCCGACCATTCCGATACTTTGTGCGAATCGCAAGCATGCTGCTCTCAAGCGGAAATGTCCTATCTGACTAAACTTGTTCGAATGGAAATGGATTTCCCTTTCAACCGATCCATACAACGAATCCGTTTCGACGACCGGTTCAAGATCGAGCCCTTCGATAGCATCCCCAGGGAGACTTGGATTGAGCTCCTTGAACGCACCTACCAACAATCGTCCGATGTTCCTGAGCTCGCTGCCATGCGATCGACGGACAAGGCGATCGAGGGATACCAGGCCAACCGAACGCCGGGAGTCAACGGCTGGTTTGTCCTTCGCTCCGAAGGGGAGCCTGCCGGATGCCTGATTTTAGCCCGGCACAATTATCCGCTCGGAGAGATCAGCTATCTGGGACTGGCACCGGAATTCCGCGGGAAAGGTTACAGTTCTGGAATCATGCAATTTGCGGTGGATTGGATGTCGGCTCAGAAATGTTCCAAAGTGGCTTTGGCAGTGGATTGTCGTAACGAAGTAGCCATGAGCGTATATCAAAAATGGGGGTTTCAGGCTACGATTTCCTTTCACGCTTGGGTGGCTTCATCGAAAACTTATCCGCCATCGAATCGTGCTTCTTCATCGTAATTTTTCATTTATAAGGATGTCCTCATGCGCATGCGCCTGACTTCGATGTTTCTGATGGGTTTGCTAACCGGATCTTTACCTGTCTCGATCGTTTCTTTGGGCTTGGTATCGAGCGGTATCGTCGGCAATCAATCCGCCTTGGCTGCTCCGCCGACGATCGTTACGACGGTCGAAGGAGTCAGCGAGTATCGATTCGACAATGGAGCCAGGTTGCTCCTGTTCCCCGATGCTTCGCGACCCACGATCAGTGTCAACATGACCGTCTTGGTAGGCTCACGGCATGAAGGGTACGGAGAAGCCGGCATGGCTCACCTTCTGGAGCACCTTGTCTTCAAAGGAACACCAACGTTTCCAGAAGTACCCAAAGCGCTTCGAGACCATGGCGCCAATTTCAATGGAACGACCAATGTCGACCGCACCAACTACTTCGAGACTCTCCCTGCAACCGACGAGAACCTCGATTTTGCAATCCACCTCGAATGCGATCGCCTTGTCAACAGTTTCATCAAGCGAGAGGACTTGATGTCCGAGTTCACCGTTGTTCGCAATGAATTTGAAAACGGTGAAAACAGTCCTCAACGCGTGCTCGCCCAGCGAGTCCAAGCCGTCGCTTATGAATGGCATAACTATGGCAAGTCGACCATTGGAAATCGCTCGGATATCGAACGCGTGCCGATCGAGAACTTACAAGATTTCTATCGACGGTTCTACCAACCCGATAACGTAGTACTGATCGTTACCGGTAAGTTCGAGGTTGCCAAAGCGCTCGAATTGGCCACCAAGTATTTAGGCTCGATTCCTAAACCCGAACGAAAGCTCAATGCAACCTATACCGAAGAGCCTGCACAAGACGGCGAAAGAACCGTCATCTTACGACGCGTTGGTAAGATCGGTTCGCTGATTGCTGCCTATCACATGCCAGCAGCCTCGCACCCAGACTGGGCCCCATTGTCGATCCTAGGTAGCATCCTCTCAGAGGACAAGATCGGGCGACTCGATAAGAATCTCGTCGAGTCGGGCATAGCAACCAGCGCCAGTGCTTTTGCCGACAGCTCTCATGATCCAGGCCTCTTTACGTTCTCGGCACAGCCCTCCGAAGGCAAACTCGAAGAGACCGAAAAGATCCTCCTCGATATCGTTGAGAAAATGGACTCGACCCCTTTTACTGCCGAGGAAGTCGAAAGGGCCAAGGTTCGTGCGAAACGAGGCTATGAAAACACCATCAACAACGCGTCCTCGATGATGCAGACCCTCAGCTCCGCGTCCGCGCTTGGTGATTGGCGATTATGGTTCTTGCAACGCGATCGTATCGCCGCTGTGACCCCCGAGGAAGTCAACCGAGTTGCCAATACCTATTTCAAGACCCACAACCGAACCATTGGTCGCTTCATCCCTGTTGACCAACCGCAACGCTTGAGCGTTCCGGCTGTCGAATCGATCGCCCAGATGGTTAAAGACTATAAAGGTGGAGAAGCCATCGCCTCGGGCGAAGAGTTCGACCCAACGCCAGAGAACATCGACAAACGCACAACCGTCGTCGATCTCGATGGAATCAAAGTCGCGATGCTTCAAAAGAAGAATCGAGGCGATACGGTCAACATGACTTTGACTCTTCGTTATGGCAATGAGGATTCGCTGAAGAATCTTTCTGCTGCCGCAAGCATGCTTCCGACGATGCTCATGGCAGGCACCAAGAACTACGATCGCCAAGCTCTACGTCAAAAACTCGATGACCTAGGGGTCCGATTAGGTGCAGGCGGGGGTATGGGCGGTGGCCGTCGTGGCGGTGGTCGCGGCGGACGAGGCGGCGGTGGTGGTAGTGCCGGCTCGTTGTCCTTCAGCTTGGAAGCCAAGAAGGATTCGATCGCCGACGGCATCAAAATGATGGCAGAGGTGCTTCGCAATCCAGCCTTCAGCCAAGAAGAATTCGAGCAACTCCGTTCACAGTCGATCGCAATGATGTCGCAGATGACGACCGATCCAGCCATGCTCGCCAACACGCAGCTCTCACAAGCGCTGAGCGACTACGAGAAAGGCGATGTGCGGTATGCTCGAACCGTCGATGAAACCATCGAGGAGATGAAGTCCCTTTCGCTAGACCGAATCGTTTCGGTCTACCAGGATCAACTCTCCGCGAAGGTCGGCGAGGTAGCGATCGTTGGTGATTTCGAACCCGACGTCGCTTTGAAGGAAATCAAAGAGGCTTTGAAGGATTGGGAGACTTCGACCAAGTTTGATCGAGTCGAGCGTCAGTCCAAGAAGGGGCTTGTAGGGAGCAAGGGAGACATCCTGACACCTGACAAGGCCAACGCGGTCTTCTTGACAGGGTTGTCTTTCTCGATGAATGAAGATTCGCAGGACGATATCCCCTTGGAGATTGGAAATTTCATTCTTGGTGGTGGAACCCTATCGAGCCGCCTGGGAGATCGAATCCGGCAGAAAGAAGGTCTTTCTTACGGCGTGACATCCTCGGTTTCGATCCCATCGCGAGGTGATGATGCTCGTTTTACGATCAATGCCATCACCAATCCAGAGAATATCGATGCGGTGGAAAAGGCTGCGATGGAAGAGCTCAATCGGTTCATCGAATTGGGTCCTACCGATGCGGAAATCGCCGATGCCAAGAAAGCTTACTTAGAAGCCCGTAAGATCGGACGCGCCTCGGATGGTGCCATCGCCGGTCAGTTGGCATCGAATCTCGATCTTGGACGCTCGATGGCGTATGTTGCTCAAGAGGAAAAGCAGATTGAGAACCTCACAGCAGCCGATGTGCAAAAAGCCTTCAAGAAGTACATCGATCCGAAGAAGCTCGTGATCATTCGAGCCGGTGACTTTAAGAAGTAGCAAGGACGGTTCGATGCATTACCTGTTGATCTATAAGGTTGTCGACCAATACGTCGAGCGTCGGCAACCTTACAGGCAAGAGCATTTGGAGTTGGCTCAAGAGTTTGCTGATCGCGGTGAGTTGGAACTCGGCGGGGCACTTGCCGATCCGGTCGATCAAGCCATTTTGCTTTTCAATGTCCAGGATCCCAAGCAGATCGACCAGTTCGTAAGTCGCGATCCGTATGTACGCTACGGCCTAGTTCATTCTTGGCAAATCCGCAAATGGATGACCGTCATCGGAAAAACAGCCCAAGTGAAACTCTGATCCGTAAGCGAAAGTTTGGACTTTTTATCGCCCGAATTATACAATCTGGAAAATCTTTCAATCTGGAGTTTGTATGTCAACTATTTCCATCACACTGCCCGAGTCGGTACTCGATGCAGTAACCCAGCGGGCCAAGAGCAATGGCTTCGATAGTGTTGAAGATTTCGTAGCACTACTCATCTCTCAGATCCATCTTCGCCAGATGGAAGTCGAGGAACTTGCTTTACAGGGATGGGATAGTGGACCAAGCCAACCATGGGACAAATCGGAAATCGATGCTATTCGCGAAAAGCTTCGCTCTAAATACGGTGGCTAAATGGCATCCAGGAAAGTGGTCTAGCGAAGACCTCTCGCTATTGATGATGTTACGAGCCATTCAGAAGCAATTTCTGCCTACAGCCTGGAGTCTGCGTTCCGCTTTCTTGACGCTTTAGAATCGACGCTTGACTTGCTGTCGCGATTCCCTGAGGCAGGAGGTGTGATCCCCGTCCGTCGAAAAGAACTAGAGGGAATTCGTGCAAAATTAGTCGTAGGCTTCAGTCATTTTATCATCCTTTACTGTGTCGAAGAAAATCATATCGAGATTCTTCGAGTGATACGCGGCGGACAAGATCTACACAGCGTCAGTTTAAATGCTAGGTAACCCCTACCGTTTCATCCTGGCTCCAAGCGGTACGAGCTCGTTGTATCGATCGATCGGCTCTCTGGAGACCCAAGCCAAGGCTCGAAGCACGACGATCCGGAATATCGGATCGTCAAAGGTCCAACTGTAATGGCCCGGTATACTCACGAATACGCGACCTCCTCCGGACTCATAGGTCCACATCTGCGGCGTCGCTTGACCATCCTCGTTACTGGTCGCCAACAATCCAATCCGACTCACATCCCCCGTAAGCTTCCAGTAGCTCTCATCGAGCAAATCCAACGTCGGTACATTTCGCATAATCGGATGATCCTTGTCGGTGATATCGAGCTCCAGTGGCCCATGCCGAAACTTGATCTTACCTCCCCATGAAGCCAACCCAATCCGCTTGGAAAAATCCTCGACTCTCTCAGAGCCATTGACGGCCCAATGCAAATAGATCGCACCACCTCCCCTTGCGAAAAACTTATCCATCGCATCCGCTCGCTCCTGATCCCAACTCCCTTTCTGGAAGAATATCAATACATCCGCATCGGCAATCTGCTCCTGGTCGGGAAACTCCCAAGCCACTTGAACATCCACTTCAGGGGCCGCCGTAAGCAATTGTCCCCATTGCATCAGCCACGCTGGATAATCGTGCTCGGCTGGACCATGATCCTTCGGACCAGCAATCAAAACCACTTTCATTCGACGAGGATCGCCTTCGATCTTCTTGCTCCCCTCGAGGACCTGTGCGACTTGCGCCGCTGTCCTTAGACTCGGAGCTACTATCGGCCCAGACAGTGGCATTGATGGTGGCGGCTTCATCAAGTAGGTCATCAGATCGCGAACCTGCGTCGCATCCAACTTATCAACCAACCCAACGGGCATGATCGATAACTTCGATGGAACCATCTGCTCGATATCACTTCGCAATACCTCCTGCAAGCGACCTTGTGCGTCCCCCAAAATCAACTTACCCCCCTGCTCTCTTAAAACTCCTGTCAGCACCGTTCCGTCCGAAAGCCGAACCTGATGGCCAATAAACTCTGGATTGATCGCATGGCTCGGTTGCATAATATCGCGAAGGTTCGAGGCGTAATCACGCGATGGCATGTTCGATAGATCTGGCCCAAGCTTAGGGGCCAGCCCTGAGCCTGGCTCGGTATGGCACTTTAAACAACCCAGCGAATCACTCATAAATAACCGGCGACCAGCCCCCCAGTTGCCTCCATCGAGTTCAGGCACCTTGGCAATCTCGGAAACACTCTCCTCCTTGTTGGATCGCTCGGTAACCCACGGCATCAAAAAACGCGCCAACGCAAGTGGAGTCTCTTTGGCGAACTCTTGCGTTGAGACGCAAATCCACAAGTCGACATCGCCACGAGGCTTTTCAAGAGTCATGCTCAATGGGGTCACAGGACCAGTCCCCTCTTGACTAGCGAACTGAAACGTAAACTCGTGCACTGGGTCCTGCCGATCGATATCCAACAAAAGCGTGTGCTCCGCCACAAACAGACCAAAACTTAAGTTCATCGATTCGTTGGACTCACGACCTTTCGCCCCAAGTTTGAGCGTTACGATTTCCTCAGGCCACTGGTAATCGATCTTTGCCCCAGGCTGGATCTTGGGCCGGTAAATCCCTCGCAGATCCAGTTGCGTATTGAGTGTCAGCTTTCCAGGCTCTTGCATCAGCGTCCACAAGCGATCGTGTTCGGCACTCCCTTGGGTAAGTGACTTCGATACCGCAAGATCGATATGAGGTAACCAGCCAATCCAATCTGGCCTTTCATTACCAAGACTTGTCCATTGGGCTACGACCCCATAGGGTGCCGCATCAACCTCGCATTCCTTCACTTGCTCAAGCCGACTGGTTTGGCTTGCTATCGATCCACCTAGCTCCTTTGGATCCGTCGTTGTCGGCAGTGATACGGCCACATGTTGCAACGCAGAAACTTGCGGAAAACCGATCGTGAGTGTCCTCAGGTCTGGACTCAGCCCAATGCTTGTTACAGGAAGTAACCTTCGGGGCCCAAGTAGCTGAGATTGAACCACTGCATAGGGTGGTATGAGATTCTCGTAGCGATCCCCTGCCCGGACGTAGGGACCGGTTTCGATACGGATCTTCTTTGCTAAATCTGTCCAACGCGTCGGATCGAGCGGTTGATCAAATGCGATGGTCATCTCGCTAGGAGAACTGCGCCAAGCCAGTGCGGGACGTGGAGCGCTGCCAACCAATGCTCTGATTTTGTAAAGGCTTCCGATACCCGCCGGGCCAGTTCCCCAATCAGGTGGACCGCTGTGGCAAGCCACCACCAAGTCCCCGCGAGGTGAAACGCATGTATCGACGGTGAGCTTTTGCAAACACGCGATGAGTTGGCTTTGTGCGACATAGCCAAGCTTAGAATGAACGATCTGTGTTCTCCAAATCTTTCCTCGCGACTCTCCTGCAACCATCGCATTTCCTCCCCAGGTCCTAGGGCCAAAACGATTGATTGAACCTCCCGATTCCGGATCCCCAATCGGATTGAAGAATAGACCACAGGTCGATTGATGCTGCGGGCCGTAATCGAACAGGGATGGTTGATCGATCACGCTCGGATTGAACTGCGGATGCCTCGGTGGAAACCCGTAATGCCTGCCTGCTTGGATGTGCAAGAGCTCGTCAAAGGGATTTCCATTGGCAAGCCAAGTTGCACCCTCTTGATCGGTGCAGAAGAGTTCACCGTCTGGACCAAAGGCGATGCCGATCGGAAATCGAACACCGGTGCAGACCGTCTCCCTCTTCGAAAAATCGGGCGAGACCTTTTGTATGGTTCCGCGATCGCTCTTCAGATCGAACTTGCTTGTCCCCTTCTCGTCGACCAGATAAGCGTTGGCGTAATTGGCAGCTCCGAGTCCAAAGTACAGTGAACCATCGGGAGCCATGGCCAATCCCACCGCATCGACGTTTTGAGCGATCTCTTCCCATCCCTTGGCCACCGCAATCTCTTCGTCGCAACGCCCATCGTTGTCTTTATCCAACAGCAACGAAACCTTCCCCTTGCTCGACACAAACACACCAAATCCACGCGGATCTGCTGGTTTTGTCAGAACCATTCCGATCGGCCCTCGAAGAGAACCTTGATTCTTGTAAAAAACCGTCGCTTGATCCTCCAAACCATCGGCATTGGTATCTCGTAACAGGTGAACATCCCCGTTGTAACCGAGTGTCACCAGGACTCCGTCGTGCCGATACAAAACATTGTTGATGTTGGTCAGTTCCAGCGGGATGCGATGCACTTCAAACCCGCTTTGGAGCATCTGAACTTCAGGAGGATTTTCGATTTTGACAATCGCATCGCTATGGGTCATCGTTCGGATTTGGTCGGGCAAAACCTCTGCAAGCTTGCGGTGCTTTGCATCCAATCGCTTGTGCAACTCCTGCGATTGTTCGCCCGATAGTAATCCTTCAAAAACGATCAACTCGGCGATATCACAAGCTGCGTGACCTCGAACTTGTTGATCCCCAGGCCCATTGGTATAGAACCGAGCTCCGAGTGTCCATTGGTCGAGGGAAATCGGGTCGGTGGTCCACGGACGAGTACCCGCAGGCTTTCCGTTGACTGATAATGCGATCTGCTTTTGATCTTTATCCAGACGGATTTCGAGGATCTGCAAGGTTCCAAACTGCACTGGGTTTGGACTGAGGTTCTGCATTCCCGAGAATCCACGCCCCTCGACGTTGATCGTGTCCCAGCGCATGCTCGGGCCAGGCCCCATATCGATATTGATCCCCGAAACATAATCGCGCTGAGCAGGCGCATTGGTTGCCAAAAAGCCCCGAAAGTCCCCGGGGTTGTTATGAGGGGCAAGCACCATCCAAAGGCTCGCCGATCCCAAACGAGCCGATGGAGTCTCTAGCCGCAGCGCATCGTCGATGCCATCGAATCGAACCGTCGCCCAACCTGGACCAACGATGAGTCTAGGAGCTTGCTCAGACCCCTGGGAAACAAACCGAAGCGACGGGCTCTGAACATCAGGCCATGCGGTAACGGTTTGCTCGCCGGGTTGGTTTTGGCCGAGCATCCTTGCAAGTTGTTCTGCATCCAAGTGCAAAAGCGGTTTTGCAGGTAAATCGAGCACTTGGAGATTTTGCTGGGCGCTGGTAATGGACGAATTACTCAGTGAAAAACACAACCCAAACGCCACTGCGCAAAGACAACACAAACGGACGCTCATGACATCACCAAGAGGAACAACCCAAAGAGCTCGATACAAAGTATAATGCGGGCAACAACAGCGATGATTGTACGTTGCATCCTGGTTGAACGTAAGCATTTCCACACACGAACTAGAATTCATAGGTCGAGAGCATGAAAACGATTTTTGGATGGCTCCTTGCTTGCCTTGTAGGAGGATTGATGATCGGTAACCAAGCCACTGCCCAGGACGCCCTTTACGAATTACGCGTTTACACGCCCGAAGAGGGCCGCCAAGCAGACTTGCTCAAGCTCATGGAAAACACGGGGATCAAGTTCCTCAGCAAACACAAGATCGAACTCGTCGGTGCCTGGGTCGCCAACGACGTGTCGGACTCTCGGGTCGTCACCCTGGTGCGTCATGCCGATCGCAAAACCTGCGACGCCGCTTGGACCGCATTCGGTGCCGATCCGGATTGGCAAGCCGCTTATGAAGCGTCTGCGGTCAACGGAAAGAAACCGACCAAGTCCGTGACTCGCATTTTTCTAAACACCAACGACTATTCGCCGAAACTTGCGATCGAGAACGTAGGCAATCGAGTCTTTGAACTCCGAACCTACATCACCACTCCCAACAACCTCGGTGCGTTGAACAACCGTTTTAGAAACCACACAATGACCCTCTTCAAAAAACATGGCATGAACAATGTTGTCTATTGGTCGATCGCCAACGGCGAGTCGATCAAGGCAAAGGAACTACTCGAAGCGGTCTCTCCTGGCGGACAGGCCAAGGCGGAGATAGCCGATGATCTCCCCGCTGCTGGAAACTCTTTGGTCTACTTCCTAACCCATGCATCACCCGAAGCACAAAAAGCTTCCTTCGGTACTTTCCGAGATGATCCAGTTTGGAATCAAGTCCGCACCGATTCGGAAAAAGCAGCCGGAGGATCGCTGACCGCAGGGGGTGGCGTCAAAAGCTGGTTCCTAAAACCTACAAGCTTCTCACCGCTGAAGTAGCCAAAAATCATGATACCCATTCGGTCGATCTGGTCGCTTGCGTTTGCTATTTTGATCCTCTCTTCGGCGAGCATTGCTCGTGGTGGAGAACCCATCAAGATCGCGCTTTTCGATGTCGATGCAACACCTCCGGTGGGTTCCGCGATGGCTTATCAGCCAGTACGACGTATCGATGAGATGACGTTGCGTTGCCGTGGCATCGTCATCCTTGGAGCCGATGAGCCTATCGTCCTGTGCGCCGTCGATTGGATCGGGATTGCCAACGAAGGACATGATGCGTTTCGTGAGGCGTTGGCCAAGGCGGCTGGCACGAACCCTCAACGTGTTGCTGTGCATACGCTCCATCAGCACGATGCTCCAGGTTGCGACTTTACCGCCGAGAAGATCATCGCAGAGTTGCACCTGCAAGGCTACTCGCGGTTCGACGGCGATTTCCATAGGGAAGTGATTCAGAAGACCGCTGCAGCGATTCAAGCCGCCATTCCAAACGCAGTGACTCTCACCCACTATGGCGTTGGTGAAGCGGTCGTCAATGAGGTTGCGAGCCAACGTCGGATCGCTGGCCCAGATGGCAAGATTCGCGCGACGCGAACCAGTTCGACCAAAGATCCGGCGGTTCGAGCCGAACCCGAAGGTGTCATCGATCCGGTGGTGACCCTGCTGAGCTTTTGGAAAGAGGATCAACCCATCGCTGTACTGAGCTATTACGCTTGCCATCCCCAGAGTTATTACCTTCGAGGAATTCCAAGCCCGGATTTTCCTGGCATCGCTCGCTTCATTAGAGGCCAAGATTTGAACAACACTTTGCACGTCCACTTCAACGGTGCCGGCGGTAATGTCACCGCTGGCAAGTACAACGATGGATCGGAAACCAACCGCATGATCCTTGCAACCCGACTTGCAGACGCGATGCGGCAAGCCCATGCGAGCACACAAAAAGCACCTCTATCCTCCGAGGATATCACATGGAAGAGCATCCCGGTGAGTTTGCCAACAGCGCGGTATCTGATCGAAGACGATCTTGTCTCTAAACTCAAAGAGGTGAAACCCAAAGGCTATGTATCGCTTGCCGATCAATTGGCTTATCTTCGACGAGTCCAAGCTGGGCATAAGATCGATATTTCATGCTTGGGTGTTGGTAGAGCAAGATGTCTACACATGCCTGGTGAGTTGTTTGTTGAATATCAATTGGCGGCCAAAAAGATGCGACCAGATTTGAAAGTGATGATGGCAGCCTATGGCGATTATGGGCCGGGGTACATTGGAACCCAGATCGCCTACAGCGAAGGTGGTTACGAAACCCAGCCCTCTTCGAGTTGCGTCGATCCATCCGTCGAGCCAGTATTGATCGATGCAATGAATGAACTGCTTGAGGTCAAATAAATAGAGCCTACGAAAGCACTCAACAAGCCCACAACTCTGTGCTCTCTGCGACTCTGTGTTTCAAAAAGATTTCATTGAGTACCCAGCAGCGTCGCTGCTTGCTTGGCGCCGCGGATACATTGCGGAATGCCAACGCCATCGTAAGCGTTCCCGGCCAATGCCAACCCTGGATACTTCGAGATCCGATCTCTGATGCTTGCGACTCGCTGAACATGACCGACATGGTACTGTGGCATGGCCCGATTCCAACGCACAAGCCGCTGATAACTGGGCTTTGTTCTCACCCCAAAAAGCGCCTGCACCTCGTCAAATGCCAACTCCAATAACTTCTCGTCTGAATGTTCTAGCAACTCTGGACGCACCGCTCCACCCATAAAGGCTCTCATGATTACGGTGTCCTCGGGACAACGTCCAGCATACTTCTCACTCGATAGGCTAACGGCTAAACAATTCCGCTTTTCGACCGTCGGAGCGATCGATCCAAAACAAAGGGCCTCGGGCCGAATCTCATCACGCTTCAGAGCAAGCACTGCTATGGCAGACGAAGCATACTGGATCGACTCAAGTCCACTTGCTAGCTCGGTATCGATATTCCTCACCAACGCTCCGGCTGCGTAACTAGGAACGGCCAAGCAAACCTTATCGAACCTCTCGATTCGCGAAGTCTGATCAACTTGGTTTACCACTCTTAAGGTCCAGCCTGAATCAAGGCCACGATCCAGCAGTTCGACATTGTGGCTTAAGTGGAGATTCGCCCCAAGTGGCTCTGCAAGTTTCCCCAACCACCATTTCATCCCTAATTTCGGTGCAGTGAATTGATCGTATCGAGCACCCGATGCTTCTCGGGCTGATCGGTTCTCGGCCGTTTGCTGCCGACGCTTGGCAAATGCCGCACGGATCAGACTCCCGTGCTCGCGCTCCATCCTCAAAAACTGTGGCATCGCCGCTTGCATACTCAGCATATCGGCTTTGGCGGTAAAGATTCCACCGACAATCGGCTCGACGAGCTTCTCGAAACACTCACGGCCTAAACGCCGAATCGCAAACGACGCGACGCTCTCATCGTGCCCATCCCGCTTGGCCGGAACAAACGCCTCTTTCAACACCCGAAGCTTACCCGACACACTCAAAATGGGTGTCGCCAAAATCGACCCCATTCGAGTCGGCTGCATAAGCGAAAATCCATTGGGGATCGGATGCAATCGGCCACGACAAACGACTTGAGCGATCCGATAATCTTTCTTGGGGGTGATGAACTCGGATTCCAAGCCCATCTGACGCACCAGATCCCAAGCATCGGGCATGAGCGTTGCAAAATTATCCGCCCCGCATTCGATCAACAGCCGATCACCAAGATTGCTTCCGGTGAAATCTGCCTCGAGGGTGTCGATCACACCACCGATGCGATCTTGAGCCTCAAAGACCTCGACGTGGTGTCCAGTGCGCGTAAGATACCAGGCAGTCGCAAGCCCACTGATGCCCGCTCCGACCACTGCGATTCGATTCATGCAATCATCGTCCAGTTCCGCACTTCGGAGTGTCGCTGGTGGGAGTCGAACCCACACGACCCTTTAAAAGGTCCTTGGATTTTAAGTCCAATGCGTCTGCCATTTCGCCACAGCGACAAGCAACATTCCGATCGACGCAAACAGTTTACCCAATAATCCCCGCTCAGGGAAACGCAAAACAGCCCCCAACGAAAACCTCTTTGCCAACGAATCCAAACGCTCGGAGAACCCTCATCAAGCTTGGTTTTCTTAGGTTTTTATCTACAATACAACCGTCCTCTTCGGTTAATTCCTTAGACCTTGGCCGAAATACTAGTGACTAGCCGATACTCTTGCTAAGCGATTTGGCTACCCTCCCCTACCCTAAAAAACAACCTCCATGCGTTTTGTTTCCGCGTTCATGCTACTGGCCACAGGCCTTTGCCCGTGGGTTATTGCTCAGGATCCCAATCTCGATTTTTTCGAATCGAAAATCAGACCTGTTCTCGTCGAGCGTTGCTACGAGTGCCACAGTTCGCAAACCAAACCCGGCGAACTCGGTGGAAAATTACGCTTAGACTCGGCCCCATCGATAGCCAAGGGCGGAACTTTGGGCCCGGCTCTCTTGGCCGGAAAACCGACCGAGAGCCTATTGATCAAAGCCATCGAGTACAACGACTCGGGCTTTCAAATGCCCCCCGATGGTAAGCTTACCGATCAGCAAATCGCTGACTTCAAACAGTGGATCGCCGAAGGTGCGATCGACCCTCGCAAAGAGGATGTACCGAGCACCAACGAACCTACGATGAGCATCGCTCAAAAGTCCGCTTCGCACTGGGCCTATCAACCACTGGACACTCCTGCTCCAGTGCCGCCTGTTGGAGATCTGGGCGAGGATCCCGATAGCATCGATCGTTCGATTGCCCAAAAACTCGCCGCCAGAGGCCTGGGCTTCTCTCCCCCAGCCGATCGCCGAACCCTCGCAAGGCGACTGTACTACGACTTGCTGGGACTTCCTCCGACCCATGCCCAGCTCGAACAAATCACCCAAAACCCATCTGAGGACTGGTATGTGCAACTGGTCGATTCGCTTTTGCAATCGCCACACTTCGGAGAACGGATGGCTCGCCGATGGATGGATGTGGCCCGCTATGCAGACAATAAAGGTTACGTCTTTCAAGAGAACCGTGAGTACGAACACGCTTTCAGATACCGCGATTGGTTGATTCGATCCTTCAACTCCGATGTTCCCTACAACGAGTTCCTCAGATCCCAGTTGATCGCGGATCGAACGGATCCAGAGAACAAGGCTGGGAACCTCGACGCCATGGGCATGCTCACCCTGGGCAGACGCTTCCTGAACAATCCTCACGACATCGCCGATGATCGAATCGATCTAATCACTCGCGGACTCATGGGTGTGACGGCCTCATGCGCTCGATGCCACGATCACAAATTCGATCCAGTGAGCATGGCCGACTACTATTCCCTTCACGGTGCGATGCTCGATAGCACCGAGCCCATGGGTGATCCATCTCCCATGCGATTGGTCGATAAACCAGAACAAGGTGTGACGAAGATCTTCATCCGAGGGAATCCAGGCAACCACGGCCCAGAAGTCCCCAGGAAATTCTTTGGATTTCTGGCAAGCCATGTAAAGCCTGAAATGAAGACCGGTAGCGGTCGGCTAGAGATGGCCGAAGCGATCGTCGATCCGAAGAATCCTTTAACGGCCCGGGTGTATGTCAACCGACTCTGGGGCTGGGTCTTTGGTGTGCCCCTGGTCGATACCCCCAGCGACTTCGGTATCCGTTGCGAACCTCCGGTGCAACAGTTTGTTTTGGACGCACTCGCATGGGATTTCATGCAACAAGGTTGGTCGACCAAAAAAATCCTAAGACGCATGGTACTCAGCCGCACCTACCGACAACAAAGCTTCCATCGCGACGAGGCCTTTGCAATCGATCCTGAAAACAGACTCTGGTGGCGTGCCCAACGCAAAAGGATGGATTTCGAATCCCTTCGCGATGCCTTGCTAATGGCTACCGGACAACTCGACTCGGCCATCGGTGGACCTAGCGTGAAAATCACCGATGCACCGTTTCCCAAGCGACGAACAGTGTACGCCTACATCGACCGGCAGAATCTCCCCCAACTGTTTCGTACGTTCGATTTGGCAAGTCCCGATGCGCACGCCCCAATGCGATCTCAAACAACAGTGCCTCAGCAAGGCCTTGTGCTCATGAACAGCGATATGGTTCTATCGATGCTCGGCACGATCGGCCAAGAGACATCATCGCTGGGTACCGATGCAGGCATCGATGCCCTGTTTCAACGCGTACTGGCTCGAACCCCAAGCCCCCAAGAGAAACAATGGTTTCTAGAGATCCTCCAAGCATCGGGGGATTCGGCACCGGATCTGCCGGAGAACCACTGGTCCTATGGCACCGCCAGCCTAAACCCCGAGACTGGCTCGATCGAAAACTTCCAAGCACTTCCTCGATTCCATAAAAATCGTTGGCAAGGGACCAACGACGAACTTCCCGATCCGCAACTCGATTGGGCATTTCTCAGTGGCCAAGGAGGCCATCCAGGAGGCCGACTCGACCAGTCGGTCGTCCGACGCTGGAAGGCGACCGAGCCTGCCGACCTGCGGATCCGTGGATTGCTCAGGCATCCTGCCGAGCAAGGAAACGGAGTGCGTGGGACGATCATCGTGCGGGGCAAAGAGAAGCTTGGCCAGTGGACCGTATTGAACTCCAGTTCCCCAACTCATGTCGATAACATCCATGTCGAACCGGGCGATACGATCGACTTTGTCACCGACAGCAATACCGATGCGAACTCGGATACCTTCGAATGGAAAGTCCGCATTATTCCGCCTGACGAATCGCGATCAAAAGCCAATAGCGAGAGGGATTTCCGAGGCGAATTGGCCCGACCGCTTGGAGTTTGGGAACAGGCAGCCCAAGCCTTATTGCTCACCAACGAATTTTGTTTTATCGATTAGTCACTCCAACGCTTTCACAAAGATCAACTTTCATGAACGACGATAAGACAACATCGGGATTTGCAGCTTGGTCGCGTCGCGAGATGCTCCATCGAAGCGGACTGGGACTCGGAGCCATCGCCCTCAATGGCCTGATGCAGTCCTTAGTCGCAAGCGAAAATTCGCCGAATCCTCTTTTGCCAAAAGCGCCTCATTTTCCGGCCAAGGCAAAGCATCTGATTCATATCTTCGCCAACGGTGGCCCTTCGCATATCGACACCTGGGATCCAAAGCCCAAGATCGCTGAATACGAAGGGAAGGAATTACCGGGCGAAACACCTCGAACCGAACGGAAAACAGGCGCTCTGTATCCTTCGATCTTCAAGTTCAAACAGCATGGACAATCGGGACTTTGGGCAAGCGAACTGTTCGAGAAGACCGCAAGTGCCCATGCCGATAAACTCTGCGTCGTGCGTTCCATGCACGCCGATGTCCCCAACCACGAACCCTCGCTGCTACTGATGAACTGCGGGGAACCGAGGCTGGTGCGACCAAGCTTTGGTTCGTGGCTCACGTATGGACTCGGCACCGAGAATCAAAACCTACCAGCCTTCATCGCGATGTGCCCAGGTGGTTATCCGATCCAAGAGTCACAAAACTGGCAAGCCGGTTTTTTGCCAGGGATTTATCAAGGCACCTATATCGACACCAAGCACGAGAGTGTCGAGAAGCTCGTCGAGAATGTGGTCAACCGCAAACTATCTCGCACCGCGCAGCGCCGCGAACTGGACATCATTCAGCGGATGAACGCCGAACATGTCCGCTCTCGAACCAACGATCCGATGCTCGAAGCCCGTATTCAGTCGATGGAACTGGCTTATCGTATGCAAGAGGAAGCGATGGATGTGTTCGATGTATCCAAAGAGCCGAAACACATCCTGGATATGTACGGACCTGGCGTCCAAGGTCGACAAATGCTCATCGCACGAAAACTGATTCAACGCGGCGTTCGAGTCGTTCAACTGTGGCACGGCCAAGGTCAACCGTGGGACAATCACGACAAGATCTTCGAAGGGCACAAGAAGCTCGCCGGGGAATCCGACCAAGCGATCGCAGCACTTCTTACCGACCTAGAACAACACGGCTTGCTCGACGAGACGCTGGTTCTCTGGGGTGGCGAGTTTGGACGAACCCCGACAGTTGAACTTCCTCAAAAAGGGGCCAACGAAGGAACCATAAGCGGTCGCGATCATAACCACTGGGGTTTCACGGTTTGGCTCGCTGGTGGTGGAGTCAAAGGCGGTCAGGCTTATGGAGCAACCGACGAATTCGGTTTCAAATCGGTCGAGAACCGAGTGCATGTGCATGACTTGCACGCAACGATGCTCCAGCTCATGGGCTTTGACCATACCAAGCTGACTTATCGCTATGCCGGTCGCGACTTTAGACTCACCGATGTCCACGGTCGAGTCATCCCAGAGTGGATTGGATAAGTCCAAGAAATTCTTAGCAACCGAACTGCGATTGGTGTAGAATACGGGCCCATTAGAGTCCCACCCACCTGACCTCTCACCATGACTGTATCGAATCTCTCATCGAGCAGTTCTAAACCGGTCTCGGAGCTGCTCCATCGAAAAGACCTTGAAGCTCTCGACCAGCTTTTAACTTGGTACCGACCTTTTTTGCAAGAAATAGCAGAGGGACTGCTCGGGCCAAGGTTGGTGCGCAAGGTCGATGCCTCGGATGTTGTTCAGGAAACTCTCAACGATGTCACCAAAGCTTTCCCAAAGGTCACAGCCAAAAATCGATCTGAGTGGAAAGGATTCCTTTACCGGGCTCTTGCTCGACGAGTCAGCGACACAAAGAAGCTCTTTTTAGGAAACAAAAAGCGGGATATCACCAAGGAGTTGCATTCCGGTAAAACCGAGGAGTCTGTCGAGGATTTCCAGGACAACAAGCTCCAAGACCCGATCGAGCAGATGATCAACAAGGAATTCGCGTCGCGGG
>JBJSXX010000095.1:0-3601 GCA_046086605.1 Pirellula sp. | reverse complement strand
GATCAATCCCAAACGTATTGTTCATCGAATACGATGCCGTAGCGGTTTAAGAAGTCCCGATATTCCTCCTGGAAAGTCTTGTGGCGATGATGTTCCTCTTGCGATTTAATGTATAGAACCACACTTTCTCGATGAGTTGGACTGACGGAGAATATGCCGTACCCACGTTGCCAAAAGAATTTGTCCAGGTTGGGCCGGAGCGTTTTGATAAACTTAGACGATTCGCGCTTGACGTGTTCTACAAAGTCCTTTGCTGCGTGAATGCGGCCCATATCGAATAGGATATGGACATGATCTTCAATGCCACCAACTACGACGAATGGCGATCCCATGTCACGTAGAGTCGTCGCGAGGTAACCATGTACCCGTTGGCGTATATCGACCTTGAGGAAGGGAAACCGATCCTTGGTGCTAAAAATCAAATGCGCATAGAGTTGCGACAACGACTGTGGCATAATCGTGATCCTCTTCCGTGATATGAACGGCCGATCGCCAATTAGAGTTTCCCGCAAATATGCGACACCCCTAGACGTGGGGATTCTAGGGTGAAGATGTCTTTCGGCAAATCCGGTTCGCATCGGAACGTTTCCCGGCCTTCCAGGGGCGATGCCCCTGGCTATGTTGAGTTTGGCCGTCGGCCAAATATGTGAATCGGTTTACACGATGGACATTTGGGCTGTTCGGTTTTCAATCGCCAAAGGCGATATTCACCGTAGCCTGGGGCATCGCCCCAGGACGTTTTTCACACAAACAAGGTAAACGTGTCTAGATTGTCCCATACGGATTTGTTCGAAGCTCAAGAAATCTATCTTGACAACCATGCGACCACTGCGGTCGATCCGCGTGTTGTCGATGCGATGATTCCGTTGATGATCGATCAGTATGCAAACGCAGGGAGCATTACGCATGAACCTGGCAGGCGCGTTGCTTGCATCATCGAACAAGCAAAAGACCAAATGCTCGATCTGCTCGGTGCGCCCCAAGCTGAACTGGTCATCACCAGTGGTGCGACCGAAAGCATCAACTTGGCCCTCACTGGATTCTGTCTTCACCCAAGACAAATGCGCCGGAGCCTGATTGTCGGAAGCATCGATCATCGCGCGGTTCTCGACTGCGCAAAGAAACTCAGCAGGGCAGGGCTGAAGGTTCATAGCCTATTGGTCGAGACCTCCAATCATGCGCAAACCACAGCTACCGGAGTTTACGACATCGAATCGCTCAAGGAACTTCTAAGCGAGGATGTCGCATTGGTTTCTTTGATCCTCGGGAACAACGAAATCGGAACACTGCAAGAAATACGGCCTTTGGCCGATCTTTGTCACGCCCAAGGAACCGTGCTTCACCTGGATGCAACACAGGCCGTTGGCAAAATACCCTTCGATGCATCCTCGACAGGAGCGGACTTGATCAGTTTTTCCGCGCACAAATTCTACGGTCCCAAAGGGGTCGGTGGACTCCTGATCTGCAACGACCAGCTCAAACTCACTCCGCTGATCGTCGGGGGTGGCCAGCAAAACAATTTGCGATCCGGTACCCTCAACACCGCGGGCATTGTCGGTATGGCTAAAGCCCTCGAAATCTCGGCGGCCGATTTGCCATCGGAACTACCGAATATCTATAAACTTCGCCAACGCCTTTGGGATAAGTTGCGGTCAGGGATCGAAGGTTTGCAGTTAAATGGCCCAAGTTGGCCTCGGGACTTGGATCAACAAACCGTCGGGCTTGAGCGACTACCGGGCAATCTCAACGTCCAGTTCCCTAATGTTGACGGCCAATCGCTGATGCTCAAAGTCCCGAGCCTAGCCCTCAGTAGCGGCTCGGCTTGCTCGTCGGCTGAGCCACATCCGAGCCATGTCCTTTTGGGGATCGGGCTGGGTGAGGATCAAGCTCGCTGTAGCTTACGTTTCGGCATTGGTAGATTTAATACTGAGTCTCAGATCGATATTGCTGCCGATAAGATCATCGCAGCCTACAGGGAACTGATTCATTTCGTCGGCTGAGCATTTTCGTCGCTTGACCGCTTTGGAGCGGCATCGACAATAGACCCTCAGCGAAGCATTTTTGTTATTCGTTCAAAGTCACCAAAGGAAATCTCGATGAGTACCATCGATTCAAGTTCGCCTAAGACGGTCGAGCCTATCTCTACAGCCTCGATGCAGGTTCCCGATGCGTCAGGACGCTTTGGGGACTTTGGAGGACGCTACGTTCCAGAGACCCTCACTCGGGCATTGGAAGAACTGGTGCTTGAGTATCAAAAGGCGAGAAAGGATCCAGACTTTCAAGCGGAGCTCGATGAGCTGTTGCATCGTTTCGTCGGGCGACCATCGCCGTTGTACCATGCCAAGCGGCTGAGCGGTTTGCTCGGTGGTGCACAGATTTGGTTAAAGCGCGAGGACCTCAATCACACCGGTGCACACAAGATCAACAATACGCTCGGGCAAGCCTTGCTGACTCTGCGTATGAAAAAGACGCGAGTGATCGCCGAGACCGGAGCCGGTCAGCACGGTGTGGCAAGCGCAACGGCCTGCGCTCACTTTGGACTTCCTTGCGTGGTCTACATGGGTGCCGAGGATGTTCGCAGGCAAAAGCCGAACGTCTTTAGCATGCGGCTCATGGGTGCCGAGGTTCGTGCCGTCGAGAGTGGATCGAAGACGCTGCGGGATGCGGTCAACGAGGCGATGCGAGACTGGATGTCCAGCGTCGAGCATACACACTACATCATCGGCTCAGTGATCGGTCCTCATCCGTTCCCTCAAATGGTACGAGACTTTCAAAGTGTCATCGGCAAAGAGTGCCGAGAGCAATGCCTCAGTAGTATCGGTCGACTCCCGGATGTCATCGTCGCTTGTGTCGGTGGTGGGAGCAACGCAGCGGGCATGTTTTATCCATTCGTCCAAGACACCGGCGTGCGGCTTGTCGGAGTCGAAGCCGGTGGGCGGGGCGCACAGGCCGGCCAGCACGCGTCTCCTTTGACCTTTGGTTCCCCTGGAGTACTGCATGGGTCCTACAGCTATGTGATGCAGGATGATGATGGCCAGACCAGTGACGTGCATTCGATCTCAGCAGGGCTCGATTACCCAGGAGTAGGCCCCGAGCATTCCTATTGGAAGGATACGCATCGTGTGGAATACACGTCTTGCCGTGATGACGAAGCCCTTGGTGCTTTTGATCTTCTGGCTCGAAACGAAGGGATCCTAACGGCCCTGGAGACCTGCCACGCACTTGCCAAAGCCGCTGAGATTGCCAAGACCATGTCGCGCGATGAGCATTTGGTGATTTGTCTATCGGGCCGTGGCGATAAAGATGCTGCGGAACTGGCTCGGTTACGCGGCCAGGAATGGTAAACTAGCTCGCTCGATGACCCCCTGTATCCTTCCCAAAGAAACGCGCTGAGTATGACCGCTATCGATGACTTGTTCGCTAGATTAAAAGATTCTGGAAAAAAAGCTTTTATGCCTTTTGTGACCGCCGGCGATCCGAATATGGCCTTCACTTCCAAGGTCATTAGCAGACTCCAAGATCTCGGTTGTTCGATGGCTGAAATTGGATTCCCCTACAGCGACCCGATCGCCGATGGGCCTGTGATCCAGGCCTCCTACAC
>JBJSXX010000094.1:0-4420 GCA_046086605.1 Pirellula sp. | reverse complement strand
GTCAACCGACACCAGGGAGACGCCCCATTGGGAGGGGGGAGTGCATAGCGTTTTGTAAAATCGGTCAAAGCGGCCAAAAGTCCCTCGACGGAGAAAGGGGAAAACTCCGCAGTAGTTACACTGGGTTGCCGTTAGTCGACTCCCCAACGCTGACAAAGACATTTCCTCTGGATATCGATTATGCTCCAAGAGTGACAGTAAAGCAACCTCGATTTTCTCACCATTAGGGGGAGGCCTAAAAATGGCATTTCTTAGGCCCCTGGTCGCCTTTGGATCTTGGGGATTGTACAATGCGTCGAAGTGTTTCAAGATGTCCCGGATGCATTGAAACAAAACGAACGGCCTGCTGCTACTTTTCGATAGGTTAGATGCATCATGACTTTGGCTTTTGAATGTCCGCGTTGTGGTAAATCCCTCAAGGCACCTGAAGGGGCTGCGGGGAAGACAGCGGAGTGTAAGTTTTGTCATAATAAGATCACTATCCCTGCTGTTGAAGCAATGTCGCGGCAGGGGCAGGACGCAGATCGATTGGCGTTTGACTTGATAAGCTCTTCGGTCAGAACGCGAGAGAAAGTGCCTCGAGCGGTGATCGTATCAGAGTCACTTACGCACGACTACACGCAGGCTCGCAAGAGATATTCTCCCATGTTGCAAAAAGCAATTTGGTTATATGAATGTCAACTTCAGCAACAAGCACAAATGGCGTTGATCGATCATCTCGTTGAAGGACAAGTGCATCCCTTGGAGATGTCTGCAGGAATGTACCTCTTGGGGTTGATTAGTTTCGAGCAGGGAAATTTTCATAGCGCCTTACGCGTTTGGCAAACTCTCGTTGAGGAATTCCCAGAAAGCTACGAGGCAAAGATTGTTGCGGATCGACTTGCAGAACTTGAGCATTTGACTCAGGGCCGAGCGACGCAATATATCGATGAAGCTAGAGCATCAATGTACATAAGAAATGGCGACTTTTGGACGACCGGTCGCAATTCCGAGTTCGTGCTTGATACATCCTACATCAATAATATCGAAGCGGCATTACACTGGTATGACAAGGCTATTTCGGAGTTTCCCAAGTCAGCAGCAGCAAGGCTTGCCCATGAGCAGAAATTACGCACACTTATTGGTTGGAAGAGCCCCAACGACTTCGGGATGGCGTATGGTGCGATCGGTGAATTCTCTGAATACATCCCGAGAGTTTTAGAGGCCTTCGCCGCATTTGAGAAAGAGTTTCCTGATACGCCTACTCTTCAGCCGATCCGCTTTCAAATTGCTCAGTTGTATTGGAATAACAAAGACTTCGTTAATACGGAGCGATGGCTCAGGTCGGTCATCAGTGAAGGGAACGATCAAGATTCCTTTTACTCGGATCTTGCAGACCGACGATTGAGGAAATTATCAGCTAGCATCTAAACCTCGCGAACCGATCCTTGTGAGCACTTCTAAGGCTCCGGTTTCCACGTTGTATACTGAGGCAACGATCGCGATTTTCCCTGTGTCGGCCAGGTTTTTTAGCGATGAGCTATCGTGGTAGATTCGGCTGGCGCTCTGGATGGCATTTCTGCGTGCGACCAAATCGACGATCGCTTGGCGGTCGGATTCGGATTTACGATCCCAACCGGAGATTTCCGCCGGTAGGATACTTTCTTGGATCGCATCGATAATGAGCTCGAGGTGATCGCAGCCCAGATCGGCGCAGTTATGTTCTCCCCGACTGGCCAATTGGACTGCGGTGGAGACAGCACCGCATCGGGTGTGTCCCATGACCAGAATCACTTTTGCACCGGCTACGGCACAGGCGTATTCGAGACTGCCAAGCACTTTGGATCGGACGACATTTCCAGCGATTCGAGTGCTGAAGACTTCTCCTAGGCCGACGTCAAAGATAATTTCGGCTGGGGCTCGAGAGTCGATGCATCCGAGAATGATGGCCAAAGGAAACTGCCCAGAGGTAGCTTCGCCGATCTGATACTTCAGATCCCTAACCAGTCTTTGTCCAGCTTGGAATCGCTGGTTTCCAGCCAAGAGGACTTCAAGCACTTCGTCGGGCGTGAGTCTCTCCTGGAGTTCCCGGGTGGAGTATTCGGTGTAAAGAACCTGATCTTCGATTCCCATTCGTTCTTGAAAGCCGACCATACTGACTTTGATCTTGCGTGTAGGACCGGTGATTTCTCGAAACTCGCGAAGCAAAGCGAGAATATCAGGATCGATGAAATTCGATTCTTTTGCGTCGAACACCAAATGCGATCCGCTTGGGGTGGAGTCCAGTAATCTTTGAAGGCTCGCTCGATTCAGGAAGCTGACTTGGTTGGCCAGTTGCACATGCGTGATTTGCTCACCGAATCGCTGCTCCTTGATGATCGTTACAGGTCGCCGCATGTTGCTCAGCAGAATGAACGCAAGACTGATTACTAGACCGATGGCAACCCCAATGATTAGATCCGTAAGGACGATCCCGATGAGTGTCGCGATAAAGGGGATGAATTGGTAAATACCATCTTTCCACATTCGCTTGATCAGGGTTGGATGAACCAGTTTCAAACCGGTATGCAGCAAGATAGCCGCGAGTGCTGCTAAGGGGATTTCGTTGAGCCAGGTTGGAATCGCCAGAACACAGACTCCAAGCAAGATGCCATGGAATACCGCCGATAGCTTGGTCGATGCTCCCGCATTGATGTTTACCGATGATCGAACGATCACCGAAGTGATCGGGATTCCGCCCGTGAGGCCGCAGAGGATGTTCCCTGTCCCCTGGGCGACCAGCTCGCGATTCGAAGGCGACACACGTTGTCGAGGGTCGAGTTTGTCAACGGCTTCGAGGTTCAATAGCGTTTCCAATGTAGCCACCAAGCAGATGATACCACCGGCGATGTATACCTTGAGATTGGACCACTGGGACCAATCAGGCATCCTAAAAAAGTCTCGCAATTGACCCAGATCGTTGGCAACAGGAACTTGGACTAAGTGCGGCTCTCCGATGGTCCATTCACCCCCGAGACGATCCAGTAAGAACTTGATAGCGATCCCAAGCAAAACAACCAGAAGAGGTGCTGGCACAGGGGACTTCTTCAACTTCTTGATCTTGTCCCAAGCAAGCAACATGCCCAAGGTAATCAGTCCAACAAGGATGGCCCCTTGGTGGATCTCCCCGGTGAACAACTTGCCGATTTCAGTAAAGGTGTTTTCGTAATCGGGTTGTTCAAAAGCCATCTCACCTTCGGGGTCCGTATCGTGGCCTAAGAGATGTGGAAGCTGCTTAAGAATGAGGATCACACCGATGGCGGCTAAAAGGCCTTGAATGACACTCGTTGGAAAGTAGGACGATAGAGAGCCTGCCCGCAGAAGCCCCAAAATGATCTGAAGAATTCCCGCGATTACGACAGCCAGAAGGAATGTCTCGAAAGCACCGAGGTTTTGGATTTGGGCTGCAACGATTGCAGTCAGTCCTGCAGCAGGACCACTGACACTGGTTCGCGAACCACTAAGCAATCCGACCAGAACTCCACCGATTACTCCCGAAAGAATTCCAGCAAACAGCGGTGCCCCCGATGCCAACGCGATTCCCAGACACAGAGGCAGAGCTACAAGGAAGACGATGAGCCCGGCGAGCAAATCCTTCAAGTATACTTGAGGAGAACTCTGGCTTTGTAAAGGAGAACCTTTACAATCCGGATCGAGCGTACTACGCGGTGCGTTGGACGGTGGCACGGTTTTCTCACGACTCAGAAGGAACAGAGCATAGGATCGATTGAATCGCTGCTTGGGATTAAGAGACTCCAAGAGTCTATACCAACGGCATGGGGGATTCAATCCGACACATTGGCGTGTAAGCAACAGCAAGTAAGTTCCAGTGCTTTGCCAATTTATATGGCCATTGTGTCAACCAAAGTGGAAGGTATAGTAGCCGTCGAGCGATTTAAATTTCGCTGCAACGAGGCACGAAGCCTGACCTAGGAATTTGGCGCTTCTGGTAATTTTGTGGGTGAAATGTATGTTCGTGCTTCGCATGTACTCCGTGCAACGGTACTCGTGCTCGATGGATGTTTGAACTGCTGCGATGCCGATGGTGGATCGGAGCGGTTCGCGGTAGTTTGCAGACGAATGGGCTGAATCGCTATACTCGACCGCTTCGAGTGAGAGACCATTTCATTGAGTAGCAACGGTCTTTAGTTTAGGGGGGTAATTTGTTCAAAAAAGATTTTGAACATCAACTATGGCGAGGAGCACAAACGGTCCATGCTCCTCAGTGGTTCTGCACTCGAACCCCCAGGATTTTTTTTGGCATAAGCTCCGGAAATCATCTTTTCATTACGCGCAAAAACATTCCAATCCTAACGCATGGTGAAACAGACGAAGGCTCTGTGGGGACACAACCTTCTGAGGGATAACCCTGCCGATGGGAAGTCATCGCGAGCGTGTTAGC
>JBJSXX010000093.1:0-4652 GCA_046086605.1 Pirellula sp. | reverse complement strand
TTCACCCGCACCCGGAAGAAACACAAGCAGATCTCCGGATCGCCCCTGTGCAACTTTGCTGGTTACCTGTGCGGTATGCTCGACGATATCCTGGTTGAGTCCTGGAGGTTGATACTCGATTTTGACCGGATAGCTCTTTGCCGAAATCTGGATTAGCGGAGCATCGGGCAAGGCATCGGCAAGCCACTCTTTATCGAGCGTTGCAGACATGATGAGGATTCGAAGGTCCTCGCGAAGCTCGGTCTGAACTCTGCGGAGCATC
Organism: Pirellula sp.; assembly: GCA_046086605.1. GTDB lineage: Bacteria > Planctomycetota > Planctomycetia > Pirellulales > Pirellulaceae > JBKCUI01. Next base: position 4,390 of record JBJSXX010000093.1, on the reverse strand, counting down.
CCTAAAAGCAGGTCACCATCGATGGATCGTTCATGGAATTCGTCGAGAACAACGATCGCTGTATCTTGGAGCGTAGGATCTTGCTGCAGCTTACGTATAAGAATGCCTTCGGTTACCACGACCAGTTGGGTTTGCTCTGAGATCTTTTGTTCAAAGCGTATCGCGTAGCCGATTTGCTGGCCGACTCGTTGATTCGACTCCTGAGCGATACGCTCTGCGACGGAGCGGGCCGCGATACGCCTGGGCTGCACCAGATAGATTCGCTTACCATCGCTTATAAGGCTCCGCAGAGAAGGAGCGATACGAGTCGTTTTTCCGGTTCCGGGTGGAGCCTCGATGGCTGTAATGGAATGTTTGCAAACGGCCTGGGCAACCTGGTCTAGATACTCATCGACTGGCAGTTTTTCCATCGACTATCCTTGCCGTCGCTTGGGATAACCCCCATTGCCGTTGTCGTTATTGACCGAAGGCTTATTCATCCGCAAGCGGTGACTGGTTGGTCCGAGCAGATCATCGAGTCGACTTCGGAGCTCTTGTGTGATATTCACCTTATGCTTCGTGCTGAGCATGTGTACCAAACTGCCACTTGCTAGCTTCACCTCGAATTGCACTTCGCGATCCCCTGGATAGCCACGAAGAATCTCAGCGATTCTTTGCACCGCGTCTGGCGAATGGCTTTGTTGATCGAACAGTATGGTCAGACCTGAAGTGAACCGCGTTTCGACCTCAGCGATCGGAATGACTTCATCGACGATAAAATTGATTTCTTCTTCGCCTCGCTTGTCGATCCTACCTCGTGCCAGAACGATGGCATCAGGGATGATCCAAGGAGCATACCGTTCGTAGGTGTTCGGCCAAGCAATCGAACGTGTGATGCCTTCGAGATCTTCAAGATCGAAATTCGCGTACTTCGTTGGCGAATCGGGTTTCGGGTTTCGGGTGTGTACAAGCTTGATCGAAGAAATCACCCCACCCATCCAGACCTCAGTTCGATGCGACAAAGACTTGGCAAGGATCGAGTTGGTGGTACAACAGGTTTTGAGGGTTGATTCGAACTCTGCAAGCGGATGGGAGGAGAGGTAGTAACCTAGAACTTCCTTTTCTTTAGCCAAGCGTTCTTTTTCTGGGAACTCTGGGATGTTCGGAAGGCTTTCGATGGTGCTTTCGGTCTCTTCCCCTAATTCTTCGAAGAGACTCAGTTGTCCACTTCGCTTGTCCTTGGCTGCCGAGATCCCACCTTGAATCGCTTTGTCCAGAACAGCCAGATGCTGGGCTCGGGAACCACCCAAGCAGTCCAGGGCACCGGCCATGATCAAGGATTCCAGGGAGCCGCGACCGCATTGGGAGGCATCGACCCGATTGCACAAATCAAAAATGCTCTTGAAGGGGCCTTTGCGTTCTCTTTCCTCAGCCAGCGCATCGCCGACGGATTTGCTGCAGCCTTTGATCGCCGAGAGTCCGAAAAGGATCTTGTCGTCTTGGACACCAAACTCGCCACGCGAGGAGTTGATGCTTGGTTGTTCGACGACAATCCCCATCCGCTGGCAGTCTTCGAGATGTTCGACCAGTGAGTCCTTGCGCTTGAAATTTCGGTTGGCTATATCCCCTGTGAGCAAGGCCGCCATGAATTCAACTTTGTAGTGGGCTTTGAGATAAGCAGTCTGGTAAGCGATCAGTGCGTAAGCTGTCGAGTGGCTTTTGTTAAATCCGTAACCAGCGAACTTGAGAATCCGATTCCAAAAATCTGCAGCATCTTTCTTTGCGAGCCCTAGGTCGACAGCTCCTTGAAGGAATTTCTCCTGGTTGGCCGCGATGATCGATTCTTTCTTTTTGCTGATCGCTTTGATGCAGGTGTAGGCTTTAGCCAATTCGATACCACCTAAACGATTCAAGATCCGCATGACCTGTTCTTGATAGACCATCACGCCATGGGTCTCTTCAAGGATTTCCTTGAGAACTGGGTGCAGGTAGGTTGCAGACTTCTTTTTCAATTTGACGGCGATGTACTCATCGACCATCCCTCCTTCGAGCGGTCCTGGACGATAGAGCGCGTTGGTTGCGATGATGTCGCGGAAGTGGTCGGGCTTCATCCTTTGGAGCAAATCGCGGATGCCTCCACTTTCGAGCTGAAAGACACCTTTGGTCTCACCACGTCGGAGCAACTCAAAAGTTTTTTCGTCTTCGAGGGGGAATTTCATCGGATCGATTCGCTCCCCGCGAGTCTTTTCGATCATCTCGACAGCTTTCGAGAGGATCGTCAAGTTGCGAAGGCCCAGGAAGTCCATCTTAAGAAGACCGGCGGCTTCGACATCCCCCATCGACCATTGCGTGATGATGTCGTCTTTGCCAGAACCACGCATCAACGGGACGTATTCGGTCAACGGCTTATCGGCGATCACCACCGCTGCAGCGTGGGTTCCGATACTTCTGGCCATGCCTTCGACTCTCTGCGCCAGATCGAGCATTTCACCGATTTCGGGAGTTTGAGCAGCTTTACGAAGATCTTCACTCCCCTCGATGGCTTCTTTGAGTGAGGTTTTTCCGTCCTCGGGAATCATCTCGCTGATTTCCGCGACGCGGCTCAGCGCGATATTGATCGTGCGTCCAACGTCTTTGATCGCCCCGCGAGCTTTGAGGGTACCGAAGGTGCCGATTTGAGCGACGTTATCTTCGCCGTATTTATCCTTGACGTAACGAATGATCTCGCTGCGACGGTCTTGGCAAAAGTCGATATCGATATCGGGTGCTTCAAGCCTGCTCTCATCGAGGAAACGTTCGAAGAGCAGATCGTATTTGATAGGACAAACGTGCGACAGGTAAAGTGCATAGCATACCAGCGCTCCAACGCCGCTACCACGGGCGGTCGCTGGCACACCAATTTCCCTGGCGTGCCGAACGAAGTCCCAAACGATCAGGAAGTAATTCGAGAATCCGAGTTTCCTGATCACTCCTAATTCACGATCGAGCCGATCGATTACTATCGTTGCGAGTTCGCCTTGCGGGCACTTCTCTTGGTTGTCTGTGTAACGTTCGAGCAGGCCTTGAATGCACAGCGCTCGCAAGTACTCATCGGGGCTGGGTTGTTCTTTAGGGATCTCAAACGATGGGAAATTCCGGCTACCAAGATCGAGTTCGATGTGAACCGAGTCGGCGATTTCCTGGCTGCGAGCCACAGCGTGCTCGAGGCCAGCAAAGCTTTCGTACATTTCCTCTGGGGATCGAAGATAAAACTGATCGTTGTCCATCTTCATCCGGTTCGAGTCAGTACGAAACTTGCCGGTACTGATGCACATCAGGACGTCTTGGACCAAGGCGTCTTGTCTCTCGGGGTAGTGGGCGTCGTTGGTAGCGACCAAGGGCAGTCCCATACGATTGGCGATATCGACTGCGCCCAAAAGTTGTTCGCGTTGGATCTGCAGCCCGTTGTTCATGATCTCGATGAAGTATCGATCACCGAAGAGTTTTGAAAACCAAGCCGCAACGTCTTGTGCTTGTTCAATCGAACCTGCCGTGTCGGTGCCGCGGAGAATTAGTCGTGAAAATTCGCTAGAAACGCATCCACTCAGACAGATCAGCCCGTCGTTGTACTGTTCGAGAAGTTCTTTATCGATTCGGGGTTTGTAGTAGAAACCTTCGAGTTGGGCTCGCGAGGCAAGTCGAATGAGGTTTCGAAACCCTTCGCGGTCTTTGGCCAGCAGGGTCAAATGATAAGCTGCATCTTTTGCAGAATCGGCATCGCGAATGAACCGACTGCCCGGAGCGATGTAAGCTTCGTAGCCAATGATCGGGTTGATCCCGGCAGCCTTGGCTTTTTTGTAAAACTCCAAAGCACCGTGTAGGTTGCCGTGATCGGTCAAAGCCAAGGAGTTCATCCCAAGCGACTTGGCTCGCTGGATCAACCGATCGATCGTTCCTGCACCGTCAAGTAAGCTGTAGTGACTGTGGCAATGCAGGTGGACAAACGGTCGATCGATTGCATCGGCTACTTGATCCATGTCGAATTCCTCCTTGAGAGTTCCTCCGCGAGGGTTGCCGGCAAACGATCGCCGCGAACGGAATGGTATATCGAGAATTGCATCTCATCCCACAGCCGAGCGACGAGCAATCTCTAAAAACGGTTCGTTTTCAATTTTAGTTCTGTCAATGGCATCCCTTCGAGTCCGAAGAAATCCGATCAAATGTAGGAACTAGCGGCAAGCGGACATCGAACCTACGATTCGGCCGGATAGACCGAATCGAGGGGTTAGAATCTATCGAGTCCAGAGAGTCCTTCGGTTAGTTCGAAACTTCTTGTGCTTCGAATCCAGCACGAGAGATTGCTTTGATGGTCGAATCCAAATCGAGCTTGCCTTTGTATTTGACAAAAACGATCGGGTTGTCGATCACATCG
>JBJSXX010000092.1:0-12823 GCA_046086605.1 Pirellula sp. | reverse complement strand
AAAGGTACTGGAATTCGGTGCGATCCGAAGGCTACTGCGGCTCGACGCGGACCACTTGAGTCGGAAAATAGGTAAATCTTCTAGGGTTTTGTTCAGCGGATGCCGATGGAATCCCACAAGTGATGGCCTGCGCGCGGACTTCAACAGTCCTTGGGGGGGATTCTCAAGGATGGGGCAACAGGGGCATCACCCTATGACCCATCCTCCAAGCGTTCCGATGCATGTCGGAACTAGGACTATCGATGCAACCGATTCTCTACGTCGGGAAATTCTCGAAGCTTTGGCGACGGTACGCACCGTTAGTGATGTCTCTGGGGGTGGTCTTTTGCTCGCTCTCTAGAGTAGCCGACTGCTTGGCCCAGCAAGGCCACGTGCAGCAATTGCAGCTCATCAAAGAATTCGAAGAGGGTTCAAGTTCCCGGGAAACTCGGTCCGTTGCGATTCGCTCTCTGCCTCTGCAGCAGTTGACCCCTGAGGCAGGCCAGCGGATTCGAACGGTGGTCGAGGATGTGAGCTACTTCCGTCGGATGCCAGCACAGACCGTTGAAAGCGATCCGGATATGTATCGCTTTCTGGTTCGCCATCCCGAAGTGGTTGTCAATATTTGGGATCTGATGGGGATTACCAAAGTGACTTTGAGTAGGACAGGCGAATACCAACTCGCCGGCAATGATGGTGCAGGTACGACGTGCAAACTCGATCTAGTCTACGGTAGCGATTCGCTTCATATCTACTATTGCGATGGCAACTACGACGGAAATCTCTGGCCTCGATCTCTGCGTGGCCAGTGCGTTGTAGCCCTGTACAACCGCCCGGTGAAACTTCCCGACGGACGACCGGGCATGGTCGCTTGGATGGACGCTTTTATGCGTCTTGAAAATGCAGGTGCGGACCTGATCGTCAAAACACTCGGCCCATTGGTGGCCAAGACCGCTGACCAGAATTTCATCGAGTGTGCAAGTTTCCTGTCGCAGATTTCACAAACCGCACGCGTCAATCCTCAAGGGCTTCAGCAGGTCGCTTCGCGTCTAACGAAAATCCCACCAGAGGTTCGCTCGGAGTTTATGAAGACCAGCGCAGTGGTCTCCATGAGAAGCTCTCAAACGATCAACACCCAGCAAGCTGTCACTCAAGGCATAGCAACATCGACTCGAAAGCTGGTGCAAAAAAGATCACCAGCAATCGAAGGCTCCGATCCCGACGAAGCCTTGAGCAACCTCGGTGAAACCGAATCGCCAACGATTCGGATGCTCACAAGCGAAGGTGCATTCGATCCGCCGAACTAGGCTCCGATGAAATTTCCATCTTCATCGTACCTCACCAACGCAAAGTAGATGAAGATCACCATGATCAATGGGACAGCGGCCATGAAGACCCGGCTGACAAACGTCATGAGTCCGACGATCACTACGAAGAATACCGTCCATAACCAACCGGTCTCCTTCCAAAATGCTTTGAATCGCTTCATTGGTCGACTTATTTATTGTTGCTTGGCAAATTCTCTAGCCGTTTTGTGCAGCCCGGCGGTGTCGCCAAAACGAAGGGCTCCTGGGAGTAGGTTCGCATCCTTGATCGATGCAATCTGCGCGAAATCAAACGAGCAAGCCTCTTCGGGAACTTTGATGCTCTGAGGCCGAAGTACCGCCGCCGCATCGATCATGGTTCCTAATGCACCTTCGGATTGCCAGACGCCACCAGCAAGACTCTTGGTGCTTGGAGCGTCCAAGAGTGCCAGCAATACAGCGAGTTTGCGCAAATATAAACTCGGATTGTACCCGTAGGTGTAGCAAGCCGCAGGTCTAGGATTCTTAACAAGCGATTGCTCCGAAGCTCCAAAGTTCACACCCCAAGCGTCGTCGATTGCAAGCAGGACTTCGTCAGCTTTAGGAGTCTCCGATGTCTTCAGATCGCTCATCAATCGAATCTTTAGCCCTGGAGTCCCTAACGCAGCACGGGTTTTGAGAACCCCGACATTGGACCCGTCTGCGTTGATGACTCGGATGGTCGTCACATCGCCTTCGGTCTTTGCATCGGTAACGCTCAGAGACTTGGCCACGGTGTTTGCCGGCAGAAGGATCGTCTTCCAACCGGTTTGCCGAATCTCTGGAGAAGCTTCGACTTTGGCCGCAACATCCTTGGCCCAACGTTCAAGCAGACCGGTTTCAAATTCGATTCCACCTTGAGGCTTAGGATGCTGATCGTCCCATACGGTCATGTCGGTAGCCTTGAGGACTTGGAAGTCCTTTTCGAGAATGGGCTCTTCGAGTCCTAGTCCAAAGAGTCGGTTCATGAACCCGTACATCGGTACTCGGGTAACGTGGTTGTAGTTGTGTCCGAAGTGGGTTGCATTATGAAAACTCACTGCATCGGGCACGCCGTAGAGGCTGTAGAGTTTCTTTAACTCAGGGAATCCGTCCTTGGCCATATCCTTGGTCCAGTCGTTGGCAGCATTGACACCTAATGGCCTGGGTGCCGTCAGCGCAGCGAGCTCCACATTGCCGGTATTGACTCGTAAGCCAACGGCGTTTTCACAGGTGCAGCCACCTTGCATCGAAGTACTGACCATCACGACAGGATAGGCGCCTGCGAACCGTGGTTCGATGGCCGAGGCGATGAAGGTTTGAGTTCCGCCGCCACTTGCTCCGGTGATCGAGATTCTCTTGGGATCGACATCGGGCCGCTGGAGTAGGAACTCGAGCGACTGGATCGAGTTGATCGTCTGCATCCCCATGATGTTCTGAAGCATTCCTTCGGCGGTCGTGCTGTAGAGCAGCCACTTACCAGGAGCTACCTCAGGGTTGGAAACCTTGGGGTTCCCAAAACCGTGCACCCGCTCGGCGCTGATTTGTAGATTGTCCGCATTGCCCATCATGTCGTAGTGGAACACAACAATTCCCATACGAGCCATTTGAACGCAACGGGCTTGGAGTGGACTGCGTGCTGCAGATTCGAAACGCTCGGCACCTGTTGCCAACTCACGCTTCATTTCCCCATCGGCTGTGTAGTAGAAGCGTCCATTTGCCCAATGGCCATGGGGGCAGAGCACGGCAGGGCGTTTTTGTCCTTCGGCCAACGGGCTCGTCGGCGTATAGAGACTCCCAGTGACGTACAGCCCCGGCAGGCTTTCAAAGTAAACCTTTTCGATTGCATAGCCATCCAATTCGCGGCGGGAGTGCACAACGGGCATGACCGCAGCGAGTGTAGGCATCGGATACATCCCAAGCGATACGAGCATTTGCTGGCGAAGTTCCCCGGCACGTGTTTCCCAAGCTTCTTTGCTCTCGGGAACAGCGAATGGAAAATGACCATCGAGATCCTTAATCGCATATTTCGACTCGGCCAGCGGAGTTGGCTCGATCGGTTCTTTCGCCCAACACGTACTCGATAGTGCTTGAAAAATTCCTAAGCTCAGCGACAGACCCAGGGTTCGAGTCCCCCGGCGTGCAAAGGTCGATCGAGCGGGCTCGGTTCTATAAGGTTGTTTTTTCATGGGGAGAGTTCCTTGGCCAGGACTGCATGAGGATGCGGAGGGACGCCCGGAGGGCTACAATCTAAGACGGATTATAGCAACTTTTCGGGCGGATTTGGATGGTGTGTGGTCGCAAGGGATGTAGGCTAACGGTCTACTCGTACTCGAAGCCGTCTAGTGTATCAATTCAGTCCATTTGTCTGCAATTTACCGCGAACCGCTTCGATCAACCATCGGCAGCGCAACGGTTCAAACAACCGGATTTTGATCATGCTTTTATACCACAGCCCAATTTTTGAAAAACACGATACGGGGACTCATCCTGAGTGCGCGGCTCGCATTACGAAAGTCAATGCGATGCTCGCGAAAAATGGCTGGGTCGAGCGATGCACAAAACCCAATTGGCTTGCTGCAACGATCGAGCAGTGCAAGCGAAATCATACGCCGGAATACATCGAACAATTGCACCGATGGTGCGATCAAGGGGCAGGGAGAGTCGAGTCCGATACGGTCGTGTCGGTCGGATCTTGGGACGCTGCTACCTTGGCCGCCGGTGCAGCTTGCGATGCCGTTAGGCGTGTTTGCAATGGCGAAGAGACTCAAGCCTTCTGCGCAATTCGTCCCCCTGGGCATCATGCTCTAAAGGACGCTCCTATGGGTTTTTGTCTGCTCAACAACATTTCGATCGCGGCCCACCATGCAAGATCCCTCGGTTGCAAAAGCGTCTTGATCGTCGACTGGGATGTGCACCATGGAAATGGCACCCAAGCATCGTTTTGGGAGGATCCAAGCGTAGGATTTGTTTCGATCCATCGCTTCCCTTTTTATCCAGGAACAGGGCGCAAAGATGAGACCGGTTCAGGTGCTGCCTTGGGAACCAAAGTCAACATTCCCGTTGCTGCCGACACCGGCCCTAAGACGTTCCTCGACCAACTGGCTACCAAAACCCAAGAGCTCGCTCAAAAGATCAAACCTGATTTGATTCTATTGAGCGCTGGATTTGATGCCCACATCGCCGATCCCGTCGGTGGACTGACTCTGGAATCCGAGCACTTTTTCGAAGCGGGCAAGTGGATCGCTGACTTAGCCAACGAGCACTGCAAAGGTCGCCTCGTTTCGCTTTTAGAAGGTGGTTATCACTTGCAACACATGCCCGATTGTGTCGATGCACACCTTCGCGGCATGGACTCACGCAAACTCAACTAGGTGTTGTCAATGCGATCGTGCCCAAGGCAAATACGTATAGGAAGACAATGTAGGCTACGCCGATAAGGACACCTCCGAGGATGCAAACAATCCAAGCTAGGATTTGATTGACCTGAACATCGTATTTCTTCATCATCTTCGGTTGAATCATCTTGCTCAAAAGCACCATCGCACCAATAAAAATCGCTAAAGCGACACCCAAGAGCACTAAGAGCGGCCAGACTTCACCAACTTCGATTTTTCCGCGAATAAGGTCAATGACGACTCGAATCGTCAAACGGTACGAGGGCATAGTCACACCGGCAACCCAGCCGATACCTAAGCTAGCAAGCCACCATCCCCATGCTTTTCGCTTTAAAAGGCCAATCCCAGCCATGACATCGAACACGATCGTTGGTAAAGACGCAATCACCATGAACGGGATCTTGTCGACAACCAGTGTTCCAGATCCCATAACAGCCAATACGATCCAAGCGATCATCCCCACGAAGTGTAGTCCAGCGAATACAAAATAGAGTATCGCAATTGCACTTAAGTCCTCCATGCCAGAACTGGCAGGACCGGACATGCCATCGTTGAATCCACCTCGTTTACCAGACTTGGTGTTTGGGGCTTTGAAGGCATCTAACGCTTTAGCGTCCCTTTGGTTTTGCGAAGGCCCGGTGCTTTCGACCTTTTTCTCGGCTCGCGAAAAATCGCTGGCTGTGAGTTGATCGAGCAATTGCCCCATCGTATTGCTAGGCCCTGAAGGCTTGGCCTGAACATTTGGCGACTGTGCTTTTGCTGGCTGTGCTTTTGCTGGCTGAGCATTGGCAGCAGGGGCCGATCCAGGGGGGACATCGACTAGTGCCCCACAACGGCATTTGACCTTCTTGCCAAGAGCAGAATCGGGAGCGTTGAGTTTGGCTTTGCAACTGGAGCAGGCAACTATAGGCACGGGTAATCAATCATCATCGTTGTTAATTCGTACTTGTCCGATCCGTCCGATCGGCTCCCCCCAAGTTACGTGGGCCGAAGCGCCAGTACAAGGCCGGCGTTACCAATTGATCCAAAATAGTCGTCGATAGCATCCCGCCAAAGACCACCACGGATAGGGGATGCAAAATCTCTTTACCGGTCTGACCAGCACCCAAGAGCAAGGGCAAGAGTCCCACAAAACTGGTGCATGCAGTCATCATTACCGGAGTGAGTCGCTCTAAGCTTCCTCGGATGATCATCTTTTTGCTGAACGACTCTCCTTCGTGCTCCATCAAATGCTGGTAGTGGGAAATCATTAAAATTCCGTTGCGACTGACGATTCCTACCAGTGTGATAAAGCCCACCCAATGGGCTACCGATAGTGTGATCGATTCGACCCAGACTTTAGGCCAAGCCCACCAGGGCACACCGGCCAGTACTGATGGTTCGGGCCGTTCGAACACCAGCAGCATGGCTACAGCACCAACGGCCGCTAGCGGGACATTGATGAGTATTTGAAAGGCTGCCGACCATGACTTTAGACACTGGACCAGTAGAAGCAATATCGCGATAAGTGCCATGCTTCCGAAAAGAAGCAATCGACGGTTTGCTTGCTGCTGAGCTTCGAACTGCCCACCAATCTCCAAGTAATAGTTGCCATCGAGCCTTTCTAAACGCTCTTCGATAGGACGCACACGCATGCCGATGTCCCTGACGACACTTGCCAAATCCCGATCCTGAACGTTGCATTGGACGACGATTCGGCGTTGGGTGTCTTCCCGATGGATTGTATTGGGGCCAGTCGTGTCGATCACCTCTGCCACTTGTCCCAAAGTCACACGTCTGCCCGAAGGGGTATCGATGATCGTCGATTGGATTCGTTCCGGGGAACTTCTGGACTCCTGGTCGTACCATACGACCAGGTCATGGTACTGCGGCCCGTCGATCACTTGGGAGACGACTCGGCCTTTGTAAGCCGTTTGAAGCAGTTCGGCCAGATCGCCCGGTGTGAGTCCATGCCTTGCGGCTTCTTCTCGCTTGATCTGCAACCGGATCTGCGAAACCTCGACTTGCGGTTCGGCTTGCAAATCCACAACACCCGGTATGTCGCTGATCGCGTCGATCAGATCGTGGCTGATTTCCCGGAGTTGCCGTAAGTCCTCTCCGAACGCCTTGAGGGCAATCTGAGCTCGTACGCCAGTCATGATGTGATCGAGTCTGTGCGAAATCGGTTGACCGATATTGATTTGCACTCCCGGAATATTCGTAACACGCTCACGAATCTCTTCGATCATTTTGTGCGTCGCTTGCGCCTGATGTTCGTATCCAAACTGCTGCAAGCCCGGCACTCTTCTGAAAACAGCCCAAGCAAGACCCGGTTTGGGGATTCTTGCGTTTCGTGTTTGGATATCGATCTCCGAGGAATGAACACCTTCGGCATGTTCGTCCAGTTCTGCGCGTCCTGTTCGACGGGATATCGAGACTACCTCGGGTATCTCCATGAGCATCTGCTCGCAACGCTGCGCGACGCGAATACTCTCTTGAAGGCTCGTTCCTGGCGAACATTGCAAGTTGACTGTGTAGCTCCCTTCGTTGAACTCAGGAAGGAAAGAGCCTCCCATCCAAGCCACCGAGAAAACAGAGAGGATTACGCCTAGGGCTGTTGTCGCAAAAACTAGGCTTGTATGGTTGAGCGTCCATGTCAATATGCGGCCAACCAAGGACTTGAGCATTCGGACTATCCAGGCATCCTCCTTGACCGAAAGAAATCCTGCACTCGGTAGCAAGTACGAAGCGATCACCGGGGTGACCGTCAGGGAAACCAGCAAGGAGCACAGGAGCGACACGATGTAGGAAACACCCAGCGGTGCGAACATTCGCCCTTCGAGTCCTGTGAGTCCAAAAAGTGGTACAACAACCAGCACCACAATCATCGTTGCATAGACGATCGAACCGCGAACTTCTCGAGATGCCTCATAGACAACCTCCAAGCTAGATCGTTGCACATCGATCGGTAACTGGCGGTTCTCTTTGAGTCTTCGAAAAATGTTTTCAACATCCACGATGGAATCATCGACCAGATCACCGATCGCAACAGCGATCCCGCCTAGAGTCATGGTATTGATCGTCGCGCCCATGGCTCGAAAGACCAGGAAGGTCATCAGGATCGAAAGAGGCATCGCGATGAGCGAACAGACGCTGACTCGGAAATTCCATAGAAAGATAAATAGGATGAAAACCACCCACAAAGCTCCATCCTGAACCGCCTCGGCAACGTTCTCGACGGCTGCATGGATAAAACTCGATTGCTGGAACAAGCGTCTTTCGAGAATCATTTCCGGCGGGAGTTCTTTTTCAATCGAGTCCAAAGCCCTTTGGATTTGTTGATCAAGTTTGATCGTGTCGACCCCTGGTTGCTTCTGAATCGCAAGAATCACTCCTTGTCCTCCTTGGATATTGCCATCCTGAAGGTCTCGGACACTTGCACCTCCATCTCCCCTGCGAACAGGTCCACCAAACTGCACATCGGCCACCTCTCGAACCAACACCGGCCGTTGCTCGCGCCACAGGACCGGTGTGTTTTGGAGATCTTCGAGCGATAAGGACTGTCCGCTGATGCGCAAGATCGACTCTTCGGTATCCCGAACCATCAATCCGCCACCTGCAAGCACGTTGGCTTTCTGGATCGCTTCGGTCAATTGCGCCAAGGTGATGTTTTGGGAAGCCAGTCTCTCTGGTGAAGTCACGACCTGATATTGCTTGAGCATTCCCCCCATGACCGTCACCTGCGCGACGCCTTGAATCCCCCTCAAGCGGTTTCGAAGGGTGAATTCACCAAAGGTCCGCATGGCCATTTGGAGTTGGGCGTTTTGCTCATCTTGAGCAAGTGCAGGACGGATCCCCAAAAGCAAAATCTCTCCCATGATCGAAGAGATTGGAGCCATGGTCGGATTGCCAGCGACGATTTGATCCCGAGCCGTCGAAAGCTTTTCCTGAACGATCTGACGATCGCGATAGATGTCCGTACCCCAACCGAACTCGACCCAGACGATGGAAAGTCCAATAGCCGAAGCCGATCGGACACGCTCGACCCCCGTGAGTCCGTTAAAGGAATACTCCAGCGGGCGCGTCACGAGCATCTCAACTTCTTCGGGCGCTAAACCTGGGGCCTCGGTCATGATCGTCACGGTGGGACGATTCAAATCCGGGAACACATCGACGGGGATCCGTGTGAGTTCCCATAACCCAGCACAAAGGCAGGCCAACGCAAGAAAGAGAACCATCGGGCGATGGTCCAGCGAAAAACGAATGATTCGGTCAAACATACCAGACCCTTTATTGGACTGCCGCATATCCGGTCTGCAGCGCCGCGACACCTTCGATCACCACCGTCTCTTGGGGACTAAGTCCCATGACAACAGTTACTTGGCGATCGTCGCGTGGACCGAGTGTGACTCGGCGACGCTCGAAGGTTCCATCGGTCAACGCGACAAATAAGTACGATTGACTCCCTTCTTGCAAGATGCTCGATAGGGGAACTAAGGGGTTGCTTTCGTGAAGGTTTGCAGGTCTGTCGGCGTCTGTCGCCGATTCGGGGACTTCAATGGCAAGTCTACAAAGCATATTGTGAAAGACCACCGCCTCGGGTTCGAAGTTGACCTGAGCCCAGACCGATAGGGTCTGTCCTCGGTTGCTCAATGATTTTCCACTCGAAAGAATCGTGCCAGGGAAACTGCGACCTTCCAGAGCGACGCTTTGGCATCGTAGCGCTTGGCCTGGACGGATCGTGCGAGCATCTTTCTCGGAGATATAAGCCTCGACGAGTCGTGCAGAGGGTTCATGCAATTCAAATAATTCCTCGTCGGCTGATACTGTATGTCCGATCGCTTTGTTGAATCCGACAATGACCCCGTCGATCGGAGCGATCACGGGGTAGTACTGCATGACCTGTTGCGATTGGATGATCGATTCGATCTGCTGATCTTGGATCCCAAGTAGCTTTAACTGATGGATCGCATTGTCATACTGATTTTTTGCTTCAACCAGTTGGTTCTGTGCCTCTAATTTTTGCCGAGAAGGAACACTGGAACCAGCTTGGCGAATATTCTCCAAAACGGACTCGCGGAATCGTAGTCCAAGATTGGCTTGAATCGCTCGCAGTTGCAAGTCTTGGAATTCGATGCTCGATACCAGTGCTAGGGGTTCGCCGTTGCGGACCGATGCCCCTCGATCGACGAGGACCTGATGAATCCTGCCCGAGAGCTGGGGTGATACTCGAGCCAATTTCGACGGAGGCAAACTGACGATACCGTCGATGAATACGATCCTTGAAACACTCCCGATTTGCGTCACTGCGGTCTTGAGGCCAATATCTTGCATGGCTTCGGTGCTGAGTCGTAGAACCCCTTGGGAGAATAAGTGCCCGAGTTGTCGGCTACCTTGCGTCAATACGCGATCACCGGGAACCAATTCACCTCGGGTGACCTCTGCGTATCGATTGCCGAGGACTCCGATAGCGACTGGGATCTTGCGAAACAAAGAGGCTTTCGCGGTGCGTTCCTGTTCTACAAGTACAAAGCGCTCGGCACCATCTCGAATGACTGCCGTGTTTGGGACTTGCAACTTTGGCGATGCAGAGGTTTTTCCAATTCGGACTCGACCAGTCATCCCGGGCAATAACTCATCTGTATTCGAATGATCGTTCTGGAGATCGACCCAAGCTGTCGCAACATGGGTACGAGGATCGAGAACTTTTTCAATGACTCGTATGGTTCCGGTAATCGATCCGCCTGGAGCACTTGTCGGAAAGAACTCGACCGGATCCCCTTGGCTAACTTTCGAAACATCCTGTTCAAGGACTTCGATCCGCAGCCACAGCGTCGACAAATCGATGATCTCTAAAACATGTTCCTTGGGATTGACTACTTTGCCTACCGTCAGATCATTGTGCAGAACCGTACCTGAAATGGGGGCTATGAGTCCGAGTCGTACAGACTGATAGACAGTCGGCTTGGCCAGAATGCGTTCCAGGCTTGAGAGGTCCAGGCCAAGGCCTAGCCATTTGGTCTTGGCAATTTTCAAAGCGGTTTGGTTTTGAAACAAGGAAGTCTGAAGTTCTAAAATTCTGGCCGCAGGAATCGCACCATTTTTGCTTGCTTCTTGTGCACCTTGCAAGAGTTGCTGATCGAGGTCGACTCCGGCAACCAAATCGCGGATCTCCTTTTGCATCTGCTCGATAAGCGGAGAGGCGATCTGAGCGATGACTTGGCCCGCTTGGACTTGATCTCCAGCAACAACATGGACCGACTCGACCCGGCCTTCCATAAGCGGCCCGACCAGCGCGTGGTTGTTCCAAGGCACATCCAATATTCCAAAAGCGTTTAAGTGACTCGCCAGGGGGCCTTGTAAAACCTCTTCGGTCTTGACGTCGATTGCATCGCGAGCCGAGGCGCTAAGGACTAGCGTTCCGGACGTTGCATCGACCTCCACACCCTTGGTAGGCAGAGGCTTGTGTCCCTCGTGCGCTTGGATCAGTCCATAGCTAACAGATCCAACGTACAAGCATAGGAGGGTCGCAAGCCGAGCGGCAAGCAGTGATGAATTGCCGAGCATTCGCATTACTCCTTGATGTAGGACTCGGGTGCTTGTAGCGAGTCGGGTTGTTCTTTGGCAGATCTGACAAATTCATCGATGCATGGAGGGCAGCAGAATGTGTAGGCTTTGCCGTCGATGACCCAAACGAATTGCTCATTGGCCTTGGTTTTCGAGATCGGACAGATCTTGTCCCCAGGCATCGGTTTATCGTCGTGGTTCGAACGGATCCCCTTGAACTTGATCGAAGGGATCGTCTTACCGTTGGCCTCGATATCGGCCGCGGTGTATTTGCCACCAGGGGTCAAGTAGAGACTCTCTTCTTCACCGGCTTGAGCTTGCTTGCCCATCGATTGATGATCGTCATGGGCTTTGAGCTCAAATGCGATGCGGAAGCGTTCCCCGGAGATGGCGATATTTGGGATCGTTACTCGAAGGGACTTGCCGAGCAATTCCTCTGGGATTTTCGAGACGAATTGCGAAGTTTTCCCTTCGCTATCTCCGGTTTGCGGCTCAGCGTTTAGCTCGATATTTTTCATTTCGACGGAATCCGGGTTTTTGGCAAACGCCTTGATCGTTTGCACCTGAATCTCGTGGATCCGAGATTCATCTTTGCCGAGCATAAAGAGCCTGAGTGTTCCATCTGCCTCTAATAGGGCTTCGGCATGATAACTGTCTGCACCCAGGGGCACGATCGTTCCGCCGTGAGCCCCTGGTGGATGCTCATGTTCGTGTTCTTGATCATGATCATGCTTTGTAGCATCGGCTTTCGATAGGGACGACTTGGCTGAGTCCGATTTTTGATCGCAACCCGATATCAAGCCAAGGCATACAAGAGTACTAACAGCGAGTGGTCGAAGGTATTTGGTAGGTATCATCATAAGCCTCCTAGCTAGGGACGTAACAAGTAATGAATATAGGATTGTTTGTGAGTATTGATCGCGACTTGGGAGCTAATAGTGTTGAGTTAAAAGCGGTACGGCGCGAGCCGTCCGGTTATGAAGCAATGCGAAATCCAGGATCAAAGAAACCCACCAGACGAGATTCTCAATGAAAGAGAATCAGCTCAGATCACCCAAGAGTTCAAGACAGACAACCTAGCGAGGGTCGTCTTGGGCGCAGGCACAGGCGCGAAGAGACCTGCCAATCGATAGGTCGTTAAAGAGATGCGTGCGAGTAGCTCGTCAGGCTGGCAAATGATGTCGATAACAATGACATCCACAGAGGTAAACTTTCTTGACTTCGACGGTTCAACTGGGCCCGTTTTCGCCTCGGTCGCGATGCATTGGACTGAAGCTTTGCATTTGCATGGATCGGCGCTAAGTCTAGTACAACTTTGTTGTTCGCGTTGCACGGACTTGGCCGATGGAGTCTTGGCTTTGCACTTGTTGCAAAAGGGCTTGGTTCTCTGCGTCGTTGCGGCTTGCGTCGCGTTGTTTTCGTAACTTGGTACAAGGCATCCTGAAGTCAAACAGCAGCACGAAACTCCACTGACGGTCTGCTGGAGCGTCACTAAGAAGATCAAAACGAATTTAAGCCACACAGGTTGCATGTGTTGGAAATTAATCAAACTCTCGGATTGAATCAAGCCGCCTTGGC
>JBJSXX010000091.1:0-4243 GCA_046086605.1 Pirellula sp. | reverse complement strand
GCGCCAGGTGCCAGGCACCTGTGCTCTAGCAAATGGGATTTGCTAGCAAAACGATTCGCGGTGGGGACAGACCCTGCTGCGCCAGGTGCCAGGCACCTGTGCTCTAGCCACTGGGATTTGCTAGCAAAACGATTCGCGGTGGGGACAGACCCCAAGTTGGACGCTGCAGTGGCTAAAAAGCTAGCAACTCGTAAGGCGGGCAATTCCGAATTTCGCAATTCGGTAATCTTTATTCGCTCCATGGTCGCCCTTTAGCTACCTGGTAAACGACGGGGGGTGTTGTTGGCGGGACGGCAGAGAGATCTAATCCCCTCTCCGCCGCTAACAAGATAATCGACTCGCGACCCCACTGGAAATAAACATCCGCCGCTCCAGGGGGGTTTTTAGGAAAAACTCGATGAATCCCCCGAACGAACCCACCTGCATCCGCCAAATCCGCTCCCAATCTACTCTCTTGGCTCTTCTGGCCATTCTCGTTGTCCAGTGGAATTCCAACCCGTCCCCCGCTCAAGAATCGCCATGGACTCACCAAAGTTCATTCTTCCTGATCACCACCCCCGATGGCGCTAACCTCCCAGAAGCTTCCTCCGAAGAAAACTTCCCTGCCCTTGTCCTTCTCCATAGCGACTTCTTCGACTTCTCGACGGCCCACCCCCAAGGTCACGATGTTCGCTTCGTTTCCAATGGCTTAAACCTCCCTTATCAAATCGAACACTGGGATGCCTCCAAAGGGAATGCAAGCATCTGGGTTCGAGTCCCAAAAATCCAAGGTAACCAACAACAAGAAATCAAAATCCGTTGGGGTAACCCCAACGCCAAAAGCGAGTCTAACGGCTCTGCCGTTTTCAATTCCTCCAACCACTACCTAAGCGTTCTTCATCTAGACGCAAGCCTCACTGACCAAGTCGGTCTAGTAAGCATAAAAGACAACAAGACCACCGAATCAGAAGGTCGCATCGGCCCAGGACGACATCTTGAGAACGGACAAGGTATCTCAGCCGGTGAACAAATCGAGGGGCTACCTATCGGATCGGCCTCCCATTCAACCGAAGCTTGGATCCGTCCAGAAAAACCAAACGGAAGAGTGCTCGGTTGGGGAAACGAACACGCTCAAGGAAAAGTAATTATGCATTTCAAAAGCCCACCTCATGTCGAAATGGAATGCTACTTCTCAGGTGCCAACGTTTCTAGCCTTGGACGAATCCCTCTGAATCAATGGACTCATATCCTGCACACCTACGAAAAAGGCAATTCGCGAATATACGTTAACGGCGAACTAAGCAACTCTTCTGAAACCCCCAACGCACCGCTTGCGATCAAATCTCCCGCACGGTTCTATATCGGTGGATGGTACAACCACTTTGACTATGTCGGTGACGTCGACGAAGTTCGACTCTCTAGCACCGTTCGCTCAGCCAACTGGGCTAGACTCCAATATGAAAATCAAAAAGAAATGCAAACTCTCTGCGGACTGGTCGTCCAGCCAGGCAATGAGTTCTCGGTCTCTCAGGAAAAAGCCTCCGTCGACGAAGGCTCCAAAAAGACTTTCACTGTCAAAGCACTCGGTGCAAGAAAAATCTATTGGGTCCTCAATCGCGACCAACAGGAATCGATCGTTGCAGTCGATCGATTCTCCTACGACTTTGATGCCGGAAGAGTCTCCCAAGACACCGACGTCAGCTTGCAATGCAAGGCCATCTACCCCGACGGTGTTCGAACTGGAAACATCGAGATCTCGATCAAGGAAAAGATCCCTGAACCGATTTTCACCCTCAAAGCCCCGACCGATTGGAACGGTCGCGATCGAATCGAAGTGACTGCAGAAATCAGCAACCTCGATGCAATGAAGTCTGCAAATGCTGAGCCATTAGATATCTCCTGGCAAACTACCCCGTTTGCAATCATCAAAGAATCCAACTCGACAAAACTGATTCTCAAACGATCTCAGCAAAGCGGAACACTCCATGTCACCGCTTCGATTAGCAACGGTGGTTCGATCTCCAAGCAATCGATAGCGATCGAAGTGAAAGAACCACCCAAGGACGCTTGGGTCTCACGCACACCCGATACGAACGAGAAACCTCAGCAAGGTCAATTCTATGCTCGCGATGACCGCAACGAGGGTACTTTGTACTACAACGGACAACTCGATAGCGATCTTGCCTCGAGCACTCAAGAAGTGTTTTTGAAACTCTATGCCGATGACCGTCTGATCGATAGGGCGACTAGCAAGCTCGATGCGGACAAAAGGTATTCGGTATCGGTGAAGCTCAAGGCCGGATTGATCAAATACCGCATTGAGTTCGGTATCGACAAAGATCAAGTGATCGATACCGTCGATGATATCGTTTGCGGGGACGCCTATTTGATCGATGGCCAGTCGAATGCTCTTGCGACCGACACGCCTGAAAAATCGCCACCAGAAACCAACACTTGGATCCGCAGTTACGCAAATCCATCCCAGAACCCGAAGGATAACGAAGGCAACCTTTGGGTACTCCCGGTTTGGAAAGCTCAAAACGGTCAACGAGCCGAGCTCGGATGGTGGGGCATGGAGCTTGCCAAACGTCTTGTGGAAAGCCAGAAAGTACCGATCTTCATGATCAATGCCGCTGTCGGCGGGACTCGGATCGATCAGCATCAACGCAACGCGATGAATCCGACCGATCTATCGAGCATCTACGGTCGTATGCTGTGGCGAATTCGGGAAGCCAAGCTAACGCATGGGATCCGAGCCATCTTGTGGCACCAAGGAGAAAACGATCAAGGAGCCGACGGCCCAACGGGTGGCTTTGGTTGGGAGACTTACCACGAGTATTTCATCGAGATGGCTGCGGGATGGAAACAGGACTTCCCGAACGTCGAGCATTACTATGTGTTTCAGATTTGGCCGAACTCTTGTGCGATGGGTGGCCGCAATGGTTCAGGCGACATGCTCCGAGAGAAACAGCGGCAACTACCGAATCTATTTTCCAACATGAGTATTCTTTCGACGCTGGGTGTCGAGCCCGAAGGAGGTTGCCATTTCCCCTTGGAAGGTTGGAGCAAATTTGCACAAATGGCCCAGCGGTTAATCGAGCGTGATTTCTATGGCAAGACTACGAACGACTCACTTACCGCACCGAACCTAATCTCTGCTTCCTTTGCTCCTGCTCGCGATCGAATCGAGCTGGTGTTTGATCAGCCGATCGAATGGAACGACAAGCTTAAACGTGAATTCTACCTCGATGGTATCAGGGCAAAGATTGCCGCAGGAAGGGTATCTGGAAACACTTTAACGCTCGAATTGACCGAGCCAACTTCAGCCACCAAGATCACTTATATCAAGGAGATCGATTGGAGCCAGGATCGGTTGCTCAAAGGAACCAATGCAATGGCCGCACTAACCTTTTGCAATGTGATGATACAGGATCATGTCCGAAATTGATCAAGCCACTGGCAATGGTCAGCGGACCACTCAGCCGACCAAGAGCATGTGGGTTTTCAAAAAACTATTTCGCTGATCGCTCGCTACAAAGCTCCTCCCAGCTTTAAACAGCCGCAAGAGCTTTCAGTGTGATGGGACTCTCGGGCGTCCTTGGGCGACGCGAAAACCAACGCCCGGGAGTTTTTTTATTGGATTTGACGTTGATATCCCATGGATTTTGCATGGTTTTCACCTTCGCCCTAGCTTATTTCAAAAGAGAGAAAAATAGAAGAATTTCGTATCTGCAATCGGGCTTGAATTGCAACGGAGTTGGTAGTAGTCTAAAAAACAGTTCTTCTAATTCCTCTTCTTTATTATTTGTTATGAAGGTGCAGATATGAAAAGGCGGGTGTCGAGTGGATTTACTCTCGTGGAATTGCTGGTGGTCATCGCGATCATCGGAGTTTTAGTAGGGCTTTTGTTGCCGGCGGTTCAGGCCGCTCGGGAAGCGGCCCGTCGGATGCAATGTTCGAATAACCTCAAGCAGTGGGGATTGGCGAACCATGCATTCGAGGGAGCTTTCCGAAGACTTCCCTACGGAATGCTTCGATCCGACGGAACAGGTTGGGGGCACCCAGAGTGGGGAACTCCGACCCAGGGCCGACGATTTGCTCTGATGCATCAATTGATGCCCTATGTCGAGCAACAAACATTCTGGAATAGCTGGGATCAGTTGAACTTCAGTAATAACACTCGATCCAATCCTTTGTATGGAGGCAACCCAGCCAATACCGCTTCCCCCCCACTCGATGGAACATCGTTGGTCGGGCAGCTAAC
>JBJSXX010000090.1:0-2542 GCA_046086605.1 Pirellula sp. | reverse complement strand
CCCGAGTTAACCCAAGCTGCAGTCGAGAAACTAAATGCTCATGCATCGGATCTGTTCACTCGTCTCGAAGGAGGCGAAGATTTTGAAAGGGTTGCATCCGTGATTGCCAACCGCGCTGGGGTGACGCCCGGTCAAGTCGCTCTTTATGTCCATGCGGTGCTTGAAGCCCAATCTCAGACTTAGCCAACAAACTTGGATAAATTCTGCAGTAAGATCGTTCCTAACTATAACTCGGTGAGAGCCCCCGCGTTTTTGGATGAAGGTTAGCTAGCAAATCGTTGGCTGGATTCTACGGGTGCCTCGCAACCGTGGCGTTGGGTCAGATCGGATAAGAAAAGTTCCTATTGTGCTGGCAGCGGAATTTTTGAAGAATCGCTACACTCCGTTTCTGTGTCCTATCGATGAGGTTCACCTTAACCATGCCAGCCTCAGATCATTTGCCTGATAATGCCCAAGAGGGACCCCAACCCTGGAGCCGACGTGCGTGGATTTTTGGCTTACTTTCGGTCGGACCCCTGGCCGCAGGCTGCCGCGGATACTCCTACGGACAACTCCTTAAACCTACCGACAAAGATCTTGTCGGTAGCCACGAAGCGGGCTCGGAAGTTTTCCATCCGCTGGTCGATGAGTCGGTCGCGAAACTCCTTTCCCGGCAGCAAGAGCAGTGCTACGTCGGACCCGATGGCTCCCCCCAAAAGAAAACCATCTGCTTTGTCTGCGTCGAAAACAAAATGTCCGAAGATATCGGGGACTTCAAAGACCAACTCTACGAACAAATTGATAGCAAAATCCTTGAATCCGATGTTTTTAGGCCCATCAGCCGCCGTATGGTCGACGCGGCTTTGCACGAAACTCGTCTGCGTCCGGACTCACTCATGGTTCCAGACAACATGGTACTCTTTACCTCCGTGCTCCAACGCCAAGGTGCCCCGATCGATTATCTGCTCTACGCGAAACTTACCAGCGGTACCACCGAGCGCAACACTTCCAAACAACGCGATTACCTCCTGACGCTCGAACTGACCAATGTCCATTCTGGCGAATATTCCAAAGAATCGGCTGAGATCCGCAAAGGTTACCATAAAACTCCCTTAGGCGGCGTCTGGAATTACAATCCACTGAAATGACACCGCAGAGAATCGGTGCTTTCCTCTGTCTTTTCGTTTGCCTCCTTGCAGGCACTGGCTGCTCGACGCATGCCAAAAGGATTTCGCTGTCGCGATCGCTTTTCTACGAAGGCCAGCTCGATGCTTGTCGAGATCGCTTGGAAAAAATCCACAAAAGCCATCGGCGTGATCGAGACGTAACGAACCTGGATCTTGCCATCGTCGATCTGCTCGAAGGCCGTAGCCAAGAAGCCCAAAAAAGGCTCAAAGACGTACGCGACCGATTCGATCACCTTGAACAAGAATCGATCAGCGAAAAAACTATCTCGATGTGGTCGGACGATACGGCTCGATCCTATGCCGGTGAAGACTACGAAAAGATCCTGATTCGGGTCTACCTAGCCCTAGCGAGCCTGATGCATGATGGGGTCGATGCCGAAAGCTACACGTTGCAAATCCAAGACAAACACGATGCGGTGATGCAGCGTCTTTGGGGGGATAAACCTATCGATGATCAATCCAATAAGTTCAGTGGACTCCCGATCGGTTTTTACTTGCGTGGCATGTTGCGCGAGCAAACGCATATCGATTACGATGACGCGTTGCGAAGCTACAACCAAGTCGCCCAGTTGCTACCGAACTGCGATACGATTCGCTGGGACATCGAGCGGGTCACCCAAGGTGTCCATTCCCAACCCGGTTGCGGAGTGATCTATGTTTTTGCAATGGTCGGCCGGGGACCTTATAAAGTCGAATCGGTCGAGCAACCCACCAGCGATGCTTTGCTCATCGCCGATCGAATCATTTCAGCCGTAGGACCTTATAAACTCCCTCCGACAATCGCTCCGATCACAGTGCCCAGGGTGGTTGTTCCGGACTCAGACATCCAAAGCGTCCGAGTGGCTGTCAATCGCCAAGGAGTCGGTTCAACGGTCTCGATTGCAGATATCGATCGCTTGGCAATAGAGACTTCGCAAGCGGCTCGCAATGAACTCATCGCACGGGCCGTAGCGCGACGCGTGATAAAGAAGGCGACGGTTGTAGCAGTCAAGCACCAAACGTCGGCCAATAGCCTAGCATCCCTTGGGTTCGATGCTGCCGGGGTCGCTTGGGAAGCCCTCGAAAACGCCGATACACGCTGTTGGGGCTTGCTGCCGAGAAATATTCAGGTGCTGCGCATCGAAGTGCCCGCAGGCAGTCATGCCATTAGACTCTTGCCCGAGAGCTCTGGCATGATCGGTAGGCAAACGGCCGAGACTCAGGTGACGGTGATCGACGGCCGAAACACTTATGTGATCGGATGGTTCCCTGACGCATACACTCCCCCTCGAATTTTGACTTCGACAGAGGGTTAATTTTGTTAGCCGTAGGCGCACGGTTGAGGACAACCGCGCAACAATAAAAAAAGCGTCGCGGGGTTCGCGACGCTTTTTTGC
>JBJSXX010000089.1:0-5527 GCA_046086605.1 Pirellula sp. | reverse complement strand
GGATCGAGATTTTTGTAGAGCCGGTCAAGGAGCATCGATTCGTGGTGGTCTTCCGAGGCAAGGGCTTGGGTGGCAACGTCGCCGATACCGATCCGCAAAGGACTGGTGTGAAGGCATTGGATCCTGTGGCTCAGAACGAAGAGAGCAAGAAAACGGCGGAGGTGGCTAAGGAGTTTTTAAGGCAGGCTAAGGCGATTTTGGCTGGACATCCAAAGGCGAATTTTCACACGATGCGAGGTTTTGCGGCAAAGCCTCAGTTGCCAAGTTACCGAGAGGTTTACGGTTTGCGGGCAGCGGCGATCGCAGTGTATCCGATGTACAAAGGACTAGCCCGATTGGTGGGGATGGATATTGTCGGCAAGGCCCAGACCCTCGCAGAACAGATCGATGAACTTAGAGCCAATTGGGATCGCTATGATTTCTTTTTCATTCACTTCAAGTACACCGACAGCACCGGTGAGGATGGCAACTTTGCTGAGAAGGTATCAAGAATCGAGGAGCTTGATTCGGTACTTCCGGAGATCCAGAAGCTTGG
The DNA here is from genome assembly GCA_046086605.1 of Pirellula sp. Lineage (GTDB taxonomy): Bacteria > Planctomycetota > Planctomycetia > Pirellulales > Pirellulaceae > JBKCUI01. Next base: position 4,992 of record JBJSXX010000089.1, on the reverse strand, counting down.
GCCTAGCGTGATGATCGTCACTGGAGACCACAGTACACCGAGTTATCTCAAGAGCCATTCTTGGCATCCGGTGCCGACGCTTTTGGTATCGGATTGCTGTCGGCCCGACCCGCATCGTACGTTTAACGAAACGACGTGCATCAGCGGTGGACTCGGGCACTTCGAAGCTCAGTACTTGATGACCTTAGCATTGGCCAATGCGGGACGCTTGGGCAAGTTCGGAGCTTAGAGTTTCTCTAGGGCCGCTTTATCTTCTGGAAGCAGATAAACATCGCGCAGAGTTTTTCGATCGATCATGGGCTTTACTTTCTCTGCTTCCTCGGTCTTGCCAGCTCCCACGAGAGCCATGTACCAGTGGAGGGCTGATCGGGGGTCGCCACCCTTTCTGGTGGCGACACTCAAGGCTTGGGCTGCTTCTTCGTAGCGTTTAAGCAAAATCAGGACAGTTCCTTTGGTGTCCAGCAGTACAGAGTTATCTGGAAGCAGTTCGACAGCTTGGTTGATGTAATCGAGGGACTCTTTCGCATTGTCTGGTGAGATTTCGATCAAGATGTTTGCGAGGTTGTTCAGTGCTGCTGGGTTTTTAGGTTCCTTTTCTACGATCAACTTATAGCATTGAGCTGCCTGTGCTGTTGCTTTCTTGGAAAGGAAGAAATCGCCCATGGCAACTAGGGATGTCATTTCGATATCTTTCGACTGGGCGACGCGAGATCCGAGTAAGTTAACTAGATCGTTTGTTCGATCGGGGTCAAACTCTAAGACGGTCGTGACACTCAGCATAACGCTAAGATCAACGGGCGAGAGATTTAACTCATCGATGTTTTGGGCAAGGCGTCTGAGGCCAGCATTTCTGAGTTTGGAAATGTCATGTCGCAGAAGGGAATTGATGAAGGTTCTTGTGATTTGGGGGTTTCGGTCGGAAATTGCTTTGAAGGTTCGATCGGCAGCTTGCTGGTTGTCAGCCGCCTCGAAGAGTACGTTTGCAAAGGTAAGATTCGAATCGGAGATTGTGCTTAGATCCAGGTCTGGTGTGTATTCGATTTTATTGGTCTTTTGGAACCACTCGGCTGAGATTTGGTTGGCTAGTTCATTCTGTTGCTTGGCGTTATGCCACAGGGTTTGCACCAGATAGGTCGATCGGGAGTCGGGGGACAGAGCCGCGAGTTTGTCGATCAACGAGGTGACATCCTGCAGTTTTTTTCGTTCGATGAGAAAGCTTGCGTAACCGGTGATGTAGTTTTCGTTTGGCGGGTTGCTCAAGGCAGCTTGCTGAAGTGCAGCATCTGCGGCATCTTGATAGGTACGAGTATCGATGTTTTTGACTCGATCCCGATTAGAAAGGTCTAATAGATACCGATTGATTGATCCGAGGGTGAATAGAACTTCGTTTGAATATTTGCTTCGAACACCTGCGACGCCTTGAAGCTTCTCTCGGGCTTTTTCGAGATCTCCATAGGATCGTTTGCTCATGAGCAGTTTTGCATGGAGTAACCGATCCTCGACAGAGTTGCCAAAGGGAGGTGCCGTCAAAACATCCTCGATTTGTTTCCAGTCCTCGGGAGATCCTCGGTTAGCGAGCAACATCGCTAGTGTTTGTCGGATTTCGGTAATCTGTGGTTTGCTCTTTGCGGTTTCTGTGAGGTAATCGATCGCTTCTTTTTGGCGACCTTGTCGGAGCATCGTTTCTGCTCGCAGAATGCCGTTTGATTCCAAGGACCCTCCTGCTGCGATCGACTTAATAAAACAGTCCTCAGCACGATTGAGATTATTCAAATACAGATAGACCAAACCCAGCAAATTGAGCCGTTCGTTTTCTGGAGAGAGTTGTTTATCGGATTCGATCTGCTGAACCAATTCCTCGATTTTAGTGTTTTGCTTTGTGGCGACATAAAACTGGAAAAGAGATCTTGCTGGCTCGCACATATCGGGCGCCAACTGTCGCGCTCGTTGAAAATGCAACTCGGCTTGCTCCAGGCTGGCTTGCCTATCGGACGGGTTCATTTCCCTAGAAGATCTTTCGATTACCTTCGCGTACCAAACCCAAGCCAGGGGGTCAAGCGGACGGGCTTCGATACCGAGTCTTGCTACGTCTAGAGTATTGGCCTGAGATCTTTCGGATAGCCTTAAAGCAACCGAGGCAATACGGTTCGATTGGTTTGAGACGTTTCCCAATCGAGAGATATAAGTCTCAGCGTCCTCGAAGCGACCTTCTTGATATAGCAGTTCGATCAAACGTTCGTAGACTCGAATATCATCGATCGCCACGCTTGCGGCGGCCTGATATGCCTTGATGGCTTTCGTTGGTTCCTTCATCTGCTCAGCAAGTGCACCGCGGAGAACGTCCAGATAAGCCCACTCGGGTCGGACTTCTTCGATTTGACGGATCAAATCCAAGACGTTCGAGAAATCAGGTCTTTCGTCAAAAAGGGACTTGATAAGCAGTCGTCTTGCTTTGGTATATCTCCACGCAGTCCCTTTCTCTCCTTCGAGTTTCCTTAGTCTTAACTCCGCAGATTGCATTGCTGCATTCCATCGCTCTACCTTGGGTAAGGATTTGATTTTATCCTGCTCGTTGACCTCGGAGGTATATTGTGGAAGTCGCAAGAGGTACTCGCACAGATCGCTCATCACAGCAAAGTTGCTTCCGCATGAATCAAGCATTTTCTCCACGTTGTTACCAAGATTATCGTCAATTTGAATGGTACCTGCGATGAATTGATTGAGCCTGATGTTCTCTGGGAAATCGGGAAGTTTACCGATCAGATAATCGAGTGCTTGAGTGACCTGTCCTGAATTAGCCAACTCTGTAGCTCTCTCCAGATGGGCGTCAAGGCTCTCTGGGTTTTGCTCGATCATGAGCGTACGAATCTCTTTCGCACTACCGATTTGTCCCCAAACGCCAAAGAGATTGACGACGTTTTTTGCAAGCAGTTCCTGCTTAGGATTTGCAGAGACTAGGTTCATCAGTTTTGGCTTCCACTGAGCGATCATATCGGGCCGCGTTGATGGACTGGATTTACGAACATCCAGATCGGCCTGAAGAACTTCAAGGAGATTCATAAAGTCCTGATCTAAATTGGATTGCTCCGCTGTCTGTCTGGCTTGATCCAAAGCAATCTGTATCGGTTTCCATTGGCTTTCATCGAAGGAAAGATCCGTTTTTTGGATGAGCATTCTCAAGAGCGCCAATTGCATCCAATCGCCAGGCTGCTTTCTCTGGATCAACTCGAACTGTTTGATTGCGTCTTCTGTTCGATTGGATTTGACCAGAGACTCTGCTGCACCTCTTCGCAGTTCGTCGTTATTGGGGGCAAGCGTTAAAGCCCTTAGGTATGCGACAGAAGCTTTATCCCAATAGCCAATTTTTCTAAAGGCGTTCGCGGCAAATGCCTGGATCCTCAGCTCAGAGTTCGTATCGCTCGAAGCAGTTGTCACAAGGAGACTATCGAGTTGTTCATTGACTGCCACCAAATTTCCTTGAGAGTTGTAGTACTCGAGCCATTGCTGCTTGACAGCTCTCGAAAACTCGGTCATTTGAGGGCTGTTCATCAAAGGGGCATCTCGCCTCAAGGTTTCATCGGAAGCTTTAAGGGCAGCGAGTGCGTTTTCGGGTTCATTGAATTGATTGTAAATCTGCGCGATTCGAAGTTGCAGATCGATCAGAGGTGGTTGGCAAACACGAATTCCATCTTGGAGGATCTCGACCGCCTTGTCTTTTTCATTCTTGACAAGAGCCAGGTCTGCCAAGGCTGCGTAGGTAAAAGTTGCTCGAATACCCGAACCACGTTTGAGTTTTGCCAGTATTTCTTCTGTTTGAGGCAACTCTTTCTGGATTAATTCCTGATCCCCGAGTCGTTTCGCCTCCGTGATTCGACTCATCTTGTAGGCTGCGGCTTGACGAAGTATTCCTGAATCATCTGGGAATCTCTGCAACGCATCTTCTAGATCCTCACCCGCTCTTCTTGAGTCAATCGTCGATAGCAACTGATAATTAATAAGCCAAGCTTCAGGTCGATCTGCATTTTTTTCCAGCATCTCCCGTAGCTTGCGTGACATCAAATCATAGAGTTCGACTTGATCGAGTTTTGCCAAGCTTGATTTGACCAGTTTGCTTGGATCGATCACGCAGGCATTGCCTAGCATCGCTGTAAGCTCGACGTCGCCTTTGAGTTCTTTAAGTGCTCCTAGGAGGTGATCCACTGGATCGAGTCGGCACTGCTGAACGACCCAATCAACCGTCCCCTGGAGAAGTCTTCCAATCGAGGGGTCTTCACCGGCGACGAACAAGTTTCGATATCGGATTAATGCCAATTCTTTATTGAGGTTGGGCTCGATGTCCTGTTTGGCTAACTTGGCAATCTGTTCGACCGCCTCTCCTGCACGCATGGATTTTGATAAGTTCTCAAGAAGCCTCTCCCTGAGCAAAGGAAGCTTGTCTTCAAGATTGGGGTTCTGTTCACAGGTTGCGATGGCCTGATAGATCATCGGAATGAGATCCTCTGGCTTAAGCACCGCAGACTTCGGATCCGACATCAACTCGATCATCTCAACCTTTTGCTCGGCTGCATCGGGTCTGTAGAGCAAATACCGATTCAACTGCTTGAGCATCTGCTCTTTATCCCCAGAGGATCTCGAAGCATCGATTTGTCCGAGCAAGTTTTTTTCCAGCCTGCTGATCTGGGTTGCATGGAAAAAATAGATTACCGGCATGCCCACAATGAGAATTGCGAGTGTTCCCAGCAAGACCTTCCAATTTATCTGGTAATCAGATTCAGAGTCGAACATCGATTGGGTATTCCTTGCTGACTATCTAGTTTTGCTATTCTAATTTTTGTGAAATTTTGATGCGACTTGGCTCAGCCGACCCACCGGTATATCTCCGTAGGCATGAACCTCTTGGCAGATCCTTCGCAAGGCACCCATTGGATCATTGGATGCTTGCGTGAAGCGATCGCTATCGATCACGAGCGGGGCTCCGATAACCACCAGGGG
>JBJSXX010000088.1:0-30485 GCA_046086605.1 Pirellula sp. | reverse complement strand
TGAGGGGGCCTGCGCGCTGGGCTGTTTGGCTGTTTCCTCAAGCCTCACGCCTCACGCCTCAAGCCTGTTCCCCAACGCCCTCTCCCGCCAGCGGGCGAGGGGGAGCTTGGTGGTCAGTGGGCTGGTGGTTATTGATGATGGAAAGATTCGCTGGACCGTATTCGAGCTGCTAACGCATCTCGATTCGGATTTGGTTTTCAATTCACACTTCAAACTTCACACTTAAAAATTCTCCCTTCAAATTTCTCCCTTCAAACTTCTCCCTTCAAACTTCTCCTGGCTCTCCAGCGCTCCCCCACCCTCACCCCCCAACCCCCTCTCCCGCCAGCGGGCGAGGGGGAGCTTGGTGGTCAGTGCGCTGGTGGTTATTGATGAAAAAAAGATTCGCTGGACCGTATTCGAGCTGCTAACGCAGATCGATGATGATTGGGTGTCCCTTCTCACTTCTCCCTTCAAACCTCTCCCTTCAAACCTCTCCCTTCAAACTTCTCCCGGCGCCCCAGCGTGCCCCCACCCTCACCCCCCATCCCCCTCTCCCGCCAGCGGGCGAGGGGGAGCTTGGTGGATTGTGCGCTGGTGGTTATCGAGGATAGAAAGATTCGCTGGACCGTATTCGAGCTGCTAACGCATCTCGATTCGGAATGGGTTTCCCTTCTCCCTTCAAACTTCTCCCTTCAAACTTCTCCTGGCTCCCCTTCGGCCCCGAGCTTTGGCGGGGGCGTCAGGGGCGGCAGGGATGAGGGGGCCTGCGCGCTGGGCTGTTTGGTTGTTTCCTCAAGCCTCAAGCCTGCTCCCCCACCCTCACCCCCCATCCCCCTCTCCCGCCAGCGGGCGAGGGGGAGCTTGGTGGTCAGTGCGCTGGTGGTTATCGGGGATATAAAGATTTGCTGGACCGTATTCGAGCTGCTTACGCATCTCGATTCGGATTGGGCCACTGCACCTTACACCGTTGCTACAAAAGCTGGCGGTAAAGCTTCGATCAAAATCGATTCGCCATGCACTGTATGCTTGAATCGCATCCGATGTGCATGCAGGTAGTAGCCTGCATCACCTGGCAGACCAGGGGTCTCCACTATCCCTCCTCCTGGGCCATAGACAGGGTCACCAACCAATGGAAAGCCAATCGATGCTAAGTGGATCCTGATTTGATGCGGTCTTCCGGTCAGTATCTCTACGGAACACAAAGTCGTATCTCCTCGGCGCTGCAAGACACTCACAACGCTACGGGATGTCTTGCCCGCCCAAGACGCGCCATGGATTGCGCCAAGTCGCGGATGTGGGATCAATCCAATGGGTGTCCTGATACCGATTGACTCGAATGGAATATTCCCTTGGACCAACGTCAAGTACTCCTTCTGTACCGCCGCCCATTGCTTGGACATCGTCGCTGCAATCTTGCGATCGAGGGCAAACAGCACCACGCCTGAGGTGGCCCGACCTAGTCGGTGAAGCGGCATGGCGTTTGAATATGCAAGTTGCACCTGTGTGAGCAATGTATTGTGATAGAACCCTGCACCCGGAAGCGTCGGTAATCCGCTTGGCTTATGAACCGCAACCAAGAACTTATCCTGATAGAGTATCTGAGAATATGTCGGGACATCCTGTTCGGTCCAGCCGGGCCGATCCCAAGTCAAAATTCCTCCGGGTTTAAGCTGTTCATGACCGTTTGCGATGGACTCATCAAGTCGAATCTCTTTGGCGTCTATTCTCTCGCTCCATTGATCGGGACTGGAATGATCAAAACGCTCTATCAAGTAACTGAGAGTCGTATGGCCCGCTGCAGAAGGGCCAAGAACATGTCGATATCTGTAACCTGAGTTTGTGGGTTTCACGTTGCGTCAATCGGTGTTGAAGGTGGCATGCAAGTTTCCCAAACCAAATTGCTCACCACCCAACGAACCTCTCGTAGCCTGGATGGATCTGATCGGTCGCAGTTTTGGACTTATGCTCGAGCCTCAGTTCACGTAAACTAAATTAGTTGAGTTATTCAAGGCTATCATCCTCTAGATTGCTGGAGGTTTATCAAGGTATTGGTCTCTATGATTTTTTCCGAACTTCCGATCATCCCGGAGATCCAGTCCGCCCTAAAATCGCTTGAGTACCAGACACCTACACCGATTCAGGCAGGAGCCATCCCGCCACTTCTCGAAGGTAAAGATCTGCTGGGGTGCGCCCAGACGGGCACAGGAAAAACTGCTGCCTTCGCCATTCCCATCCTGCAAAAAATCCATCAAAGCGGTCAATACGCGCTCAAAACCCAGCCGATCGGTTTGATCATCGCGCCGACACGCGAACTAGTCGTCCAGATTTCTGAAAACCTCAGGGACATCGGTCGGCATACCAAAGTCCGACACACCACCGTCTTTGGTGGTGTAGGCCAACGTCCGCAAGTCGCCGCCCTGACCAAGGGCGTTCACTTAGTCGTCGCTACCCCCGGCCGGTTGCTTGATCTGATCGATCAAGGCTATTGCTCGCTGGCCAAACTGCAATTCTTCGTTCTCGATGAAGCCGATCGCATGCTCGACATGGGATTCATGCCCGATGTGCAGAAGATCGTACGGCAACTACCCAAGCAGCGCCAATCGGTGTTTCTTTCGGCGACCATGCCGCCACCGATCCAAAAGCTCGCTTCGACTCTCCTGCATCACCATGTCACGGTGATGGTAACTCCGCCGGCCAAGACTGCAGATCGGGTCAAGCAATGCGTGATGTTTGTTGACCGAGGCAACAAACGCAAATTGCTCGATCGCCTATTGGCCGACCCCGAGAGAAGTCGCGTTTTGGTTTTTGTAAGAACCAAACACGGCGCCGATCGACTGTATAAATCACTCATTGACGATGGCGTTGCAGCAGAAGGGATCCACGGAGGGCGATCGCAAAACGCCAGGCAAAGAGTCTTGAACGATTTCCGCTCAGGGAGAATCCGAGTGCTCATCGCCACCGATATCGCCGCCCGGGGTATCGACATCGATGAGATCAGCCATGTCGTCAACTTTGATGTACCGCTCGAAGCCGACGCTTACGTGCACCGCATCGGACGAACGGCACGAGCAGGCGCTAGCGGCGAGAGTATCACGTTCTGCTCAGCAGACGAATATAAATATTTCAAGCAGATCGAAAAGACGATCGGCATGCGCATTGAAATCGATCGCGAGCATCCATTCCACTCGGTCGATGCCCAAGACGGAGAACTGAGCGAGATTGGCGATCTGCATCGACCAAGGAAATCACCGAGTGCGAAGACTACAACTGGCGAGCCCACCAAGCGACGCAGATCGATCAGTGGCAAGGTTCGAAAAGTAAAACCTAAGCCGACTCGGCCTTCGACCAAATCCTATAAAAAACGATCCAGTCCGAAGTCCAAGCGTCGTTAGTCAAAACCTGAATGATTTTTGACCGGTATGGTGTTTCGAAAAAGTTATTTCTTCTTCGCGGCGGGTTCCTTCAGGTTGGCTTGAAGCTGTTTAGGTAGTTTGCCCTTTTGTTCCTCGGTAAGCAACTTGCCAATCTCGACCCGTGTCTTGGCGAGCATCTCCTCGGTTTCAAGTAATACTTTCTTTTGCTCTTCGGTTGCGTTCATCGCGTTTAGCCCGATTTCCCGTACTTCCTTGGGCTTCTTGCCTTCGTCGCGAGCTTTCTTGGAAGCTTCGGTTCTGCTCATAAGCATCTTTGGGGTCAGCATCGCTTCCTTGCGCTTAGCGACCACCTCCTTGGCCGTCTTGCCGAAGATCTCTTTGATCTTTTCGGTGGTCTCTGAACTCAATTCCGCTGGTTGAAGTTGCTTGACAAACTGGTTGACCATCGCAGCCTCTTGGTCACCCTTGGCTGATTTCTTCGCAGTCTCCTGAGCCATCGCATTGGCTCCTAGTAGGCTGACCATTAAACAACAAGCAAGTAGGTTTTTAAACATCATTCAAAGATCTCCATAGAGTCAGGGATATCGGACTGAGAGTGGTTCATAGCGATCGCATTTCGCCTTGGCTACCAAAATACCATAGTTGCTCGTACTCGAAGCGGTCAAGTATAGCGATTCACCCAAGTAGTCAGCAAATTACCGTGAACCGCTTCGATGAATTATTGGCATCGCAGCCGTTCAAACAGCCATCGAGTACGAGTACGAAGAAATCCGATGCGATGCACGAACTTACGTTTCACCCACAATAATACCTGAAGAACCTTAAAAAGGGAGTTGATCATCTTCCTGGTCATTGCCCAGGGGGTTGCTTGCAAAGATCCACTCTTCGATCGGTTTTCCTGCGACGATTTGCTCGTCGATGAACCGATCGATTTTGTCTACGGTCATTCCAGCATACCAGTAGCCTTCGGGGTAAACGACCAGGATCGGTCCCCCTTGGCAGATTCTCAAGCACTGGACTTTGGTTCGGTAGCAGGCTCCGGGATCATCGGACAACGAGAGGTTACGGGCTTTGAGTGCGTCTTTTAGCTTTTTCCAAGCTGCTCCACCGGTGGCTTCGGAGCAGCAGTTGGGACCCACGCATAGTAAGATATGCCGGTCGTAGCTTCCGATTTTCAAACGAATCGCAACTTCTTCGAGGTCTTCGCTCATCTAGTTCACACAAAGGTTAAGAAAAAGTATCCTGCAAAAGCCATTGGGAATCCATGGACACAGATGCCCCCTGATTGTCGCAAACTTCCTACCAAGCTACACTGATTGCAGTTTGGAAACCAGATGCCTCCCTGAAACCCACCTATAAGTAGCGAATCCTCGTGTCCGACGAAGTTGCAACCCTAAAAATTGGCGAAAAAACCCTCTCGATGCCTGTGCATGTTGGCACTGAAAATGACCGGGCGATCGACATCTCGAAATTACTCAAGGAGACCGGCCATATCACCTTGGACGAAGGCTATGCGAACACTGGTGCGACAAGCAGCGCGATTACCTATCTCGACGGTGATCGAGGGATTCTAAGGTATCGTGGTTATCCGATCGAGCAGCTTGCCGAAAAGTGTGATTTCCTCGAAACCAGTTATCTTTTGATCTACGGGGAATTGCCAACTCCCGATCAACTCGCGGCCTTTCGATCAGCGATCTCCCATCACACAATGCTGCATGAGGACATGCGGTCTTTTTACAACGGATTTCCCAGGGATGCACACCCCATGGCGATCCTATCGAGCGTCGTTAGCGCCCTCTCGACGTTCTACCAAGACTCGCTCGATCCGCATGATCCCGAGGAAGTAGAGATCTCGATCCATCGGCTTATCGCCAAACTGCCAACGATTGCCGCTTACAGCTACAAAAAGTCGTTCGGCCAGCCGTTCATTTACCCCGATAACTCCTTGGACTATTGCGAGAACTTCCTCCACATGATGTTCTCGGTACCAAGTGAAAAATATTCAGCCGATCCCGATTTCGTCAAAGCTTTGAATCTTTTGCTCATCGTCCATGCCGATCACGAGCAAAACTGCAGTACCTCAACGGTACGGATGGTCGGCTCGTCGGATGCAAATCTCTTTGCAAGTATCTCTGCGGGGATATGCGCCCTGTGGGGCCCACTCCATGGTGGTGCCAATGAAGCTTGCGTGAATATGCTCAAACAGATCGCCGACGATGGTGGGAATGTCAAGAAGTATGTCGATATGGCCAAAGACAAGTCAGGCAATTTCCGGCTCATGGGCTTTGGTCACCGAGTCTACAAGAATTACGATCCGCGCGCGAAGATTATCAAAGCCGCCTGCGATATCCTTTTGAAGAAGCTCAACCTCAGCGATCCGCTCTTTGAGGTTGCACAGGAACTCGAATCGGTGGCGCTGAAAGATCCTTATTTCGTCGAACGTAAACTCTACCCCAACGTCGACTTTTACTCGGGTGTGATTTATCGGGCAATGGGTATCCCGGTTCAAATGTTTACCGTCCTGTTTGCCATGGGACGTTTGCCCGGTTGGATTGCGCACTGGGTCGAAATGCAACGTTCACCCAACACGCGAATCGGAAGGCCAAGACAGGTTTACACCGGTCCACTCAAGCGGGACGTAAACCGCTAAAGCGTGCCGTTATTGTTTCCGTTGCAGATGCTCTGCTAAATGCTGCTCGAGGATCGACAGGGCGGAGAGTTCTCGATCACCTGCGGTTTTCTCGATGATAGTCGCATGCCTTTGAAATTCCTCTGTGAGGATCGTCGACTCCAAGAGTTCTCGCCGGCTCCAGAGCACGGCCAATTCAAGCAAGCTGTGATTGGCGCGATTCCATCCCCAAAAAGGGCGGATCTCAATGCATGTCCCAACCATGCATTGCGCGACCGCACGCGGTTGTCCGAGATCCCAATCGATAACCTGCAGGGGAAATGCCCTACAAGCCTCCTTCAAAACCCATCCTACGCCTTCGTGGTAAATCGCGTCGGGACACGCGGCAGCTTGATTGCAGATACCGAGGACCGACTCGACTAGGAGTAATCCATCATCGACGACGTGAAACACACCTCGTGGGCTTCGATGGAGGTTAGAAAAGGTGGTCGAGGTTTTGAACGGTTTGAGCACCCAGGTTTCAAGCGATCGATCGACATGGGGGCCGATGGGAGCCACATGCATCCGACCGTCACGATCTTCCGTTGTGATGATTCCTTCGATGATCATTGCAAGGTCTGCGGATGTGGAAGGAATCAATTGCCGCGGAAGAGTCTCTCTCCGAGGAAGTTATCCAATTCGGGGATGGCGAAAATCTTGTTCGCCGTCGCGTTGACATCGTACTCGATACGTCGGAATTCAAGATTAGGAGGATCGAAGATCACGTAGCAACTGCGCCAATCCTCATCGCGAGGTTGCCCCACGCTTCCAACATTGATCATCGCCTTGGGCTCAGTGAGTCGGTATTTGTTGTTGAAGGAATCGGGGGTCAGGAACGTGTAGTCTGGTGTGAAGATTCCTGGTGTGTGCGTATGGCCTTGAAAACAATAGGTTTGGATCATGTTAAAGAGCTTTTCCATTTTGCGACGATTGTAGACATCGTCAGGGAAAACATACTCGTTGATCGGTTGGCGAATGGATCCATGGACGTAGAGAACTTCGTTCTCTCGATAGATGCGAGGGAGTTTCATCAAATAGAGAATCCGTTTGCGAGCATCCTCTGGATTGTCGCTTTTCTCCACTTGCTGACGCGTCCAAAAAATCGCACGTTCGGCCGAAGCGCTGAATCCCTCGGGGTCATTGACGGCGCCATAGTCGTGATTGCCGATGACGCAAACATCCATCTTCATCACAAGATCCAGACACTCGCGGGGGTTTGGACCGTATCCGACGACATCCCCTAAACAGAAAATTCTTTGAACATTCTGTGACTCGATGTCCTTGAGCACCGCTTGGAGAGCTTCGAGGTTGCCGTGAATGTCGCTAATGATCGCAGTTCGCAAGATATCTCCTTCTGATGCTTCAGCCCTTTAGCACAATCATTTGCCAGCACGCAAACGGTCACCGAGTTGATTATCCAACTCGGGAATTTTATAGATTTTGGAGATCGTTGTTTCCAAGTCGTATGCGACACGTCGGAAAAAGATCTTCTTAGCAGAATGATCAAGTATCGTGTAGCAGGCTCTGGGGTCTTCGTCACGAGGTTGGCCCACGCTGCCAATATTGATCATCAGTTTTTCGCGACCCAAGGTGAACGTATGGTCGCATTTGTGAGCTTCGATGAAACTCGGATCCGGAGTGAAGACTCCTGCGATGTGCGTGTGCCCTTGGAAACAAAACAAAGGAACCTTGGCAAACAACCTATCCATCTTGTTCTTGTCATAGGCCGTCTCAGGAAAAACGTATTCGTTGGTTGCATCGCAAGGTGAGCCATGCACGAAGAGGATTTTTTCAACCTGATGCTGCTTGGGTAGCTCGTTGATGAAATCCCAACGCTTATCTACTGCCTTGCGATTCCCCTTTTCCAATTCATTTCGAGTCCACATGATGGCTCGCATGGCGGTCGGGTTGAATCCAGTTGGGTCAAAAACCGTCGCTAGATCGTGATTCCCCAAGATCGTCAGCTTGGCCTTCTTCATGATCAATTCGAGGCACTCGACGGGATTAGGCCCATAGCCGACGATGTCGCCTAGGCAAACGATCTCGTCGATCGACTCTTTGGCGATATCGGCTAGAACAGCGTTGAGTGCTTCGAGATTCCCGTGGATGTCGCTGACGAGCGCCTGTCTCATGAATCCCCCCGGATGCTACCGATCATCACGGAGATCCTTAAGAACGGAACTCTAGACCGAGAGCAGAGAGCAGATGTCGGAGTCGAGACAGGCATTCGAAATCAATCGTGTAGGTGCGAAAACGAGCTAATTCACACAGAAGTGTATCCGGCAAAACCATTTTTGGGCAGGGATTTTTGCCTTTGGTTTTCTTTATCGGTCGGGTTTGTCAGGCGAGCGATTCTCTTTTCGATAATCCCAAGGAGCCGTCGGGTTCTCGGCCTTCCACAACCCTCTTTTTTCCTTCTTGGCCTCTAGCTCCAGGTCGGCCAAGGCTTGGGATTGGTTGTATCGCTTGAAATGCCAAGCATTTCCCGAGCGGATCATCTCGGCATTGATGTGCTTTTCTCCCCGGTAAACCTGAGCCAAAAGTCGCTCAAAATTGTCCTTCTTTTTCCAACTAACCCGCACATCCGAATCAAATAGCATCTTTTTAAGGGCCTCGGTGGACTCCTTGCCATACTCTTGCTTGAGCTCCGGGGCATCGGTTCCTTCGATCTGCACCTCATACTCCTTGCCATCGGCCCCTCGAACCTTGATCGAATCTCCATCGATGATCTTGGTCACCTTGGCCGTAATTTCCTCTTCGGTCTCTTTGCCTTTGGCGTCTTTGGTGTCGTCTGCTTTGGTTGCTTTCTCCGAGGTAGGCTTTTCCGAGACGGTGCTTTGACCCCAGGATTGGCTGATGGAAATCGAAAGGACACAGACAAAGACAATCAGACAGCTTGATGTTCGAGTCATAAGGCACCTTGAAGGCCAAACCAAAAGGAATTTATCGATCGGTTCACAAGCCGAACGGCTTGAGGCTTATACTATATCACGTACTGACCACCCAACGGCGCGTGTGTCCAATTTCCGTTGTAAAATACGAAAATCAACTCCATGCAAGATCCCACTTCGACCGAGCCGAATTCGAACAAGCCCGGCCGGGATCCCGTAAGTACCTCCCCTCTGGCGGGGCAATACATGGTACGAAGAAACCTCGAAGGTTTCGAGTACAAGCCCAATCCCTGGCGGGACGCTCGAGCTTGGTTCGTCAGTTCCGTCCTCCACACAGCCCTCTTCATTCTTCTGGCCTTGTTCTGGCAAGCATCCAGGCGAGGAACAGGCGATTTGATCGATCGGCCCGTAGGAATCGCTGTATTTCACGAAACCAAAAACGGTGAGCTTTATGAACTGAGCGATGCGGGTCAGCCACAAGATCAAGCTGCTGCTAGTTCCTCGAGCGCCTCGTACATGGCAGCACCGCTGGACTTGGCCGAACTGACCAAGGACTTGATCGGTTACAAGGCCGAGTCGGGAAGTATCGGAGCAGCCGTTGGCAAGATCGGCGAGGGTGTCTCTGGAACTGGCGGCAAGGGTAACAATGGGAATCAAACGGGAGGGTCAACCACAGCCTCCTTCATGGGCTTGCAAGGCACGGGTTCGAATTTCGTGTACGTCTTGGATCGATCTGCCTCGATGGAAGAGTTCCAGGGTGCACCGATGCGATTCGCCAAATCTGAACTCCTCAAAAGCATCGCATCCCTGGGTGACCGCAATCAGTTTCAAATTGTTTTTTACAATGAGTCCCCTGGATCTTTGAGCAACGGCACCTCGGCAGGTCGATTGCTGGCTGCAAACGAAATGAATAAAGAAAAGGCCTCTCGATTCGTCAAAGCGATCAAGCCTTCTGGGGGCACGGAGCATATCCCTGGTTTGAAGATGGGATTGTCCTTTGCACCCGACGTCTTATTTTTCCTCACCGATGCTGCAGAACCTTCTTTGACGGAAGCTCAATTGATCGAGATACAGTCCCGTGCCGAACGCTCCTTGACAACAATCCATACCATCCAATTCAATCGCGGACCTGCACCTAACGACGGATCCTGGATCCGGGAACTGGCCCAACGCAATCGAGGTACCTACCGCTACATCGATATCTCAGGATTAGAATAGTAGGCTCTTTAGGAATTATGGTTGCTAGGAAGGTATACTGCTTAGTTCTATCGTACTCGTACTCAATGAAATGGTACTCGTACTCGTACTCGAAGCGGTCTAGAATAGCGACTCACCCAAATAGTCTGCAAATTACCGTGCACCGCTTCGATCAACCGCCGGCATCGTAGCCGTTCAAACAGCCATCGAGTACGAGACCACTCGGAGATGATTTGCGTTACGCCTACACTGGCGCAAAACGTGCGGTAGGCAGATCGCCTGCCAAGAACTACCCTTTTAACAACAAAAACGCCTCAAAGCCAAGATGCCAAAAATCGTCGAACTTCATCATCCGTTAGCAAAACACCATCTAGCAATCCTTAGGGATCAAGCGACCGAGCCAGTCTTGTTTCGGAATCAGATTCGATTGCTATCGATGCTACTTGCCGTCCGTGCCACAGAGGACTTGAGCCTGACTCCAATCGAGATCCAAACGCCTTTGACTCGAATGCGGGCTGGGAAAATCGCCCAACGCATCGCGATTATCCCGATCCTACGCGCTGGACTTGGATTGGTCGAACCGATCCTCGAATTGATCCCTAGCGCGGAGGTCTGGCATTTAGGTATGTATCGCGATGAAGAAACAGCGAAGCCGATCGAATACTACTGCAAATTGCCCAAGGATAACCCTGCACAAGTCGGTTTCGTCTTGGATCCGATGCTCGCCACCGGTGGCTCGATCCGAGTTGCCGTCGCAGCCCTGAAACGCTGGGGAGTTCAAGACGTTCGAGTCCTGAGTGTGATCGCAGCACCCGAGGGAATTCGCGCTCTGCACGAAGAACATCCGGATGTTTCGATCTATGTCGGAGCCGTCGATCAAGAGCTCAACGATCAAAAGTTCATCGTTCCAGGTTTGGGCGATGCAGGTGATAGGATCTTTAATACCAACCGATAAGCCCTAGCTGCATGACTTTTTTGAAAGACCCCACGAAGCTTCGTTCCCAACGTTGGTTTGGACCCGATGACCTCCGAAGCTTTGGACATCGATCCCGCTTCAAAGGCATGGGCTTGGATGACCAAGACTTCCGAGATAAACCGATCATCGGGATCCTCAATACCTGGAGCGAAATGAATACCTGCCACTCGCATTTCCAAGAGCGAGTCAAGGAAGTCAAACGCGGGGTGTTCCAAGCTGGCGGATTCCCCGTTGAAATACCTGTCATGAGCTTAGGCGAAATGCTCATGAAACCAACAACCATGCTCTATCGGAACCTGCTGGCGATGGAAACCGAAGAGGTACTGCGTTGCCATCCTATCGATGCGGCAGTTCTCTTGGGCGGATGCGATAAGACGGTGCCGGCAATGCTTATGGGTGCCATCAGTGCCGATATACCAAGTGTTTTTCTACCCGCCGGTCCGATGCTCAACGCCTACTGGCGCGACAACACTCTTGGCAGTGGTACGGACGCTTGGAAGTACTGGGCCGAACGATGCGCAGGGAATCTCTGCGAAGGTGACTGGAAGGAGATCGAGAACTGCATCGCTCGCTCCGCAGGAACTTGCATGACAATGGGGACGGCTTCGACCATGGCATGTATTGCCGAAGCTCTCGGCTTTACACTGCCAGGAGCTAGCTCTGTGCCGGCTGTAGTCTCCGAACATTGCCGATTGGCGGTCGCCTCGGGACGACTGGCCGTCGAATCTGCTTGGACGAATCGAAAACCATCCACACTTCTTTCCCAAGGCTCTTTTACCAATGCGATGATCACCCAATTGACGATCGGCGGATCGACCAATGCAATCGTGCACATCATTGCCATGGCTGGTCGTGCGGGTATCAAAGTTACGTTGGATGATTTCGACGAATGGTCTCGGCGAGTACCGATTCTTGCAAATATTCGCCCAAGTGGAAAGTTCCTTATGGAGGACTTTCACCGAGCGGGAGGTCTGCGAGCACTCTGGACGCAACTGACCGATTTGTTAGATCTTGCCGGACAACAAATCAACGGGAAAACTCTCGGGGATTCTCTCGAACAAGCGAAAATCATCGATCAGGATGTCATTCGGCTGCGAAACAATCCGATCGTCGAGCATGCAGGAACCTGCGTGCTCAAAGGGAATCTTGCACCAAACGGATGTGTGATCAAATCGTCGGCCACCGATGGGCAACTCCTCAAGCATCGCGGGCCTGCCGTGGTGTTCGAGAACTATGCCGACTTAAAGAAACGGATCCACGATCCGGATCTTGATGTGACTCCTGATTCGGTCTTGGTTCTCAAAGATGCTGGTCCTAACGGAGCACCAGGTTTCCCCGAGTGGGGGATGTTGCCGATCCCTGAAAAATTGCTTAAACAAGGAGTCCGCGATATGGTGCGGATCTCCGATGCAAGGATGAGCGGGACGAGTTATGGAACCTGTGTCCTCCATGTCTCACCCGAATCGAGGCTCGGTGGTCCACTAGCTTGGGTCAAGACCGGAGACATCATCGAACTCGATGTCCCCGCTCGGCGCATCTCTTTGGTGGTTTCCGACGACGAACTAGAATCCCGCAAGAAGGCTTGGGCACCTCCGCGCCAGCACGCCTCACGCGGTTACACTTGGCTATACACCAAGCACGTTACCCAAGCCGATCGCGGGTGCGACTTTGATTTCCTCGAAGGTGGTGACTACGGCAAAGAGCCCGACATCTTTTAGTCATGGAATCTACAAGGTATCCTACACATACGCAGTTGTTCAACAGAACCCTTTAACCTCCCAAAAACTTCCTACCTTATGAAAACCAAGTTTCTCAGTCGTCGCTTTTTGCTCCTGATCGCTTCTGCACTGCAGGTTCCCTTCGCCTTTTCCAATGAAGCTTATGCTCAGCGATCTTCCGACACCATCACACTACCTGAGACCGACGAGGGACTTGCAGGGGTCGGGCCGATTCGACGCTACGACTGGTTTCGGAACCTTTGGAATGAGAAAAGAAAAGTTTGGTCTAGTCGCACCCAAGCCGATCAAGGAGCGTTGGTATTTCTCGGAGACTCGATCACTCAAGGCTGGGGAGACGACATGGGGAAATCCTTCCCTGGGATCCAAGTTGCAAATCGAGGGATCAGTGGTGATACAACCCGGGGCATGTTACTGAGACTCAAAAAGGATGTTCTCGACTTGAATCCTAAAGGGATCGTGATGCTCATGGGCACCAACGACTTGGAGGAAGGTGCCGATGCGAATGTGGTTTCGAAGAATATCGAGTTGATACTTACGGACATCCAAAAGCACAACGCGAAGACCCCGGTCACTCTATGCAAAGTCTTCCCCGCTTCAGCATCCAAAAAACGGCCGGCTCAGCAGATCAAAGACATCAACGCAGCAATCGCGAATGTTGCGAAAAACTTTCCGCAGGTCACTCTAGTCGATACCTGGACTCTTTTTGCAAATGAACAAGGGGACGCGAAAGAGGCCGAGTTCCCTGATCTACTTCATCCAAATCAAGCTGGATATAGCAAATGGGCTGGTGCCATCCGACCTGTCTTGGCTACGCAAGGGCTCATCGAAACGCAACCGGATGACTTCACGCTCGAACCTGGCTTCGTTTCCCTCACCAATGGCAAAGATCTCTCGGGTTGGAGGCTCGCCGAATCCAAATCAGCCCCCGCACAAGACGATCTTGAAGGCAAGAGCTCGACCAGTGATGGTCGCTATGTCGCGATCCAAAATAAGATCGTTGTGACCACACCTGCCGAAGGACGACGCATTCAACAACTCTACACGAAGAAAGAATTCCCAAGCGACTTTACTCTGAAACTTGAGTTTCGAGCGACCCCGAACGCCGATAGCGGCGTCTTCGTCCGACAACCCCAACTCCAATGCCGAGATTATCCTCTGGCAGGCCCATACAAGAATCTTAAGAACTATCGACCGGGAGATTGGAACGAATTGATCGTCACAGTAAAAGACAATGTCGCTCATTGCACCTGCAATGGTGAGGTCATCGAGGAAGCACTCAAGCTACCTGCAACAGGCCCGATCGGACTCGAGGGTGACCACGGTCAAATGGAGTATCGTCGAATTCGAATTTCGACCAAGCCGTAAGACTGCAATCGAATAACGCTTCTATTCCGCTCATCGCCATCAAGCAAAGCTCGACGATAGGCTCAATGCCGATCAGAGTTCCTCAATACTCGTGACGACCCGATCGACGATTTCATCGGTTGTTCGAGGGTTAAAGAAGACCGCTTTCCAGGCAGGGATATCGATACCATTGGGACAATAACCGAAACTTGTCGTAAACCCCAGTCTGGCGTCAACAGCATTGTCCATGGTCTTGAGCCGCTTGTCGAACAAGTGCCGGATCTCTTTGCTATACCGTTGGATTTGCTCGGTCGTTAGCTCATTGCCAACCAATCTTTCGAAGATCTCCTCCGCGTTGCGGCCCTTGGGCAAGACCCACCAATTAACCGATGGCCCGATGGTATCGGCATTGAGAACCTTGCAGTATTCGATCTTGGCCAGCCTCTCCTTGAGACGCTGAGCCAATTCCAAACTGCGAGCCACGAGCATTTGCCAACCTGCAAGCCCGATGCCGTTGAGCGAGGCGATCACCGAATAGGGACCGATTGCTGGCCTCGAACATTCCAGCGTGATCAATGCTGGATCCCTACTGGCGTCGGCATCCGAGAAGTAAGGAGTATCGCTAACGGTTCTTGCTAAATACTTCAGATCCTCACGCTGATTTACAATAAAAGCACTCGATGGGTAATGCCCACGACCAAATTTATGGAAGTCGATCGTAACGCTATCGGCATAACGCATACCCACATTGTGGGCTTGGGCTTTTCCGATCATTTCAAGCAACTTCGAATCAAATTTAAGTGGGTTGGTCTTTCGATCGTAGTCGGTCAGTACCGACATGGTCCAGCCCACGGCTGCATCGCAATGAATCTGGGGCATCGGCTCGCTATACTCAAGGCACTTGCGTTCCGCACACTCTCGAATTGCTCGCACATCATCGATTCCAAAACCATCGGTGGTTCCAAACGTTGCGCAGATATAAGCAACCTTCGTTTTTTCCTTGTAGAGTTGATCGAGCGTGGACTCAAGTAGATCGATGCGCATGCTCAGGTTGGCATCGGTCGGAATTTCGATCAAATTTTTGGTTCCGATCCCAAGCCAACCGGCGATGGTTTGGTTTGAGTAATGGCCCGCTTGTGAACAGATACCGACGACTCGGCGGCCATTGATCCCTGTTTGCATGGCTCCTGGCAAGACACGTTCGAGGCCGATTTTTGCTCCATAGAGATTGGAGATGGTTCCTCCGATCGTAAAAACGCCCCACGGATCGATCGTGTGGTAATAGATCAGATTCGCCAAGGCTGTGACGGCCTTGACCTCAAGTTCATTGGAGCGTTGACTGTATCGATCGGTGCATAGATTCGGATTCTTGAGCAAGCAAGCGATTGCACCGATGAGGGACGCTTGATTGGCCGGACCTCGGACGTTCTCTAAGTGAAGTGGATTGTTCCAGCCATCGGTTCCCCAGAAGTAAGGAAAAATCGCATCGCGGGCATCCTTGAGATTTCCAGGCAGTTCATGAATCTCAGGATTCGAGCGCGCTGTTTCGTAGTTTTGGCTCATAATCTGAGCAGGAGTTAGCGCTTGCTCGGCGGCAGCCGTTGAGAGTAACTCAGAAAAGATTTTAACGAGCTCGCTTTGATTCCATTCAAAGAACGTACTCATCAACTCTTGGTATTTTTCACGATCCATTACCTCTGTTTCCCCTCCCCGCGCTCGACCATATGTTGCTGATGCTCGATATCGGCTGGCAAATAGCGTCTATTGCTATCGACCAGCCAATGTGCGGCATTAAGAAGTAGCGCCGAAAACGCATCGTTTGCAAAATCGCTCTCATGCCCCAGCGATGTGTAAAAAGAACGCCCCGAGTCGGCTCTTACAAACGTCCAAGCCACGGGTTCGGCAGGTTGATTAGCGATCTGACCCATCCACAATACATTTGTACCGGGCCTCAAAGGAGACACCTTATACAAAGAGCCACCGCTTTGAAAAATCTCCGTACCAAAATCCTTGCTACTTACCAACGGGTGATCAGAGTGCTTGGTAACGCTCACCGTCGTGATCAGTTCGTTTCCGTGGTGATTGGTGTAGTTGCCGCCAAACACCTCCGCATCAAACTCCGGCCAATCGGCGAGTTCATCCGTTGGCGCTTTTCCTCGCAGACTAAATGCATGGCTAGCTGTTCTAATCCCGAGAACGGGTTTACCTGAGGCGATAAAAGAACGGATTTGGTTCAACTCATCTGCCGGCAATGGCCTTCTTCGGACACTTACCAAGAGCGCATCGGCCTGAGATATGACATCGAGTCCAACAAGGGAATTAGGGTTGTCTGCCTTGCTGAATACAAAGGAGACTCGAAACTCTTTCTCCAACTGTTCTTTGGCCCAACGGACCAAGGTCTGATCCGTCTTGTACTCATCCTCGGCAATCAGCACAACCCAGTGCTTTCGAGTATCGCCCGGGAACCTGAAGGCATTTTGACCAAGCCACTGCTCACTGCTAACGGTTGGACATACGACCCTTTCAATGTGATCGATCACCCGATCGGTTCCGCTGAAGTGGTTGACATACGGCCAACGGAGCGGGTTGTACATGGTATCTGTAAGATCTCGGACTAGGACGGCGTCAAAGCCATGTCGCTTGAGTTGCCTGAGCCCAAATGGTCTACCTAAAACACACATGTTCGTGTGCACTCCACATACGACCACATGCTCGATCCCTCGCGACTTGAGGATGTTCCAGATTTCTTTCCCAGAATCGCTCACAAAGTCCAACTCGGAATCGATTTCGATGGCCTCAGTCTGACGGATCCATGGACGTTTGGGATCCCTTCCTAAGCTAGAGAGTCTCGAAGCCCACTGTGCATGTTCAGCCGGATCGTCATCCTCACCCCCATCGGACTGATCGACAGGATAAGCGTCCGAGGACTCGCCTTCGATTTGATCGCACCACTTAGCGATCTCCTCGGGTGTGTCGCTTCGGATCGGGATGGCCATAGCACGCTTTCGTGATGGACTGTCTTTGTAAAAATCCATGCAATCGCTCGGTGCATGGATCACCGTGGCACCTTGGCTCCGGAGTTCACGGGCCAGATGATCGATTCTCGGGGCAACTTGCCCAACCCTACGAACAGCATTGAGGCAGTGATGAGAGTCCCACACATCGCAAATCACCAAAGCCGTCTTCCCTGCATCCCATTGCACGCGGTTGGTGACTCGATGGTAGTTCGATGAGCCTTCTTGAACAGGAACTTGATGGCGCAGATCCAGAGCCCACGCAGGGGGATTGCTAGGGACTTGTGCAAGTCCAAGCAAGCTCATGCCTAAGGTAACAAAGCCGACAAGAAAAACGGTATTGATATTCATTCTTTGTTCTTTTTCGAGGGGGCAAGAATCCAAGGAGGATTGCCAGGTCGGTAGGCATCCGTGAGGTGTCGCTTCATCTTATCGAGCACCGAGGTCTCGCTCGAAGCAAGATCTCTTTCCTCTTTAGGATCTTCATCGATACGATAAAGCCTATAGCCAGTTCCGAGCGGTTGCTCAATCAATTTCCACGATCCACTTCGTACGGCTTGTCCTGATCCACCTTCATAAAATGACCAGTACAAGTAATCTCTTTTCTTTTGTTTATCGGGATTTCCTAGAAGCGTTGGAACCAAGCTGACGCCTGTGAGATCCTCTGGTAAGGCATCCGATGCCCCGGCCAGATCAAGGAAGGTGGGGAATAAGTCGTCGAAACACCCGATCTGTTCGGAGACACTCGCCGGCTTAATTTTGCTAGTCCAACGAGCTATCGTAGGAACACGAATTCCGCCGTCGGTCAAAGATCGCTTGGAACCTCGTAAAATTCCACTCGATGAGAAAAAAGAATCTTTGTGTCCACCTTCTTGATGAGGGCCATTGTCGGAGGAGAACAAAATCAGGGTAGAGTTCCCGATCCCAAGCGAGTCGATCCGATCAACGAGGGTTCCGACCTGAGCATCCATCTTTTCAACCATGTGGGCAAATCCTTTTTCTGCATCGGGCCAGCTTTCTTGCGAATATTTGCCAAAACCAAATTCTTGTGTCCCACGATTTCCCGCTTCGTTATTTGCGTGAGGCAGATTGATAGAGAAAAAGAGGAAGAAGGGTTCGCTCTTATACTTTTCAAGAAAAGCTAAAGCTTGCTCTAAAATCAATTCCGAGGCGTCATCGGGCTTTTCGCTTGCCACTCCTGCACCCATGGGCGATTCGTTAGGCACGAGATTCCTGAGCTTCTTACGAGACTCATTGGCATCGAGAAACGTTGGGAAGAAATTGTGAGCGTGGGTTTGATCGAGGTATCCAAAAAATTCGTCAAAACCTTTCTTTAGAGGCGTTCCCGTCGAACCAGCTTGTCCAAGCCCCCATTTGCCAAATAGGCCACAACGGTATCCAGCCTCCCGAAGAATCTGAGGAAAGATCACCTCGGAGTAAGGAAGGGATTGCTTGGAATTCCCGCGGATCAAGCATCGACCTGTGTGCTTACCGGTCATCAACACGCAACGGCTCGGGGCACAGACTGTGGAACCAGCGTAGAACTGTGTCCATCGCATCCCTTGTTGGCTGAGCCGATCGATACTGGGCGTGTGCAAGATCTTTTGACCATAGCATCCGCAATCCCCGTAACCAAGATCATCGGCTAGGATCAAAACGATGTTTGGAGGTCGCTCTGCGGCATGAAGGGACGCCGCAATCAGCACGAATGAAGCTTGAAGCAAGAATCTTAGCAAGTTGATCCGGCGGGTGACCGCAAAGTATAGAGTTTCCAGCGTTTTCATATCCGAAGCTTTTCCAAGCAGGTTTAGCGGGGCTCACAATCGTTTGAGTTTTTAGTATAACTGGAAATCGTTGGTGGATGCACTTGGCTTTACACTGGGAAGAGAGTTCGATCGGAACATGATGCCTTTGAAATCGGAAACTTGTCGCTGGGGAATTTTGTCGACGGCTGGGATTGCAAAAAAGAACTGGCGAGCAATCTCGCGAAGCAAGCAGGGACAGGTGGTTGCAGTCGCCAGTCGCGACAGCACATCGGCGCAACGATTCATCGATGAATGCCAAGCAAACTGTCCTTTCGAAACCAGCCCCAAAGCCTTTGGCTCTTATCAATCCCTGCTCGAGAGCAAAGATGTCGATGCGGTATACATTCCCCTACCGACGGGCTTGCGGAAAGAATGGATCATTGCGGCTGCCAAGCATGGCAAACACATACTCGCGGAGAAACCCGCCGCATTAACGGCGTCGGATCTCCAGGAGGTTCTTGATGAATGCAAACGAAACAACGTTCAGTTCATGGATGGTGTGATGTTCATGCACAGCGGGCGATTAGCTCAACTACGCGAAACTTTGCAAGATCCATCGAGCGTCGGTGCGATCAAGAGGATCGCAACCCATTTCTCATTCAATGGGGATACGGAGTTTAGAACCAAGAACATCCGTTCGAATTCCAGTTATGAGCCCCACGGCGCCTTAGGCGATCTGGGTTGGTACACGATCCGCATGATACTTTGGATCAACGATTGGCGGATGCCCACTGCGATCACCTCGCGCTGCATATCCACCTTGCAAGGGGAAGCGAGCCCCAAACCTGTACCCATGGAGTTCAGCGCTGAAATGCAGTTCGACAACGGTGTCTCGGCGAGTTTCTATTGCTCATTTGCAACCGAGCACCAACAATGGTGCCACATTAGCGGAGAAAAAGGAAGCATCTGGATCGATGACTTCGTTCTGCCGCTGTTTGGATCAAACGTAGGCTATGACTTGAATCAACCGCAGTTTGTTACCAATGTTTGCGACTTTCACATGCATCGCCGGACCAAGCGGTTTTCAATCTCTGAATACGACTCGGGGCACTCACCAAGTCAGGAGATCAACATGTTCGACAACTTCCACGCATTGCTGCGTCGCTCGAGCCCTGACGAATCCTGGGGCAGGATGACCCTCCAAACCCAGCAGGTTCTCGATTCAGTTTTCCAATCTGCCGGATGCACGCTGTAGACTCAAGGCTAGTGGCACTCAAAAAAGCACTGGGGCGACGCACTGAAAAGCTCGCCTAGTTTGAAGAAATTGCTCGGTAAGTGGTTATGGAAAGGTCGCTAGGAGCGGTTTTCATCGGTTATAATCCGATCTGATGAACCCTACGCTCTTTCGAGGTGATCATGAGAACTTTTTACGCTTGCCTTGTCCTTTTGGCTGCCTCCCTTTGGACCCCCGATTCGGCCCCAGGACTCGAACCCGAACCACAAGCAAACGCCGCGAGCACATGGCTCGTGGGAGCAGCTAAGGTCGATATCACCCCGGACGAACCGGTCCGGCTCAGCGGATATGCTAGTCGATTGGTCCCTTCGGACGGCATCGAGGATCGGCTCTCGGCGCGGGCTTT
This sequence comes from Pirellula sp., assembly GCA_046086605.1. GTDB lineage: Bacteria > Planctomycetota > Planctomycetia > Pirellulales > Pirellulaceae > JBKCUI01. Next base: position 9,915 of record JBJSXX010000088.1, on the reverse strand, counting down.
GATCCTCTCGCCGCAGAATCCACAGACCCAGCCGCCTGCAGAGGGACTTCATCCCGATTCCCTTGTGATCGTCTCGATCGATGCAATCGGTATCTCAGCAGTGATGACCGAAAAGATACTCGACAAGGTTCTTCCAACTCTGAAAATCCCGCGTTCGAGGATCGTCTTTTGTACGACGCACTCGCATACGGCTCCCCACTTGGACGGACTGATTCCGAATCTATTTGGTGTTCCTATGGCCGACGCAGAGCAACAAGCGATGCTGCGAACGACTCAAATGAATATCGACCGAATCGCACAGGTTATCCTCGATGCAAAAAAAACGCTTCAACCAGGCACCGTTGATTACGGACTAGGCCGAGCTGGGTTTGCGATCAACCGACGGATGCTCAAAGATAAGCAATGGGTCGGCATCGGCACGGTGGACGAAGGTCCAGTGGATCGTAATGTTCGCGTCTTGCGAGTGCGTGACAATGCTGGAAAGCTCGTCGCTGTTTCGTATCAGTATGCATGCCATAGCACCTCGACCAGCGAAAACAAAATCAGTGGAGACTGGGGTGGTATCTCCGCAGGGATTATTGAAGAGAAGAATCCTGGCTGCATCGCCTTGCCGATCATCGGTTGTGGAGCGGATGCGAACCCCAACCCACGAGGAAGCTTCACGCTGGCCCGCAAGCATGGTGCAGAGATGGCCGAATCGGTCCAAACAGTTCTGGGAAATGAACTCAAACCTCTCCCGAAGCCAACCAATGCAGCTTTCGTCCTCGTGGCACTGGCGAGCGAACGTCCAAACAAGCAGAAACTCGAGGCGATGCAAAAAAGCAGTTCAGCCCACGAGCGTAATTTCGCAAACACATGGTTAGAACTCCTGTCTCGCAAAGATCGAATCCCGGAAACCTATCCTGCTCCTGTACACCTATGGAGCTTTGGAAAAGACCTCGCCTGGGTCTTCATGGGCGGCGAAGTTGTCGTTGACTACCAAATCCGACTCGAAAAAGAACTCAGCCAATTCGAAAACGTTTGGGTCGCTGGCTATGTCGATGACGTATTCGCTTACGTAGCCAGCGAGCGGGTGCGTGGGGAAGGTGGCTATGAAGTCGATGGTTCCATGCTTTACTACGGACAGCCAGGACGCTGGGAGTCCGGTAGCGAAGATAAGATTGTCGATCGAGTTCTGCAAATGACCAAACAGCAACGCCTAGCAGACGAACCACGCAGTCCCCAAGATTCACTCGCCAGCATCGAAGTCCCAGAGGGTTACACGATTGAACTTGTCGCCAGCGAACCACTGGTGACCGATCCAGTAGGAATCGCCTGGGGAACCGACGGTAAGGTCTGGGTCGTCGAGATGGGTGACTATCCTCTGGGGGGTGGTAAGACCGGTTGCGTCAAAACCCTTACAGACACCGATGGCGATGGTGTTATGGACAAGAGCACGGTGTTTCTCGACGGATTGAACTATCCGGCTGGGATCTATGCCTGGGGCTCTGGCGTGATGATCGCTTGCGCACCGGATATCTTCTACGCAGAGGATACCGACGGGGATGGTAAGTGCGATCGCAAGGAGGTTTACGTAACTGGTTTCCCAGAGGGGAACCCTCAGCACCGCGTTCACGGATTCACCTACGGGATGGATCATCGTCTTTACTTTGGCCCCGGTGGAGGTGCCAACACGGTAACGGTGACGGGTAAGAACCGAGAGCCAAAGCCGATGCGGATCTCTGGCTCGGACTTGAGCTTAGATCCCGTCAAAGGAGACCTGAGACTGGAAACTGGGGTCACTCAGTTTATTCGCACAACCGACGAATATGGCAATTGGTTCGGAAACGAAAACAGTTTGCCGATGTTCCATTATGTATTCCCCCAAACTTGGATCGATCGAACTGGATATCGAGCTAAACGACGCTACCAACTCATCACCAACCCACCGAGTATCCCACCTGTCTTTCCGATCAGCCAACAGGCCGATCGATTCAACGACTTGTATGCCATCAATCGTTTCACTTCGGCTTGCAGCACGGTGATCAACCGAGGGGAGGGCCAAGGGGAAGAAATGCGCGGATTCGCGATGGTATGCGAACCGGTTCACAACATGGTAGTTCGATACGAGCTTAAACCCTCCGGGGCAACTTGGGCAGCCAGCCGAATTGCCACCGACAGCAAGAGCGAGTTTATCCGAAGCACGGATCCGTGGTTTCGACCCGTTCGGATCGAGAATGCCCCTGATGGCACGATGTGGATCGTTGACATGTACCGTTACGTCATCGAGCATCCCGAGTGGATTCCCGAAGAGTGGCAGCGCCGGATCAATCTGCGTGCCGGCGAGGATCGTGGTCGGATTTACCGAATTCGTCGCAGTGACTTTACACCCAAGCCAATGGATAACCTCCAAAAAAGAAGCGATTCAGAGTTGATCGCAGAGATTGCCGGTCTTAATTCCGCAAGGGCGGATCTGGCCCAACAAGTCCTACTCGATCGCTTTAGTGCAAGCAGCAAATCCAGCAAAGAGGAAATCCTGACCGTACTGCAACGATTGCTCCTGGAGACCAAGCGATCTGCCGTAAAAGTGCGAGTCTCCAATATCCTTATCCATCAGGGTGCTTTTCCAAAGGACAAACTCGATGCGATCGTTCGATCGAGTGACGCGCAGACGCTGAGGTTTCTCGTCGAGAATGCTGCTAAGCTCGGACTGACGCAAGACACCAGGGCACGGCTCTGGTCGGCGATCGATCCAGCGTTGCTCAATTCCTCGGCTGCTTTGGCAATGTCGGTGGCCGTGGAGTCGAGTCAAGACAGCCAGCCACCAGTAGCTCTCATCGCTCAGGCACTGGTCACTCATGCTCAAGATGCCTGGATGCTCGAAGCTTCGAATTTCCTTAAACCTACGAGCATCGATGGAGTGCTTCGGGAGGTTCTCAGCAGCAAGCTTGATATCAAGAACCTACAGAAGGTAGCCGAGCGTCTGGTGCCTAAAGTATCGAACGAATTTCGTGCGGAACTGCTCGGTTCTGTCGCAAACCATCAAGGACCTAGGCCCGCTTGGCATTACTTGCTCGCAAAACAATTCGCCGCAGGCGATGCGTCCGGTCTAGACGAGGGTGCGATCAAGCGAATCATTGACTCTGCAAGAGGTTCCTGGAGGAGCTTTTCCAACGATTCCTCGACGAGCGAGCCGGCAACGTTGCTATCAAGCTTGAACCTCCTTACATCCCGAATGGGATCAACTTGGACCGACGATCACGATTTGCTCCTGGGCGCACTGGCCAGGGGTGAGCAAACGTCGGTCGATGGTGAATTGGCACTAGCACTCGTCGGTCTCGGTGGATCGTCAGGCACGAAGATGCTCCAGCGATGGAAAGACCTATCGCTCGTCAGCAGATCGGTTGTTCTCAATAAGCTTGTGCAAAATGAGGAAGGCGCACGCGAGATCCTTGGACAGGTCAAGCAAGGAAAGATGCCGATTTCAGACATCGATGCAATCACGATACAAGCCCTTCGTGGCAATGCGACCGAGGATGTTTCAAAATTGGCAAGCGAGATCTTTGGGCCTGCACCCGGTGCGGATCGACCTGCGATTGTCCGCGAGGCGTTGTCGCGTTGGCCAAGCAAAGCCGATACGAGCCTTGGACAGATCGCTTATCAAAAGCATTGTGCGGTTTGCCATGATGGGAGAAAAATCGATGAGCAGTTCGAAGAGAGTCTCGCGCCAAATTTACGTGGACTCAGCCACTGGACCAATGAGGCCTGGATGAACGGAATCCTGGATCCGAATCGCTCGGTCGAGGAGAAATACTGGGTGTTTCAAGCCAAGACCCTCGACGGAGAATTGCTCACAGGTTTGAAGCTTCGAGAAGACGAGACCAGTATCCAGTGGGTCAGTAGCAACGGGCGAATCGAGAGTTTGGACAAGTCCCAGATCGAGGAGATCAAAACCTCGGAACGCTCGTTGATGCCTGAAGGATTCGAGCAATTGCTTGCGCCCGAGGAAATCGCTGGTATCATCAGTTACTTGCGAACGAGTAGTCCAGCCAAAGGGGATTAGTGGATGGTTCACCCAAGTCCAGAGTATCTTGGTCCATATCGTGTGATACGTCTGCTTGGGCGTGGTGGCATGGGTAGCGTTTACGAAGCGGTCCATGAAAAGAGCCAGGAGCGCGTGGCTGTGAAGATCATTGCGGAGGAACTCGCAAGGGAGCCACGCTTTCAGCGCCGCTTTGAGGCTGAGATACAGACCCTAATCAGGCTCAAACATCCGAACATTGTAAAGCTCATCGGAATCGGAGATCACGATGCGATGCCCTTCTACTCGATGGAGTTCATCGAAGGTATCAACCTGCATCAAAAGCTCAAACTCGAGCGGAAGCTCGACTGGCATCTGGTACTCGATTGGGCCATCGATATTGCAAGTGCCCTCAAGCAAGCCCATGATTTTGGGATCATCCACCGCGATCTAAAACCGGCCAATTTGATGGTCACCGAAGACAATAAGGTCAAACTACTGGACTTTGGAATCTCCCGGCTTTTTGGAAACATCAATGCAACGATTCCTGGATCCACCGTAGGTACTGCGGATTTCATGCCCCCTGAGCAAGCCGAAGGAGTTGTGGCAACTCCACGAAGTGATTTGTACGCACTGGGTGCGATTTGCTATGCATGCTTGTCTGGCCGGCCACCATTTACAGGCAACAGCATTCCGGAAATCCTCTTTAATGTTCGGTATGGAATTTATACGCCACTGAGCCAACTGGCTCAAAGCACGCCCGAGGATTTCTGCAAGCTGGTCGATGAACTGCTCAGCCGCGAACCCAGTAAACGACCAGCAACAGCCTATCTCACCATGAATCGCCTCCAGGCCATGCGTGCCGGTCTACTTCGACTCGAATCCCAAAAGTCCAGCACCCTGGCCGACGAAGTTGTTGCTCCCGATTCCAAGAGCAATAAGAGTGAAGAACCCACGAGTATCGATCTGAGCGCCTTGCAATCAGCAGCGGATCTATCCAATTCTCCCTATCATGACGCCACTCGCTTTGATCCACCGATTGAGCGAAATGACCAACCCAAGCTCGACTCGGGCACCACGCCGGACATCCCGCTTGTGACGCATGGGCGGCCGAAGAAAATCACAATTTCCCCTGACGATGCAACCCAAGAACATGTCACTGGGAAATCGTTAGTCAAGCATCCAACAACCGAAGGAATCCCTACCTCGAAAGGCTCGACGTTTAGCGAAGTAACCGATCGAGATCGAGCCCGCGCTACGATTTTCGAGTCGGTCGATCCGGTCATCAAGGAAAGAGAGCGGTGGATCGAGATCGGCCTAATCACCGCCGCGCTGCTTGCTTGCGTGGGAGCCTTCTACTATTTCTCCAGGCCTGTGGATCCGAGCAAGCTCTTCGATCCAATTCACAATGCGATGGCCAGTGGTGACGAGTCTCGACTCATGGAACTTGAGGAGGACATCATTGCCTTCAAAGAAAAATATCCAACCGATGAACGAATCAGTCAGATTGAGGCGGCTGCCGAAGAGGTCGACTATCTGAAGCGGCTTCGACATCTGCAACGCTCACAGAAAAGCGGCTACCCAGGCCAAGAGGCCATCGTCTCTGTCCTTCGTCAAATCGTGCGCAGCAAGGAAAGCGACTTTGCTCAATCGAAAGCACAGCTTGCAGCGTTCCTCGACGCATATCCAGAGGATCTGCTTTCGAGCGAAGAAAAGGCTTGGATGCGTTTTGCAAAGAGGTTTCAAGGTGAGTACGAGACCAAGCGGGATCCGGAATTCGAAAAAATGAAAACCTCGCAACTTGAAAACCTTTACAACCGAATTTTAGCGACCGAACTTGACGCCGATCGCCAGCGAGCACTGCGGGGTTTGGTCGACCTTTACGGTAAGGAGGTTTGGGCCGAGCCGATTTTAACGAAAGCAACAGCGGAATTAAAAAAAATGATGCCTGCGGGTCAGGAGTAGGCATAGGGAATCTGTTGAAGTCGAGTTGAGTGCGGGATACAATCTTGGTTTGGCTTGGACCGACTCGGTGGGTTGGGTGTTCTGAGGTCTGATGTCCAAAATTGCTATTTGGATTTTCCCATGAATTAGGATTCGCCGGCGCGTGCAAGCGTGTCGGCGTTGTTGTTTTGGTATTTGAGTGACAGGAACAGACGTGGACGACCAATCAAAAGCGGTACAAAAGGCCGACACCTTGATCGAGGCGATGGGATGGATACGTCGTTTCCGTGGAAAAACGACCGTTATCAAGCTTGGTGGATCGTTGATGGCCAACCCTGATGCGATGCGTCATACGCTCATGGACATCATCTTCATGGAGACTGTGGGGATGCGTCCTGTGGTTGTCCACGGTGGGGGGCCATCGATTAACAAGGCGATGGAAGCCGCTGCGATTGAACCTGTGTGGATCAAAGGACGCAGAGTCACCGACGCGAGAACGTTGGAAATCGTTGAGCAGACGCTTGGGTATGAACTCAACACGTTTTTGACCGACGAGGTCGAGCGTTTGGGAGGCCGGGCGATGAATCTGAATTTCAGGACGACCAACGTTTTGTTTGGCGAAAAATTGCTTCTTGAGGAGCCTGGCAGTGACCCGATCGATTTGGGTTTTGTCGGACAAGTGACTCGAGTCGATAGGCAAACCATCGAAAGTTTGACTTACACGGGCCAGATTCCGTTCATTCCGTCGATGTGCATCGACCAGCAGGGACAGAAATACAACGTCAATGCCGACACAGCAGCGATGGCCGTAGCCGAAGCGCTCGGCGCGGAGAAATTGATCTTCATCAGCGATGTCAATGGAGTCCGTCGGGACAAGGACGATCCGAGCAGTGTGATTCATTCGATGACGGCGGCGGAAGCTCGATCGCTGATCGAACAAGGAGTGATCAGCGGAGGGATGATTCCCAAGGTGGAGGCTTGTTTAGGAACACTCAATCGAGGGGTTGGTAAAGTTCACATCATCGATGGCCAATTGCGGCACTCCTTATTGCTTGAGATCTACACCACCGCAGGGGTTGGTACAGAGATCCTCCAGCAACGAAACTCACCCGCATCACGCATATAAGACTTTGAAAGATGAAGCATTTACGATCGCTCGTCGATTTGCGAATCGATGAATTCAAAACGATCATGGAATGGTCACACAAGCTCAAGAGGTTGCTGAGTCAGGGCAAGCGTCCGGATTTGCTCAAGAATCGGACTTGTGCGCTGGTATTCGAGAAGGCGAGTTTGCGGACCCGGGTGAGTTTTGAAACCGCCATGGCCCAACTTGGGGGAACTGCTCTGTACCTTACCGGAGATGCTGGTTGGCGAGAGCGTGAGACCATAGGCGACTTTGTTCGTGTGCTTGGGGAATACTGCGACTTTCTGGTTTGCCGAGCTTTTTCTCAATCGACCATCGAAGAGCTTGTGCGTTTCGATGCCGTCCCAACCATCAATGGGCTCACCGACGAATCGCATCCTTGCCAAGCTTTGGCCGACTTCATGACGATCGAAGAGTCGACCGGTGGCAAAATGAAGGGCAAGCAGCTGACGTTTGTCGGGGATGGGAACAATGTCGTGCGGTCGCTGATCCAAGGAGCCGCGATGACCGGAGTGCGTTTCCGTTTGGCGTGTCCTAAGGAATATCAGCTTCCGGACGCGGTTTTAGAACAAGCTCGGAGACTTGGGCCTCTGGATTTCGATCAGAGCGACGATATTCGTAAGATGGTTCACGACGCGGACTTTATCTACACCGACGTTTGGACAAGCATGGGGCAAGAGGCCGAGAATGAGGCCAGGAAAAGAGCGTTTGGGCCTTACCAAGTCAATAACCAACTGATGAGCATCGCTCCGGGAACTTGCAAGGTGTTGCATTGTCTCCCTGCAAGAAGAGGTCTGGAAATCACCGATGCGGTGATCGATTCGGATCAAAGTCTAGTCTTTGCTCAGGCCGGTAATCGCCTGCATGCCCAAAAGGGTCTTCTGATTTGGCTCGCATTGGAAAATGGATATACAACGATCGAGCAGGTGAATCGGTTGCTGTAAGGCTCCGAGCGATCCATTACAATAAGGCTCTGACTTGCGATAGGTAGATCCGCCAGGCGGATCCAAAGGGAGCCTAAGTTTGTTTAAGAGTTTGTTTACAGATTGGTCGCTCGAGAAGAAATGTCTTTTCTTCCTTGGGCTGGCGTTACTGTTCTCATTGGTTCTTGGAGCCGTCGCGGTTCAATGGGTCGCTGAACGACTCGTTAGGGAAACGATTCGGCAGTCGTCTCAGGATGACGCCAACGAAGCCGTCCGGCGCAAACACATTCCGCTAATGCGCAATTTGAACGACGGCCAATCTCGTTCCGTCGTAGATAAACTCTTGGGCATGTTTGATCAAAACGAACCTGGTTCCCAACACGAATCAACACTCTTAAGAATCAAGGATGGGCTCGAGCACGAGTCGCTCGGAGGAATCTTCGCCGATCAAAATGAATTGAAGTACCTGACCAAGATCCACTCGAGGCTATTGGAGTTGGAGACCAAGAAGGGAGTCGAGCGACCGGTTTCGGCTAATAATGAAAAGACATCTGTGAACCTCGAACCCATCCTGACGCCGTTAGAGGCAGTCTTTGAAGATGCTGGTCGGGTTGACGGCTATCATGTTTTTTACCATCCGATTTCCTTCGGGGATTCTTGTATGGGTTGCCATTCTCGCAATAGCCAGCAGTCGGTTCCGATACAGTCGGCTGCATCTGTGGATCCTTTCCGCGCCATCAAGGTGCGGATTCCGGTCAAGGATACGAGTTACTGGCGAATCTGGAGTTACTCGTTGTTGTCATCGATTGGGATTGCAACGCTGGCACTTTCTCTATTTTTTATCCATTGGATTTTAAAGCGGCTGGTGATCATCCCGCTTGCCGAGCTGAAATTTGTTTCTGATGAGATCACCAGCGGCAAGACAGACTTGGAGTTTCGAGTCGAAACCGACGATGAATTCGCGGAATTGTCTGATTCCTTCAACCGGATGCTTAGGCACATCACTTCGACGCAAAAAGAGATACAAGCGGTCAACCAGGAGCTTGATTCGAGGATCGACGAGCTAGCGGGTGTGAATTTGCAGCTCTACGAAGCCAATCGGCTCAAGGGTGAGTTTCTCGCGAACATGAGTCATGAGCTTCGTACGCCGCTTAACAGTATTCTGGGCTTTAGCGACGTGCTTTCGGGCATCGAGACACTTACCGACAAGCAACGACGGTGGGTCGGAAACATCCAGAATTCAGGGCGGGTGCTTCTGGAGATGATCAATGACATTTTGGATCTTGCGAAAATCGAGGCGGGCAAGACCGAGGTGCGTCCCTCGACATTTGATTTGATCGGTTTGATTTATGCGCAGATCGAACTGTTTCGAAAGATGGCCGAAGACAAGAACATCAATCTTCAGGTCGATTCGAGCGTCCAGGAGTTGCGCATTGAGCAAGACCAAGGCAAGATCTCGCAGATCCTAACGAATCTGATTTCCAATGCGATCAAGTTCACGCCTGAGGGAGGGCTTGTGACGATCGTCGCCGAAGCGTGCGGGGATGGGACTTTCTATCTTTCCGTGGCGGATACGGGAGTTGGTATAGCGCCGTACGAGCATGAAGTGATTTTTGAAAAGTTCCGGCAAGCTTCGGGTGATATTGGAAAGGACTCGTTGACACGGGAACACTCGGGAACAGGACTGGGGCTATCGATTGTACGTGAATTGTGTCGACTGCTTGGCGGCGATATCAGTCTTACGAGTCAGATCGGACATGGTAGCACGTTTCGAGTCGTGTTGCCGATGACCTATGGGGCCAAGCAAGATCCTTCGATAGACTAGATCAACCCGACGGCAAAGAGCCAATGAGGTCAACCTCGTCAACGGGGTCCGCGGTCAATCCCGTCAATGCCGTCAATAA
>JBJSXX010000087.1:0-47041 GCA_046086605.1 Pirellula sp. | reverse complement strand
TTACCCCCCATAATGATGGGAAAGGCAACCGCAAATAGACATGCATAAGCCAACGGAACGACCAACCATCGATCCTCTCCCGTCGGTGGTCGATCGAGAATCAACGATGCAATCATTGCTGCCCCGTGCGTCGAGAGTCCGGGTACCAAGGCCGAGATGTTCAGAACCATCATCAACCCAATCCAAAAGAGTGGACTGGGTTTGCATCTCATAAACCCAGTAAATACGGGTTCTCCGCAATATAACGCGTACCGACCACACTCCATGTTGTAGAAGACCTGTAGCACGATCGCCACCGTAGCGATCCACATAAGCCCACCACCATACTTGGCCGTCATCGCAGGCCCTAACAACCATTCCCCGCCACCGATCTGTATCCCCATCATCACAATCCCTGGACCAATAAAACTCGCCCAATTTCGCCAACGAAGAGGCTTCGGATCAGGCAACTCGCCTTGCGTCCATGGTGGTATCATTTCAGAGGTGTCCTGTGTCGAAAATTGGCTCTTCAGGAATTATCGCGGCTATGAGTATAAACTACTGGTTTTTGTCGAACTCGTACTCAATGAAATGGTACCCGTACTCGTACTCGAAGCGGATTAGTATAGCGATTCAGCCCATTAGTCTGCAAATTACCGCGAATCGCTTCGATCAACTATCGGCATGGTAACAGTTCAAACAGCCATCGAGTACGAGTACTCTAAAAAAACCACTAGCATATACTCCTAGCCACAATAATTCCTGAAGAGCCCACCAGTAACACCCCAATCCTGTATCCCAAAGCGATCCTCACATGATGCTCCCTGCCCTCTGCTTTGTATTTGCATTTGCCATCTTCTTTCAAGTATCCGAATCTTCGATTCTCGTCGCTCAAGAGCCCATCAATCAAACCTCATGCGTATTCTTTGAACGCTATGACGATTGGCCCGAAGATCTGAAAACCCCTGGGTCGATTGTTATCGCTGACTCGCATGCGGCCCTCGCGGAGCTCTTTGCCGCCATCGATAGACAAAATCAAAAATTCAAAGAGATCCTCCTCGTTGGCTCTTACCAAGACTGCCAACCAATTCTCACCAGCCCCTCCTTCGATTCGATCTCCAAACGAATCGAAAAAATCACCTGGGTCAAGGATCTATCGCGACTGCCTGAACCTAATCCAAGCTCCTGGCTATTTGTTTGCGACTCAAGCCCCCCTGATGAAATCTCCTCGGAACAGTGGCAAAAGATCGCCGAATCGATGCGGAGTTATCTCGCAAGCGGATCACCTGTCGGCTTTGTCGGGCCGGCCGCTGTCGCATTAGGGGCCAAATATCCCAAGAGTGATTCAATGAAGGGATTCGAGAATGGGATTTCTCTTTTTCCAAACGCCCTGATCGACTTTAACGACGACGGGCATCCAGACCCACAACTCCTCGAATCCATCTCGCCTGAGGATCGCATTGTCATGCTGAGTATCGCAAAAGGCAACTCGGTACTGTTGCAAGGACGCAAAGCAGTTCTCTTCGGCGATGGATCCGCAACGGTTTCGGTGGCTGCAAACCAACATCTACCCATCGCCAATCAAGAAATCAAAAGTGTAAGTCGAGCAAACGCAAGAGAGCCAGAGAGCTTCCTAATCGACTGGACTCAGTGGCGAAGGCAAGCCATCGAGCGGACGCTCGAACCCTTTCCCCCGACCGAAAAACAAGTTCCAAGCGTTCCAAACGGATCACTGATTATCGTCGGTGGTGGTGGGATGCCTAGCGGTCTGATGCAAAAGTTTGTCGATCTCGCCGGCGGATCCGATGCCCGGATTGTCTATATCCCGTGCGCCGAAGAAGAGGACATGTCCAAGGACACCCAGTTGCTCAGAGCTTGGGAAAAAATGGGTGCAAAGACTTGTTCGCTCATTCACACCAAAGACCGACGTATCGCAGATCGGGATGAAGCGTTTTTAGAACCGCTTAAAAATGTAACGGGTATTTGGTTCGGTGGAGGCCGGCAATGGAACCTTGCCGACTCCTATTACGGCACGCAGGCCCATAGGCTTATGAAGCAGTGTCTCGATCGTGGCGGAGTGATCGGAGGATCCTCCGCAGGTGCGTCGATTCAAGCGAATTACTTAGCGCGTGCGACCCCAATCGAAAACTTTAGGATCATGGCACCAGGCTACGAACGAGGCGGATTGGGATTCATCCTCGGTGTGGCGATCGATCAGCATTTCACCCAACGAAGACGGCAAAAAGACTTGCGATCCTTGGTCGAAACCTATCCTCAGATGCTTGGAATCGGGCTCGACGAAACGACAGCCATCGTTGTCAAAAAGTCGACAGCCGAAATTCTCGGCCCAGGAACCGTCACCTTCAATTGGAAGGATTCCCCCAAGGCCGATATCCAAGAATTCGTCGGTACCCAAGGACAATTATTCGATCTTGCTCAGCGAGCCCAGGTAACTTCTCAGGTAACTTCTCAAGAACAGACGAGCAAGACTGAGAACCCTTAAGTTCCGGATCGCTCAAGTTGCATGCAGTACCAAAGCATTCGCGGCAGATGGAACGGGCCCTTCCACAAACTCCCCTTGAGCGTGTTCGAAGGCTGTCCATCGCGACGCAAGTAACCGAACCATTCTCCGTGCTCAGGGTCTGCAAAATGGTCGAAACTCCATCGGGAGACTTGTTCGAACCACTTCTGATAACGCGGCTTGTTCGACACGCGTCGAGCGATATCGGTGGCGATGATCGCTTCGCAGTGCGGCCACCAAAATTTCATGTCGTGCCAGTATTCCTGCACCGGTTTGTCGTAGACATCGCGAAAGTAAAATAGCCCCCCATATTCCGAATCCCAACCGCGAGTCCACATTGCATCGAGGATTGATAGCCCAAGATCTCTGAGTCGCAGATCCTGGCGTAACTGACTCTCGTGGAGAATAAACCATGCGCACTCGATCGCATGGCCAGGATTGAGTTGCCGACCATCGAAATGATCGAGGATCTCCCCTTGGGCTCCAACAACCTCCATCAATACTGCAAGCTCTGGTTTGTAGAAAACCCTTTCGATTTGATCGATGCATCGGTCGATCCATCGCGTGCAGGTTTGACCGAGCACCTCGATATCCCCAAGATTCAATCGAAGCTCTTGGGCACTCACCATGGCGATCATCCATGGGCCGATTCCCTGCATCGGACGTGTCGCAGGATCGGACTTGGGCGGTATGTTTCCTGGTTCGATGCATCCGATGAGGAAGGCCTCGAACACCCTAATCGCAGCGACTCGATAGCGTTCGAGCCCAACGGCTCGGTAGAGGGCTGCGTAAGCAATCGCTGCAAATGACTCGCTGTAGTAATAACGCCGCATCCTCAGCGGTTTGCCTTCGCGCGTGACCGTGAAATAGAGCTTCGCGGCAGGATCTTTACTTGAACCGAAGCGATCAAGAAAGCCGATACAACTTGTTGCGACCTCAAGCCATTGTGGATCCTTGCCAAGAGTGTTGTAGAGGGTTGCGAACATCCAAGCCGCACGGCCCTGAAACCAAATCGATTTATCGGTATCGACAATGCTTCCATCGCGATCCAGCGAGGTAATCATCCCGCCGTGCAGGCGATCCCATCCGTGGCGGATCCAAAACGGTATCACATCGTCAAGCAATACAGCTTGAAAGTTCGTGTCAGCCACGGCAGTTCTCGGATCGCATGCGCAGCGTCTTTCGCTTGGCCGGCAAGAAAGTTCGCAGGAGCACATTGGCATCCTGATAACGCTGCGAAGGTCTTGGGTACATCGCCTTGCGAAGCATCTCGGTAAGCTCCGGATGCACTTTGCGTTTCAAGGTGGCTACACCCTTGGGCGGCCAATCATAAGGCCACTCCGGAAGTGTACCCGTCAGGATTCGATAAGCCAGAACACCGATCGCAAACACATCCGACCTAGCACTCGGTCGACCCATCGCTTGTTCGGGTGCCATGTATCCGACGGTTCCTGAACCCGATGCGACCATCGTGTGCGCGATCGTCCGAGAGGCAACTTTGGCAATCCCAAAGTCGGTCAACTGCAATCGGCCATCGGACAGCAAAATCAAATTCTCAGGTTTGATATCGCAGTGGATGATGCGGTTGCGATGCGCGTAGGCGACCGCTTGGATCAATTGCTCGATGTAGGAAAGGGCTGTGGCAAGTCCCACCCGATGCTTGAGTCGAGTTGCTAGGGTTTGAGCCCCGAGTCGACTAGCAATGACGAAGCGGCCATCGATAAAGCTAGCATCCTTGAGCCCTAGGATGTTTGGATGCTCCAACTTGGCAATCAACCGAGCTTCCCGCTGGAAGGCATCGAGCATGCTTGCCGTAACGATATAGCTGTGGGGCATTTTCAGGGCGACATGAATCCCCTCGATCGTATCCCAAGCTTGGTAGACGGTTGCAAAACCGCCTTGGGCTATCTTTTTCTCGATACGGTATTTTCCGATGCGGCTACGGGCTCGCAACACGTGCGAGTCAGCGACTCTTTTGGCAATTGCATCGAAATTCTGAGCGATCATAAGCCTTCCTTGACCCTCGTATCTTATCGGCACCCCCCATGCGGAGTATTTGGAAGCTTGCTCGCAAAGCGTCAACTCAACCCAGATTCCCAAGTTCACCATCAAAGCTCGATTTTCGAGCCTTAATCCAGGAGGAATTCGGCGGATTAAGTTAGAATACATCGTGGAAGTTTCTCGCCGGCGTTCCAACGAAGATTCAATTGCCCGAGGCACATCGAAATGCGATTCCCTGTTTTGTTGTTATTTGCGATCGTCCTGAGCTTGATCCCGGCGGATTCGCCCTGCACAGCCCAGGATCCGACAAGCTCCGATGTGCAGCGAACTTTGTTCGAGCAAGCGGCCGATTACTCCAAGAAATTCAATGGTCATGGAGTTTTGATCCAGCATCGAGGCAAAATCCTTTACGAGCGCTACGATGACTGGGGTAAGGAAACTCCTCATATGCTCGCGAGTGGAACGAAAAGTTTTTCCGGCGTGTTGGCTATGTTCGCCGTCCAGGATGGGCTGCTCGAGCTCGACGAGTTGGTTTGCCAAACGATTACCGAGTGGAAAGAGGATCCTCAAAAAAACAAGATCACCATCAGGCATCTGCTAACACTCTCGTCGGGGTTAGAGCCAGCCGATGCGGCTTTCCCAACACGCAATGCAGCGTTGCTGAATCGAAACCCTGTTCTTGCCCAGCGTCAAAACCGAATCGCCCGACAAGACCAAGCCAAAGGTCTCAGTAAACTCGCTTCGGGCAATTGGTTCGAGGACTCTTTGAAGGTTCCCATGAAATACCAGCCTGGTGAAAGGTTTGATTATGGGCCGAGTCATTTCTATGTCTTTGGGGAATTGATCAACCGAAAGCTCAAGGCTCAATCGAAGATCGAAGCAAAGAACTTTGAGGCTTACACCAAACTTCGGATCTTGGACCCTTTAGGCATCCAAGTCGGTCGATGGGGCAAAGACGCCCAAGGCAACGTCAACATACCAGGTGGCATGATGCTCACTGCTAGGAACTGGGCAAAGCTCGGTCAGTTCGTTTTGGATAAAGGCACCATCGAACAAAAGCTGCCTGGAGAGTCTCAGGAGACCTCGGTAAGACTATTGAAAGAAGAGCTTCTTTCACAGTGTTTCGTTCCTTCGAGGGTCAACAAGAGTTACGGATTGACCTGGTGGTTAAACGGCGTCGACAGCCAAGCCGATAGCGGCCTTGGGAGCGATCGCCTTCGTCAAGATTTGCTTAACAACGAAGCCTCACTCAAGGTGCAGCATGAGGGCGAGCCGTTGAAGGTCTATATGGCTGCTGGGTTAGGTAAGCAGCGGCTCTATATCATTCCGAGCTTTGACTTGGTGGTCGTTCGATTTGCTGAGCCTAGTCCACAAGGTGCAAGGTTTCAAAACGACGATTTCATCAAGCCGATTCTCCAAGCCCTTACGCCTTCGAAGCCATGATCCGCATCCTCGTTGCGATCTTGCTCTTGGTTGTGACCGCAAGATACTCGCGTTCACAAGAATCAACGCAGGACAAGAGCAAAGCCTTCTTTTATGAACAGGTCTTGCCTGTGCTCAAGAAGCATTGCTATACGTGCCATTCGCATGCGTCCGGGCAGATGGAAAGCGGCCTTGCACTCGACTGGAAAAGTGGATGGGTGACGGGAGGTTCTCGCGGGCCGGCCATCGTTCCTTATGAGCCCGATGAGAGCCTGCTGATCCGAGCGGTCGCGCACACCGATGCCGATCTCAAGATGCCGGATGAAAAACTGACGGATCCCCAGATCGAGATCCTGCGGGAATGGATCAAGCAAGGTGCCTTTGACGACCGAGTCGCTGCGCCAAAGCTGAGCGATCCAAACGATTGGTGGTCGCTCAAGCCTTTGGTTGCATTGGAAATACCAACCAATGCAAATACCGCTTCGAGTCCGGTCAGTCCGATCGATGCTTTCATCGATTCGAAGCTTAAGCAAGAGCAGCTTGAGCGTTCCTCGCTGGCCACTCCCAGAGAGCGGATTCGCAGAGTCTATTTCGATTTGATCGGCTTGCCACCGAGCCCAGAGGAGACCCGAACCTTTCTAGATGACCCGAGTCAGGTCGCGTATGAGGCGCTGGTCGATAAGCTTTTGGAGTCTCCACGCTATGGGGAGCGATGGGCCCGGCATTGGCTCGATACGATCCACTTTGCGGATTCTCACGGCTATGAGCACGACGTCGGTCGCGATCAAGCTTGGCCTTATCGCGATTACGTGATCCAAGCACTCAATCGCGACACGCGTTGGGACCGATTCATTCGAGAGCAACTGGCCATCGATGTGATCGATCCCGAAGCAACCGACCTGATCCCCGCATTGGGTTTTTTGGGTGCAGGAACATTTGATTTGAGCACCTATTCGACCGGTCCAGTGACGTTCGATTATCTCGATCGCGACGACATGCTGACCCAAACCATGGCGGCATTCACGAGCACCACGGCAAACTGCGCGCGATGCCATGCACACAAGTTCGATCCGATTTCTCAGGAGGACTACTATGCCCTGCAAGCCGTCTTTGCCGGCATTCTCAAAGGGAACATCCGATACGATGCGGACTCTCAGAGTGCTCTTCGGCGACAGGAACTCATGCGAATCAAGCAGGCAGCGCAAGCTCGCGACGCAGAGACCCTTGAAACTCCCTTAGCCAAAGCGCTCATCGGTACACTTGCCAAATCCGTAGACCAACTGGCCGTTTTCAAGCCTCTAGAACTGCAATCGTTCGTATCGCTCGAAGGTGCAACGCTGACCAAGGACGCGGAGAACTCCTACTTGGCCTCGGGAACGTCCCCCGAAACGGATACTTATGTGTTGACGGCCAGCGTTCCCTTGAAAACCATCACCGCATTGCGACTCGATGTGTTGCCGCACGATTCTCTACCGATGAAAGGCCCAGGGCGTTGCCAGAACGGAAATCTGCATTTGTCCGAGGTGATCGTATCGGTGTTTCATCCCGATGATCCTGCAGGCAAGAATGTTTCGATCGTGCGAACCAGTGCGGATTTCAATCAAGCGGGTTGGGGTATAGAAAGATCCGTCGACAAGGATCCCAAGACAGCTTGGGGAATCCACCCTGAGGTTGGCCAACCTCACTATGCAGTGTTTGAATTCGCCGAGCCGATTTCCATGAGAGAGCGTTCCATACTGAGCGTTTCTCTTAAGCAACTTCACGGCGGCTCGCACTTAATCGGTGCTTTTCGCATCAGTGTAACCGATGCTCCCTCGGGCCAAGCGGTCGCGATTCCGATGGCTCTCGAGCGGGCGATGAGTATCGCTCCTTCGGCGCGTTCTGCGGAGGATCAACTGACGATCGATGCCTATCTTGCGAATCTCGCCGCCGATGCGGAACTTGCAAAACTGCCAGCCCAAGGAACCGTCTATGCGGTTGGCAAGTCGGTTTCGATTCCTTCGGGCAACGGCAACCATCAGGCCGCGTCGATCGGATCGACAAAGAAGGTGCATCTGCTAGAGCGTGGTGATATCGCCAAGCCGCTTCAGGAGGTGCCTCCCGGAGCACTCACTGCGTTGAGCCATGTACCTTCACGCTTTGAAGGTCTCCTCCAGGAGAGTGAAGGGCTTCGACGTGCTGCGTTGGCCGATTGGTTAGCGCACCGCGACAATGTACTCACGTGGCGTAGCGTGGTGAATCGAATTTGGCATTACCACTTTGGTCAAGGTCTATGCGATACACCGAGCGACTTTGGGCGCATGGGTGGGATGCCATCGCATCCGGAACTGATCGATTGGCTTGCGGTTTGGTTTCGAGACGATGCGTCTGGATCGCTCAAGCAGTTGCATCGTTTGATCGTCACGAGTCAGACGTATCAGCAATCTTCGCAGGATCGGTCGGAGGCCTCGGCCGTCGATGGAACGAACCGATGGCTATGGAGGCAGAACCGATTAAGGCTCGATGCCGATGGGTTCCGAGATTATTTGTTATCGATCAGTGGGCGACTCGATACGGCGATGGGAGGTCCTGCGATCGAGCATTTCAAAAAGAGTCCAGGTCCGCAGTCGACCCCCAAGCTTGACTATACGGCTTACGATTGGTCAAGTCCGGGCTCGAATCGACGAAGCATCTATCGTTGTGTTTGGAGAGGGATCCCCGACCCACTGATGACCGCATTGGGTTTCCCTGACCTAGGGCTTTTAGCACCGAGTCGAACCTTTTCAGCCTCCCCGCTGCAGAGTCTTGCCTTGATGAACAATCCTTTCGTCTTGCATCATGCGCAGGCGACCTCGGAGAGACTTCAAAGGGAGCGACCGGAGCTCGATGACCAGATCCGTATGCTGCTGGAGTTGGCCTATCAGCGAGATCCTTTGGAGATCGAGCTCGATGAGCTCAAGGCTTATGCTACCAAGCATGGATTGGCGGCCCTATGTCGCATCGTTTTTAATTCCAACGAGTTTTTATTTATCCCTTAGCACCGGCTATGCGCAGCACAGATCCACACAAGACTGATACTTTGTCGAGTCGCCGCCGGATGATTTTGCAATCTGGGGGTGGGTTTGCAGCATTGGCATTGGCTGACATGCTCCATGGTCAGACTTCAGGTTTTCCGATTCAGCATCATGCCCCTAAGGTCAAGCGGATCATTCAGTTGTTTATGACCGGTGGCGCTAGCCCGATGGATTTGTTCGACTACAAACCCGAACTTGAGCGACTCGATGGCCAGATGCTAGGCCCTAAGGAGAAGCCCGAGGGGTTCACCGCACCTGCAGGGGCGCTGATGAAGAGCCCTTATAAATTTGCCCGGCATGGAGAGTCGGGTCGATGGGTCAGTGAGCTGTTTCCCGAGCAAGCGAAACTGGTCGACCAGATGGCATTTCTGATGGCCATGACCACCAAGACCAATGTGCATGGTCCGGGTACTTACATGATGAACTCGGGTTTTCTCTTGCCCGGTTTTCCATGCATGGGAGCTTGGATCTCCTATGCGTTGGGCAACTTGACGGACAACTTACCGACGTTTGTCGTGTTGCCCGATGCTCGTGGGTTGCCCTACAACCAGCAGGGATGTTTTAGTGCAGGTTTTCTGCCCACGGTGCATGAAGGGGTGGTCTTGCAAGCCAACGCCAAGGTTCCGATTCCTGATTTGATACCCGATGGCAAGTATCCGTTTGCGACTAGCCAGTCGGATCGCGATGGCCAAGCTCTTTTAAATAGGCTCAACGAGCAACATCTTCGAGAGCATCCGGGAGACACACGATTCGATGCGAGGATAGCCAGTTACGAGCTTGCGGCCAAGATGCAGCTTTCAGCGCCTGAAGCTTTTGATTTGAGCAAGGAGACCTCTCAGACCCAGACCGATTATGGGCTTGGCGATCCAGCGACAGATGATTTTGGTAAGCGATGTTTATTGGCAAGAAGGCTCGTCGAGCGAGGGGTTCGGTTTGTGCAGGTATGGAGTGGTCCACAGGGTGCGACCAACAACTGGGACAACCACGGCAACATCCAGACCGAGTTGCCACCGATGGCCAAGAGTGTGGATCGACCGATTGCGACACTGCTTCGAGATTTGAAGGCTAGGGGCTTGGATTCCGATACGCTGGTGATATGGACGACGGAGTTTGGTCGAACGCCATTTGCGCAAGGGAGTTTGGGGCGTGATCATAACGGTGGGAGTTTTGTGACTTGGCTTTGGGGGGCCGGAATCAAACCTGGAGTATCGTATGGCCGAAGTGACGATTGGGGTTACCAGGCCGTTGAGAACAAGACTTGGTGCTATGATTTGCACGCCACGGTATTGCATTTACTGGGGATCGACCATTTGCAACTGACGGTACGTCAAAACGGCATTGACCGTAGACTGACGGATGTTCACGGTCATGTGATCCACGAGATCATTGGTTAATGGATTCTTCAGGGACTATCGTGGGTGAAATTCGGGGGCCGCCACCCGGATTCACGCCTCAAAGGCATTGAATTAAAAGCGGAACGGCGCGAGCCGTCCGGTGAAAAACGTTACGAAGTCCCGGACAACCCATCACTCACCAGAGCGCTTTGCGCACTTCCGCTTTTACACAAATTCAACGCCATTGGGTATCAAGCTAGTGGTAGGCTCATTGAATAAAATGCAAAGCAATGATCCACAAAATTACTCGAAGAAGTTTATAATCGAGATTCCTTTCCCCGCCTTCCTTCCTCTTTTGCTCTCCTTTTGGGTGTTATCATTTCCAATCAAGATCAATATGGATCGCGTGAGCCAAAGTTTCGAGGCCCATTGGATTCAGCTCGGTTGAAAGCCTATCTGCGACTCCTGCCGATTCTGTTTCTCTGCTATGTCATCGCATACATCGATCGAACGAATTTGGGGTATGCCAAGTTGACGATGCAGGAGGACCTGCCGGCATTGAGCGAAGCGATTATCGGATTCGGAGCTGGCGTATTTTTCATCGGATACTTTCTGTTGGAAGTGCCTGGCTCGGTGATTGTTGAGCGTTGGAGTGCGCGCAAATGGATTTGCCGGATCATGGTCACTTGGGGCATCATGGCAGCCTTGACTGCCTTCGTTGCTAACCCGCTTAGGATCGGTAATTGGAATTTCTCGCAATGGGTCGTCGATCTTTGGAATCCGTTTCGAGCCGCGATGTTCATCCCACCCTCAAGCGATGGAGGCAATTCGTGGCTTGTCGGCATTTGGAATTACTTCTTTGAAAGCGACTTGACCGTAGAGGCTTTTCAGTTCTACGCCGTGCGATTTCTCCTTGGGGTGGCCGAAGCGGGCTTCTTTCCAGGGGTCTTGGTCTACATGACCCATTGGTTTCCGAGCAAGGATCGAGCCAGGGCGATGTCGTATTTCTTGATTGCATCACCGATTGCCATGATGATCGGCCCTAACGTTTCAAGATTGTTCATCAACATCGGTCGAACCATGACCGAGAACGGGGTTACGGTCACACACCCGGATCTACTGGGTCTGAAAGGTTGGCAATGGATCTATGTCTTCTGGGGGATTCCAGCGGTCGTCATAGGGATCGCGGTGCTTTATCTCTTACCTGATAAACCCCGCGATGCGAAATGGCTTACACAGAGTGAAAAGGATGCTTTAGAGCAGGAGCTCGCCTCAGATCGTGCCAAGATCGGCAAAGCCCATCATCACTCGCTTTTATCTGGTCTAGCGAATCCTCGAGTTTGGCTCCTATCGGTCATCTACTTTGGGATTGTCACTGCAAACTATGGTGTTGAATTTTTCCTTCCAAGTATCCTTAAAGACTGGTACAAGCTCGATACGAGCGTGATTGCATGGTTGGTGATTATCCCATCGATCTTGGTCATCTTGGGCCAATTGGGGATCGGCTGGTCTTCGGATCGCTTCCAAGAGCGTCGATGGCACTCGGTATTGCCTGTGGTTTTTGGTTCGCTGGGTCTACTTTGCGCGGCGTTGTTTCCCAAGTACCTTTGGCTGACGATGATATGCTTTACGATCGGAGCCGCTGGAATGAAAGCCTACATGCCCGCATTTTGGTCACTTCCGAGCTACTTTCTGACTTCGACGGCAGCGGCAGGAAGCGTTGGTTTGATCAACTCGATTGGAAACCTCGGCGGGTTCTTGGGTCCTACGGTGATGGGGCATGTCAAAGATAACTTTGGGAGCTACGAGTATGGACTGATCTTTTTAATGGTCACAAGCATCATATCGGCGTCGCTCATCGCGATCATGCCACTCCGCAAACCAACGGAGGCTGTCACAGAGAAATAGGCCGTTCCGATAGAGTTTGCGCGACCAGGCTATTGAAAATTCCGTATGGATCCAAAACCAAATTCGTTAGCCACAGTTGCTTTTCGATTACGATCACGAGGACCGTTTCACTGAGCACGAGTGCTGGGTCCAATCCGTCTTGCCCTGAGTCCATCTGGAATCCCCAAGTTGCCGGAAAAACGGGTAGCAAGTAAAGGTAACCGAAGCGAGTGTCGGTAGGCACGAAGGGAGCCAGGGCGGAAGCCCGCGAGCTTGGATGCTTGAGACAGCCGAGCGTTTCCGTTTGGATCGAATTCGGGGTGATTCGTCCGGATTTAGGATCGAAATCGCCTTTACTGCGGAGTTAATTCCGACGTTTTGGTAAATTCGCGTTGCAAAAATTTACTAAAAACACGATATTTACTCGGTAGTAAATTTGTCTTTTTGAGTGAATTCATGACATTATCCCCGCCTCAATTTGATCGCTTACTTTCGCAGATACTTGCGGAGCTTGGGGGATTCCAAGTTTTGCTGGTACCGGGTGGAAGAGATCCGGAGGGCGACGTTCGTGTGGTTGGGCCGTTTGGAGCGGACTTTCGGCTTGAAGTCAAAGAGTACAAGCGAATTACGCCGGCAACTGCTGAGTCGGCTTGTTTGATGCTGAATCGACATGCACAAGCCTTGGGCTCGCAACCGGTAATCTTCGCCTCCATGATATCTGATCGGACTTCTGAGATTGCGGCCAAGCATGGAGTATCCTGGATGGACTACGCCGGAAACTGCCGTTTGGTGTTTCCTGCATATAGGATCTATGTGCGTCGCAGCGGCATCGATAATCCGTTTGGCAAGCAACTACCGAAAGTGCTGAACGTCTTCTCTTCCAAGTCCAGTCGCGTGGTGCGTGCAATGTTGCAGGAGCCGCTTCGTGGCTGGCAGTTAAATGAACTGGCCGCTCACCCCGACGTTCGTGTCAGCCCCGGGTTGATGTCTCGCATCAAGTGTTCGCTTGTCGAAGGCGGTTATGCGGTGATGCAAAAGGGACATATTCGCTTAAAGAGGCCTGATGATTTGTTGGGCGATTGGGTGAATCACTACAGAAACCACAAGCCACGAGAATACAGCTTTTATATGCGAGGTGAACTGGAGCGGATTGAGCAACAGATTGCCCTGTGGTGTTCAAAATCCACCAGCCAGTTTGCGCTCTCATGCTTCTCCGCTGCATGGCGATTGGCACCTGAAGTACGTTATAGCGTTACGAGCTTTATGGTTCCTCAGCGCGCCATTCTGGCTGAACCATTTATCGATCTGGTCAGCAACTTCGGAGTACGCAAAGTCGACTCGGGTGCAAATCTCGTCCTGCAAATCTCGGACGATGAAAGTTACTTTAGCAATCGACTAGGCGAAGTGCTTCAGACAACGTCTCCTTTGCAAACGTATCTTGACTTAAAAGCGATGGATGGTCGCGGAGCAGAAGCGGCCATGGCGATCTACGAGAAATACTTTAAACAGCCATTCACGAAAGCAACTGATCAAACGGCGGAGCACTATGAAGGAAACTGAGGCGGCCCGAGCCGTTCTGCTGGAGGTGCTCAATGCACTGGGTGCGATGCGAGATGACCTGATAATCGTCGGTGGATGGGTTCCAGACCTACTGTATCCGTCGAGCAATCACATGGGCTCGTTAGATGTCGACTTGGCAGTATCACCCAAGGCGATAGGTGGGAATGCGTATTTTTCGATCCGTGAGCGTTTAACCCGGCTCGGCTACACGATGCAGGAATCGCCGACTCGCTTCTTCAAGCATCTTCCCGGATTGGCCAATCCAATCAAGATTGACTTGATCACAGGCTTGTACGTCTTACAGCAGAGGCAGGAATCGATACTAGTCGACGAGATTCGCATCAACGCTCTGCGCGGTATCGATCTGGCATTCGAGGCATCCGAAACGATCACCGTTGATGGAAGAATGCCAGACGGCTCCGTCAATCAAGTGACTGCACGTTTGGTTGCCCCAGAGGCATACATCTTGATCAAGGCGATCGCGATGGATGAACGAACAAAAGATAAGGACGCATACGACGTTGCATTTGTTTTGAAGCACTACAAACCTTCACTCGCCGACTTGGCAAAGAAGGTTCGTGGAGTTTCGGAGGCGGGCATTGGCAAGGAAGCGTTGGAATTGCTGCGGGCCAAGTTCTGTACGTTTGATTCCGTTGGACCAGTGTGGGCTGGTCGAGCATCTTCAACTGCTGGAGAAGATGCGGTGCAATTTCAGCGCGCGGCATACGAAGACGCGGCTGAGCTTTTCAGACGACTCGATACGATTTGAACCGCCCCTTCCGCATGCTCTGTTCAGCAGGTGGCCGACCGATTTATTCCCAGCAGAGTTGATTGCTGATTAACAGGTTACAACGATTGCCGTAGGGCCTGATTCCTTCTCGACAACGCATAAGACGTTACCAAACAACGGGATGTGGTTGTACACCACCCGAGAAGAAAACTTTTCTACTCGAACAAAACCAGTTTGAACCTTGCACTGGCCCGTGAGCGTTTACCTTCGAACCCCTTTGAAAAAAGCTCATTTAGCGAAATAAAAAAATTTAGCGAACAATCTAGGTTTTCACCAAGGCTTTTTCATCGATGACGTCTTGGTCGTCGGTACCCCTGCTGCTGCGGCGGGGGTTGCGGTTTCCGTGGGAAGATCGATCGTAATGGTCGTGCCTTGTCCGAGTTCGCTTTCGAGTTGAAAAGCCCCTTTGAGCGACTCGATGATATTGAGCACGATGCTCAGTCCCAATCCAGATCCGCGAGGTGTGGTCGCCGGATTGCGACCCGTGTTGCTTCGGAAAAATCGATTCCCAATCTTCTTCTGATCGGCCTTTGAAATTCCAATTCCGGTGTCTTTGACCACTAAGCTGCATTTGTTTTTGGAAGCGTTGTTGGTGAGGCTTACCCATATATGCCCACCCGACTCGGTGTACTTGATGGCATTCTCGATCAAGTTTTGGACAATAAATCGCAAGTGTACAGGATTGGCCATCACCACCGCTGGCTCGCACTTCATCAATTCGATATGAATCCCTTTCTCGCTGGCCAAGGCTTCGAAAAGCTCCATCGCCTGCTCGACTTGGCGATCCCAAGCGACCGGTTGCTTGACGACCGAGTTGTTTTCTGAACTGACCTCACCGAGCAGCAGCAATTGATTGACGATCTTGTTGAGATAGTTGCATTCGATGACCACTTTTTCGAGCATCTCCCCTGTCTTACCATCGCTGATGCGATTCGATACGACTTCCACGTTGCTCATGATGGCCGCAAGAGGTCCTCGAAGTTGGTGCGCCGAATTGGCGATCCAGTCTTCATTGCTTCGGACGTGATTGCGTGTTCTTTCCAAGAGTCCGTTGATCGTTGATGCTAACCGATCGATCTCATCTCGATTTCCGTTCCGATGAATGGTCCCATCCTCCGTCACTTGGATTTGATCGGTCTGCTTGGCCAAACTTTGGAGTGGTGCTAGAAGCCAGCGTGCCACTAGCCAGGCAAGGGGTGGAACAAACAGGACGAGGGCTCCAGCCAGTGGCAATAGCCATCGATCCAGTTCCCTCATGGCCAGCGATACCAGACCGGTCGGACAACCGACCTGCAAAATGGCTGGTTTTGGAACGAGCTTTTTTTCGTTAGGGGCCGATGGATCTTGGACAAGTAGTTCCAAATTGCGATGAACGGTTCGGTATCCGCCGACCTCCTGGATACTCTGGTTACTACGATCGACACCTTGGATTGGCGAAGGTGAACTGATCGAACTCCAGATCGTATTTCCGTCAGTATCCAGTAGGTTTAGAAAGTGCCTATAGACTGGATGGATCGAAACTCGACGGTTCCATCGAGCGGTTCTGAATTCATCGAACGGATAAGGTTCGTTTCGGAGAACCGCTTGGAAGTCTTTTGCAACATCGTAGAGTTCACGATCGATTTGATCGACAACGAGCCACTTGAAGGCGGCTCGGCTTGCCAATCCGATCGAGGCGGCAGACAACCAGGTCGCAAGGACCAGGATGAAAGCCGCTTTGGTTGTCATTCGTAGTTTCGACCAGGCGAACATTCGTAAATTAATAACTACGAGGCGAACGAATCTTGAGGCTCAGAAGAAAGCTCTTCGGAAGACTTGGCACCCTGTGGTGGATTCTCCGAAAGCATGTACCCACGACCGCGAACGGTGTGGATCAGCGCTCTGGTGAAACCTCGATCCACCTTGCTTCTTAGCCGGTTGATGTGGACTTCGATCACATTCGTTTCGCTCTCCCAGTTGCTTTCCCAAAGCTGGTGATAAAGCATTTTGCGAGACAAGACTTGGTTCTCGTGCCGAATGAAAAGTTCAAGAAGAGAGATCTCAGTAGGAGAGAGCCTAAGTTCTTTGCCCTCTCGAAATGCCCTTCGCGTGGTGAGTTCCATCCGCAGCGGGCCAAAGGTCAGCACAGGACCTTCCTGCTGCTGATTTCGTCGAATATTGGCCACGATTCGAGCGTAGAGTTCTTTGAGTTCGAACGGCTTGACGAGATAGTCATCGGCTCCAGCCATGAGTCCATTGACTCTGTGCTCGGTGGTTCCCAGGGCGCTGATGATCAAGATCGGCGTTTGATCTCTTTGCGAGCGGACGGTACGAAGCAGGTCAAAACCTGATTCACCGGCGAGCATTAGATCGAGCACGACCGCATCGGGCCTTTGAGTACGAATCTGCTCTAGGCCGTCTTTGACGTTCGATACGACCACCGTGTCGATATGCTCATCCGTGAGCCCTTCGCGTACTGCGTCGGAGAGAGCTGGATCGTCCTCAACCAATAATACCTTAGTAGGCATGCTGAGCCCCTAAACCCTGTTGTGAGAGAAACCTTGTTGATGATGCAATACGAGGCAGCAAGCTTTGGGTTTAGGGATAAAGCTTAGTTGGATGGAGATTGGTAATGGCTTTGCAACACTGCGGCTGCAAATCCGATTAAATCCCCTCGCTCGAGTGCATGGTCTTTCATCGACTGAAACTCACCCGAAGCGCTCGATAGTTCGATAAGCGATGGAGCGACGCCATAGGGGCGCATTCCTTCGGGCATCGAACGAATCAGGTATTTGGTGGCCTCGGCGGGCCGCCCAATCCTTGCGAGCAAATCGGCATAAGTCTCGATTCCGATCGAGCCATGTTCTTGCAAGTCCAACGACTCCGCTTTCTGCCTAAAGACGCGAAGGGCCGCTTCGACATGCTCGCCCAGTAGCGCGCGGAACCAAGCTAGACTCATTGGATACAAGTCTGTGAATGGCTCTTCGCTCGAATACTGATACTGTGCATGCAACTGACGACCGTACTCGGCCAAATCGGCCGCGAGCCTCAAGGTTTGCGGATCATCCAAAACGCGCGCGAATCGAACTGTCGATGCCAAGTGGGTGGTGTCCAAGTGGTACGTACCGTCTCGAAGCAAACCGGGCATGAGCCCCAGCCAAGCTACGATGGTCGGTTCGATTGGTTCCTGGACATCCGCCTTACGCCGCTTGATATCGGCAATCAAATTCGCAAGCAATTCTTGATGAACATGCTTTACCAATGCCTCCACCGCCGATTGCTGATCGGCTCTTCCTCGCATTGCGACGATCGAGTCGAGCATCGTGATGGTGTTGCAAGTCCCTCTCATCTTCAAACACAGTTCGGTCCCTCGACCAATATTGACTCCCTCGTGCACATAGAGATTGAGAAGCATGTCTAGGTTGTCTTGCGTAGGCTCGATGGCGGCCATCGCTTCAGATGCAAACGCATCGTCACCGACAGCACGCAGATACATCCAGCCTTCTTGCAAACGACCTTCACGCATCAACCCCCCTCCGACCTCTCGGCAAGCATCTAAAAGACGCTTGTCCAATTCGTCTTGCACCCGAGGATCCAATTTGATCGATTCCGATTTGTTTCCGTGTGTGGCGATGGTATCAACCTGCACTGGAGGCAAACCCAGCTCCACACGATGCAACATCTTACGAGCTTCGAACAACTCCGGATACGATTTCTGTTGCCTCATTCGCGCGACAAGCTCTTGCGCTGCTGCGACAAGACCTTGCTCTCCTGCGATTTTTTCTAGCACCATGAACTCGTCGTTAGCTTTCAATTCCGTAGGCTTATGCATCGTGTAAACTGCCGTCCTTTAAACTACAAAATGGCCAAAGGGTTTCGCGGATGTTCCAAAGTTCCTCGAATAATTCCTAAACGATTCTCCGCCTTGAGTGTCCTCCAAACTGTCGATCCATCGACTTGACCTTGCAAAAGATTGCTATAAAGCTCCCAGAGCTTGCGCAACTGTTGTGCTGGTGCGTCGCGTAAAATTTCTATGCGAAATTTTGTTATGTTGCAGCCAAGCAATTTGGCAACCACCTCTGCACCGCTTTGCGCATTACCGTTGTATAATGTATTGCGACATCCGATGTCTGCATGAAGCACATGCTCGACTCCGATTCGATCTTTTAATTTCACTTCATGTCGATCGCATGGTCGACCGCAATTGGATTTGTTCGTGCCTGGCGAAAGCACTGTACAAAAAACACAATGCTCCATATGAAACATCGGCATGTGCTGATGGATGACTACCTCGACCCACTGCGGAGGGGTGTCGGCAATAAACTCCATCAATTGATCGCGGTTCATATCATACGAAGCTGTCACGCATGACGCTCCTTGCTCAACCAACCACTGGGCCGTTAAAGGATTGGTAACGTTTAGCGAAAAATCTGCATCGGCAGAAATGCCATGCTCCCGAGCATACTTCAGTGCAGCAAGATTCCTTACAAGCCATCCATCCGCAGGATGCTTGTGCAAGGCCTTGAACAACCCCGATTCTCCTTCTTTTAATATTCGCAGAGTCGTTAGATAGATCTTGGCTCCAACGCGGTGCGCTCGCTCGACGGCTTGGCGATACTCGCGGATATCGTGGAACTCAACCGCAAGATCCCGAGCACCTGCCTCGAGCAATGCATCGAGTTGTGTCAATGTCCGGCATAGAACACGAAGCCTCGGTGTAGCACCCAACGTTTGCTCTTGCTCCTTGTTGGAATACGAACTTTGGGGATTCTTTTTCACGCTAGCGAGCAATGCTTTGGAGACCCCATGCGGTCGGATCTGTCTTTGCGAGGTCGTACTGCGAATCGAGTCGACCGCTTGTACCATTTGCTTTCGCAAATCACCTAAGACCGACAGGGGTAACATTGTCCGATCTTGGATGTCAACGCTGCACTCGATGACCTCATAAGGAGTGTTGCCTAGCCTGTTAAGCTGCTCGAGAACCCCAGCTTGGGTTGCCGAATGCTTAAGGGCCTCGACGGGGATATGATCATGATGGATTTCGATCGACCAGTCGCACTGCTGCAATCCCTCACGATGCTCACTCCAAGAGACCTGCAGCTTAAGCGGCTTTCCGACGGCGATACTGCCGGAGATTCTCAATGGCAACTTGCGATGAAAGTACTCCTTGGCGAACGTTTGTCGCCAACGCTTCGAGAGCTTGGGCGCATCGGTTTGCCATATCTCTTGTCCTTCGGCAATGATCGCATCGCGAAGAAGCCCCTTTTGAAACTCTAGTTCGACGCGCCCCTGGGGAGCTTCGTCCACACTTTGGTGATTGACGAAGATCTGGAAAATTCGCCCACCGATCTCTGTGCCTGCGGCTCGATCTCCCTGAAAGACGACACCATCTCCTTTGGACAATGGAGCGGTAAGTTCAGCTACGACTCGGTCTGCTTTTTTGCGGATCACTCGCCCGACCAATACTCCTTGCTTGGCACTGGTTAGTCCTGGAACCAGCCGCTTGTGATTACAGCCTTCGAGCCACCCTGGGGAAAAACCGCGAGAGAAACTCAGTTCCATCTCCCGCTTGCTCGTCTCATCGAAACACGCTCGGCGGCCTTGCATCGCTTCGTCGATGGCCCATCGGTAATGACTCACGATATTGGCAACGTACTCAGGCGACTTGAGTCGACCTTCGATTTTCAACGAACAGACACCCGCTTCGATCAAATCAGGAATATGTTCGTAGGCCGCAAGATCCTGCGGAGAGAGCAGGTACTTCATGTCGCCGAGTTCCGTCGGCTGACCATCGCGGATCAACTGATAGTCCAAACGGCAAGCTTGTGCACACTGACCGCGATTCGCCGAGCGACCTCCGAGCGATTCACTTGTTAAACATTGGCCGGAGTAAGCCACACACAGAGCGCCATGAACGAAGGTCTCGACGGGCATCGAGGTTTGCGAGGTGATCTTGCGAATCTCCGCGAGCGAGCATTCGCGAGCCAGCACCACTCGATCGATACCAAGCGACTCGATCGCAGCGATCGTCTGCGCCGAAGTCATCGTCATTTGGGTGCTGGCATGCACACTCAGCTCTGGACAGATCTCGTGAATCAATCGCACTGCACCGAGGTCTTGAACCAAAACAGCGTCAACCCCCGAGGCGGCGATCGTGCGCAAGTGATGCTCGAAGGATTCGAGTTCGTCGGTGAAGACCAACGTGTTGAGAGTCACAAAGCCCGAGACACCTCGTCGATGCAGATGGGTCATCAAGCGGGGCAAGTCTTCGACATCAAAGTTCACGGCGCGTGCGCGTGCGTTGAACCCGGCAGCTAAGCCGAAATAGATTGCATCAGCACCGTTTTCGACGGCAGCATGCACACAGTCCCAATTTCCCGCAGGTGCCAGCAGCTCGGGCGCCGGCCTCCCCAGGGAGGTGTTTCTTGTCATTTTCGTTCGCCTTAGAGTTTCCACAGCAACCTGAACCCAACAGATTGCCCCAACTAGAAACGCAATTTCATTTCGATTATTGTAGTTGTAGAACTGATTTTGAAAACGACAAAATGAGGTCCAGAGAGAAGTGATCACTGCACAGAGGGCTTACAGTATGCTCGGCAATGAAACATTGTGGAACGTAGCACTGGATTGCCATCGAGCACTTGAGCAAGCCAACATTCCCCACAGCATTTGTGGCGGTGTGGCCGTTTGCCTCCATGGCTACCAACGAAACACGACCGATATCGACATCATCATCCGGGATCAGGATGTGCCAAGGGTCAAAGATTTGCTGATCGCTCTCTCGTTTGATTGGGATCAAGAGAACAAAGAGTTTCGAAGCGCGATGGGCATCCCGGTTCAGTTTCTGATCGCAGGTGAGCGAGCGGGAAAGGACTCCGAGGTGAAGATCGCCGAACCGATCGGAGAGGAGAATATCGAGACGCGAGAAGGCCTCTTGGTTGTTCGGTTAAGCCGCCTGATTGAAATGAAACTTGCAAGCGGACTAGGAAGTATGCGTCGTACTCACAAAGACTTTGCTGATGTAGTTGAGCTGATCGCTATACGACGGCTCGATGGATCGTTTGCCAAATACTTGCACCCATCGCTTCGACCGACATTTAGGGAATTGGTTCGGTGCGCTGGATCGAGCGATTAAGTTGCTAGATCACACCCGCAGTCATCTGGGGCTTAGGCAACTCGCCGATAAGCCTTGCAACAATCGCGTCGGCATCGATCCCTTCGGCTTGAGCACCAAACGTAGGAACAATCCGATGGCGAAGTACCGGTGCGGCCAAGGCTTGGATGTCCTCGGTCGTCACGTGCAACCGTCCGTGCAACAATGCCCGTGCCTTGCTCGCTACAACAATCTGCTGGCAAGCTCGCGGACCAGGTCCCCACTGAACCCAAGGAGCGACCCATTTGGGCGCAGAAGCTTCTTTGGGCCGGAGCGAGCGGACCAGATCGAGTACATACTGCTTGACATGCTCAGGCAACGGGACCACGCGCACGATCCGTTGATACTCGATGATCTCTTGGCCTGTGATCACCGGTTGGATGCTTCCAGAAAAACTT
The DNA here is from genome assembly GCA_046086605.1 of Pirellula sp. GTDB lineage: Bacteria > Planctomycetota > Planctomycetia > Pirellulales > Pirellulaceae > JBKCUI01. Next base: position 24,964 of record JBJSXX010000087.1, on the reverse strand, counting down.
CCAGTGGTGCGCTCGATGATCTCTCCTTCTTGCTCTCGACTCGGATAGTCGACTAGGGTCTGAAATAGAAAGCGATCTCGCTGGGCCTCTGGGAGAGGGTAAGTCCCTTCCTGTTCGATTGGGTTCTGTGTTGCGAGAACGAAGAACGGTTCGGAGAGCTTGTAGGTCTTACCTCCAATCGTTACTGCATGCTCCTGCATCGCTTCGAGCAGTGCAGCTTGTGTCTTCGGTGGGGTTCGGTTGATTTCATCTGCAAGCAAGATTTGAGTAAACACGGGTCCTTTGACAAAACTCAATTGCCGAGCTCCCGATTCAGACTGCTGAATGATGTCGGTACCGGTTATGTCTGCCGGCATCAGGTCGGGTGTGAATTGAATGCGGTGAAAGTCCAAGTCCATGGCTTGGGCAAGCGAACGAACCATCAGGGTCTTGGCAAGCCCCGGAACACCTTCGAGCAAGCAGTGTCCACCTGCGAGCATCGCGATGAGCAGTTGCTCGATCGTTGCGTCTTGGCCAACGATCACCTGAGAAACTTGCGTTTTGATTTTGCTGAAAGACTCACGTAAAGATTGGGCGCGAGCGAGATCTTCCGAGGAAGGTGGGGGTGGGACGATGCTCATGGGAGGTGGGAGGGGGAGAAGTTTGAAGTTTGAAGTTTGAAAATCGGAGATCAGTTTACTCGAAGTCGGAGCCTGAGGTGGTTTTCGATTCTTGGATTTCAGGGCACTTCCTGGATTTGAACAACTAATGCTACAGGGTTTCTTTGAAGACCTCAGACTTTGGGGCGAACCAAACCGGGCTGGACGTCCAGGTCGAGTCCATCGAATTGGCCTCGGCGGATCTTTTCCCAGGCCAAGGCACCCATGGCAGCATTGTCGGTGCACCACTGGGGTTTAGCGATCACGAGCTGGATCCCTTGAGTTTTGCAGGCCTGTGCAAGTTGCTCTCGGAACTGGCGGTTGGCTGCGACGCCACCTCCGACACATAATCGTTGCAGATTGGTTTTCTTGAGGGCTAAGATCGCTTTTGCGACAAGGCAGTCGATGACGGCTTGCTCGAATCCCGCCGCGATATCGGCTCGATCCCTATCCTCGAGCGATCGATTCAGAGCCGATGGGTTAGCTGAACCGGCGATTCGATATCGAACGGCGGTCTTGAGTCCCGAGAAACTAAAGTCCAAGCGTTTGTGGTCGTCGATCAAGGGCCTTGGGAATCGGATCGCCTTGGGATCACCTTGGGTTGCGAGTTTCGAAAGTGCTGGTCCACCAGGGAAGGGTAGTCCTAGCATCACGGCAACTTTGTCAAAGGCTTCTCCTGCTGCATCATCGATGGTGCCACCGAGATAGTCCCAACCCATTGGATCATCGCAACGGTACAAAGACGTATGTCCACCGCTAACAATGAATCCAACGCAAGGATAGATCGACTCTGAAGCGTCCAATCCACAAGCATAGATGTGGGCTTGGATATGATTGATTCCTACGATCGGTTTGTTCCAAGCAAGTGCAAGGGCTTTGGCAGCGCTGAGGCCAACGATCAACGAACCGGGGAGACCTGGATAGGTAGCAACGGCGATCGCGCACAGATCGGTGGGTGATTTTCCGGATTGTTTCAGTGCCGAATCGATCACTGGCAGGATTCGTTCGAGGTGTGCGCGGGCGGCGATTTCCGGAACCACTCCTGCGAATTTTTCATGGAAAGATTCTTGGGTGGCCACGCATTCGGAAAGGACGATTCCCGAAGAGTCGATCAAGGCTGCGGCGGTTTCGTCGCAGGTTGACTCGATGGCCAATAGAATACCTTTATCCATGGGCCGATTACTCCAAGTCAAAGGCCGATCCGAGCCGCGTCTTTAAAAGTTTCTTGATCCTGGTCCAGTCGACAGGAACCTCTTCGAGCGCCAACGGATGTGAGATCGGAATAGCATAAACAAGTCGTTGCACCGAAGCATCCTCCATCAGCAGGAAGGCTTGGAGCCATTCTTCGAGCGACTCGAAGTCAAAGAGCATGACTTCGGCGACCCTGGCTCCGTTTTGGACCGCAGCATCGCTCCCTTGGGGCAGAAGGAAACGGATCAGTTTCGAGGACTCTGGTAGTCTCATTCGGCGGATGATATCCAAGCATCGCAATTGGCCAGAGCGGCTCATCGAAGCAAATCGATCCGCGATGAGGGACTGGGTAAGCGAGTTTCGGCCTCGAACCAGCGCGATGGTTGCAAGATCGGCGATGGAGGCTTCGTCGCGATCGACCAAGGCCAAGAGTTTCTCTTCGTAGCCGCGGATCGGGTGGCGCGAGACGAGTTCCAAAGCGGTGACGGCCAGCTTTCCTGGTTTGGGTTCCTCCCAGGCTTCGATCCCTTCTCGAATCCATCGATTGGCCATTCCTCGTTCCCAAAGGCTTTCGAGTGCAATTGCGTAGTCGCCAGAGGTGCCGTCTTCAAAGTCCATTTCGAGCGAACTGGGCTCACGCTTGAGAGCTTCGGCACGCTGCTCCATGACATCGATCGGGACGCGGAAGAAGATCTTCGACGTCGACTTCAACTCCTTGAGATCATCCAGAAAAGGTGCAAAGCTTGAGGCTCTTTCAACCGAGATGGCTTCGGCAAGTTTTCCGGCGCAGCGACAGACCCGATCGGTGATCTTGCGTCCCTGGGAAAATTCCCGGGCTCTGCCTAGGGCTACGGGCATCTGCTCGGGACTGATTGCCAAGTGGGAGATCAGAGGAAAGTCGCTGAAGGCTTCTTGGACTCCGAAATGATCCCAGGCCGAGACGACTGAGGAGAGTATTTCCGGATGGGAAGTGTAGCTATTTGAGAGCAGGTCTAGCGATGCGCTGCGGACTCGTGGATCGGAGTGACCGAGCCACCGAATCAGTTGTGTGTCAGATACGGCCATGGGGATCTCGAATGTAGGATTGGAAAATCCTTAGTGCCGGAAATGTCGCTGGCCGGTAAAGAGCATTGGAATGCGATGTTCATTGCAAGCTGCGATGACATCTTGATCCTTTTTGGATCCACCCGGCTGGATGATCGCGACCACCCCGGCTTGGGCCGCTCGATGGATCGAGTCTGGGAAAGGGAAAAAAGCATCCGAAGCAAGGATGCTTCCTCGCGAGCGCTGTGCGGCTTTGGAAATCGCTATCTCGACGCTATCGACGCGGCTCATTTGGCCAGCCCCAACACCGACCAATGCCGCATCGCGCGCCAGCACAATCGCATTGCTCTTAACGTGCCTGACCATTTCCCAACCAAAGGCGATGTCATCCCAAAGTTCGTCAGCAACAGGAACCGATGTGACGGTCTTCCAAGTCAAGTTCGCTGGTGGCAATGTATCGGCTTGCTGGACAAGCACTCCACCTCGGACAAAGCGATAATCCAAGAGTTGCTCTTGCTGGCTCTCTTTGCCCATCGCAATGAGCCTTACATTGTCCTTCCACTTGGGCTTGGTCGAAAGAATCCCTATAGCCTCCTGCGAAAACTCAGGAGCCACGATCGCTTCGATGAAAAGTCCCGGTTGGCACAGAACTTCAGCCGTCTCAGCATCGACAAGTTGATTGAATCCTAGGATTCCGCCGAAGGCGCTTTGAGGATCCCCTTCGAGCGCTTTGAGGCAAGCAAACGAGAGCTTGTGCGCCGAAGCTGCCCCGCATGGATTGTTGTGCTTGATCACCACCGCCGATGCCCTCGCGAAACATCGCACGATGTTGTAGGCGCTATCGGCATCGAGCAAGTTGTTGTAGGACAACTCTTTGCCGTGGAGTTGTTTGGCTGTAACCAGCGATGTACCTTCCCAAGGCCTCGAATACAAGGCTGCTTGCTGATGCGGATTTTCGCCGTATCGAAGATCGATTACCTTGGTGAGATTCATCTGCAAGCGATTAGGCAAGATCTCAGCGGGTTTTTCGCTTTGGACGACTTGCTTGGCAAGATACTCACTGATCGCAAGATCATAACTGGCCGTCGAGCGAAAACATTCCAGAGCCAACTGCACTCGAAGCGCATCGGAGGTGCCACCATGCGTTTGAAATTCTTCGAGGATCGAGCGATATTGATTGGGGTTGGTCGCAACGGTAACAAAAGCGTGATTCTTCGATGCGGCCCTGATAAGACTCGGTCCACCGATATCAATCTGTTCGATCGCTTCGGCAAAGGAAACACCCGGCTTGGCAACCGTGGCTTCGAATGGATAGAGGTTCACAACCACCAAATCGATCTGATCGATGGCATGCTCTTGAAGCGATGCAAGATCCTCCTTGCGATCGCGACGTGCAAGGATGCCACCAAAGATCTTTGGGTGCAAGGTCTTGACCCGCCCGTCCATGACCTCGGGAAAACCGGTGTATTGGGAAACTTCCTTCGCGGAAATCCCATGATCGGCCAAGAACTTGTGGGTACCGCCGGTACTTAAAATCTCGACCCCGTTGGCTACAAGCCCCTTGGCAAACTCGGCCAAACCCGTCTTGTCGCTGACGCTGATCAAGGCCCGTCGAATAGGTGTGTACTGGGTCGTTGGGTCTTGGGTCACAATAGGTGGCTACCCTTTGGCTAGAAAGCCGTTAAAAGTCGATACCGGATTTTCTGACTCTCGAAGAACGTGTTTAAGCAGAAATCATGCCGAATGTATGGAAAATCGCAAGCCGTCTAAGGCTGAAATCGATCTGTCTTATTTATCAACAGCAGATTCGTTGCTCAGGGGTTGCGACTTGACTCGAAGGATCTTACAACAAAGTCCCATAAATGGGGTGCAAAGAGGTTGGATCTGCCCATAAAGCACTCTAATTCCACTCAACCTGCTCTAGCAATACAGAGAGATTCCATGTCTGGCACCGGTTTAGATGATGGCCTGATCAAGTCGGATAACGTCGCGCGCGTTTTGGAACAAGCACTCGAAGCCGGGGACGGAATCCTTAGACTCACTCCGACGTGGGTTCCCCGGAGCTTCTTGCATCCGGGTCGTCGCATCAAACTTCATCCAGATGATCTGTATGCATTCGGTGCCAACCGAGGTGGGATCGACGAACGTTGGTTTGCAAGCACCACCGAAGCGGCCAACGAAGGTCGTGTATGGCACGAAGGGCTCAGCTTCTGTCTCTTCGAAGGGAAGAAGTTTCTGCTCAAGGACGCGATCGCGGAACAGGGCAACAAGCTCGTCGGTTCGGCCATCTTTGGTAAGTACAACCGTTGGCCTGTGTATTCGAAGTTTTTCGATAACATGGGGCCAATCCCGCACCATATGCACCAATCCCAGGAAGATGCGGCGCTGGTGGGACAAGAGGGCAAGCCCGAGAGCTACTACTTCCCCCCTCAATACAACAACGTCGATAACAACTTTTCCTACACATTCATGGGACTCGAACCAGGCACCACCAAAGATCAGCTTCGACGATGCTTGGAAAACTGGAACAAGGGAGACAACGGGATCATCGATTTGTCGCGAGCCTATCGCCTCAAGCGAGGCACCGGTTGGCTCATCCCACCGGGCGTTTTGCACGCGCCAGGATCGCTATGCACGTACGAACCCCAGTGGGGATCGGATGTCTTTGGCATGTTCCAATCGATCGTCGAAGGCCGTTATGTGCCTTGGTCGTTGCTGGTCAAAGACATGCCCAAGGACAAGCATCAGGATCTTGATTTCATCATCGGCCAGCTCGATTGGGACAAGAACGTCGACACCCACTTCAAAGACTCCAACTACATCGAGCCTATTGTCGATACAGCAAAGAGCTCCGCAGGAGTGACCGACAAGTGGATCGTCTATGGAAGCATCGATGGCAAGCAACTCTTTAGTGCCAAAGAGCTGACACTTGAGCCTGGTGCTAAGACCGTTCTCAAAGACGGTGCTGCCAGCGGTTGGACGACGGTACAAGGCAAGGGTCGCATCGGCAAACTCGCTCTGCAAACCCCAGCCATGATCCGCTTTGGCCAAAACACCGAGGACGAAGTCTTCATCAGCCACGATGCGGCCACCCGCGGCATCGAGATCGAGAACACCGGTAGCGAGCCACTCGTCGGTCTTCGATACTTCGGCCCCGATGCTCATTCAAACATGCCTGCCAATGGTGCTTGGCAAAAACATCGTTAATCCATCTGATCTTCAAACTCTCCTAACGAGCAGTCACTTCTTTTTCGAGTAAGGAATCCCCATGAATCAACTTCCCAAACTCCACAATGCCATGTGGCCCGGCCTGGTGGGTAAAGGGGACGGCCCCGATCAAGAACCACCGATCTCTCTTGAACGCATGCTCCAACTGACCGCTGCGGCGAACGTCAACGGGCAAAAGTTTGAAGGGATTGATTATTTCTTGTTCTTCCCGCACACCGATCCAAACGCAAGCGATTTACAGATCCGTTCGATCGCCGATCAAATCGCCAGCTACGGGTTCTCCGTTGGGTCGCTCGTCGCGCCGGTTTGGCCGGGAACCGTTGGCGATTCGGCCATGGGTGATGATGATCAGCAAAACAAGTTCCTCTCGGCAGTCGAAACCGCTTGCCGTATCGCTCGTGTTTTTGAGGACCATGGAATCCGTAAATACGGCGTGATTCGCGTCGACAGCGCCGAGTTTGGAGTCGAAAAATGGCGATCGAATGCCAAAGCCAACACGGCTCGCATCGTCGATACGTTTAAGAAGGCGGCCAAGATTGCCAAAGACCACGGCCAGCGACTCGCAGCCGAAGGGGAAATCTGCTGGGCAGGCATGCACTCCTGGAGGGACATGCTCGATGTGCTCGAAGGGGTTGGCATGCCCGAGTCCTTCGGGTTCCAAGCCGACTTGGCACACACCTATCTGTACCTGCTTGGATACAACGCTCCTGAGCATGCACTGCTCTCTGACGGCTACTCGCAAGAAGAGTTCTACGACAAGTACAAGGTCATGACCGATAAACTACGACCTTGGACGATCGACTTCCACGTGGCTCAAAACGACGGCCAAGTCCACGGTGCGGGGTCGCACGACAAGACCGGTAAGCATTGCCGAGCCGATGACCCCAACGGCAAACTCGATATCGTCAAGTGCTCGGGTTATTGGCTCAAGGATGCCGCAGCACGCGGGATCGAGCACATCTGCTGGGACGGCTGTATGTTCCCGAACAAGACGCTCGAAGATGTTCATACTTGGAACACCATTCTCTCGACGATGATCGCTGTTCGCGAAGCGCACGGATGGAACACCGGCTCGAAGGCTTAGTCCCTTTGGCCAACTCCACAACCAACACACCACAACCATCTACTGAAACGAGAAATTGCAATGAAAGAATTACGCATCGGCATGATCGGCTATGGCTTTATGGGTAAAGCCCACTCGAATGCCTATCTCCAAGCGAGTCGCTTCTTTAAGAGTTCCTATAAACCAGTGCTCAAAGCACTGTGTGCTCGGAATGCGGAAAAGGCCAAGTCGTTTGCGGACAACTGGGGTTACGAGTCGATCGAAACGGATTGGAGGCAGTTGCTCAAGCGGTCGGACATCGATGCCGTCGACATCTGCACACCCAACAATTTGCACAAAGAGATTGCGATCGAAGCGGCCAAGGCTGGCAAGATGATCCTTTGCGAAAAGCCTTTGGCGATGAATACCGCCGAAGGTTTGGAGATGGTCGCTGCAGTGGAAAAAGCCGGTGTAGCAAATATGGTCTGGTACAACTACCGACGCGTGCCTGCCGTGACGCTTGCCAAGCAAATTGTTGAGTCAGGCAAACTCGGAAGAATCTTCCACTACCGAGCGAACTTTCTCCAAGACTGGACGATCAACGCCGATGTGCCTCAAGGTGGAGCAGCCACCTGGAGACTCGATGCCGAGGCAGCAGGTAGCGGCGTGACAGGGGACTTGTTAGCCCACTGCATCGATACAGCCCTTTGGATCAATGGATCGATCAACGATGTTTGCGCCGTGACCGAGACGTTTGTCAAGGAACGGACCCACGTCGAGACGGGCAAGAAATCCCCCGTGAATATCGACGATGCTTGTTCGTTCTTCTGCCATTTCCAAAACGGCTCTTTAGGGCTCTTTGAATCGACCCGTTATGCACGTGGTCACAAGGCGCTCTACACCCTCGAAATCAATGGCGAGAACGCGAGTATCGCTTGGGATCTACACGATCTGCACCGATTGAAGTACTTCGATTACAACGACGACTCGGTCGTCCGAGGATGGAGAAGCGTCCACGTATCGGATGGCAACCAACCCTACATGGGCAACTGGTGGGTGCCTGGTTTGCAGATCGGATATGAGCATTCCTTTACGCACCAAGTCGCAGACTTCTTAAAGAGTCTCGACACCGGTGAATCCGCCCACCCGACGTTCAAAGACGCGCTAGAAACTCAGCGCGTCTGCGATGCGGTCTTGGCAAGCGCCGCAGACCGCCAGTGGAAGAACGTCTAACGGCAAGCTGGACGTTATTTGCGGAATTGTTCGAGCAGTCGACCTGGGCTACCCATGATGTTGTAGCCCGAGTCGACGTGGAGAATTTCGCCTGTGATGCCATTGCTGTAGGAACTCAGCAGATAAGCCCCTGAGCGACCGACTTCTTCGTGCGTGACGCATCGTCCCAACGGTGCGACGTAGTCGTAGTACTCTTGCATCTCGCCCACGCCGGCAGCAACACCTGCAAGTGTCTTGAGCGGGCCGGCGCTGACACCATTGACCCGGATTCCCTTGGGTCCAAGATCGTAGGCTAGGTATCTGACCGTTGCATCCAAAGCAGCTTTGCAGATGCCCATCACGTTGTACCCTGGGACGCACTTCTCACCGCCGAAATAGGTCATGGTCAAAACCGAGGCATCGGGTTTGAGCATCGATCGGGCAGCATTGGTCACTGCGATCAAACTGTAGACGCTCACATCCATCGCGAGTTTGAAACCGGCTCGGCTCGTTTCGACCGTATCTCGCGAGAGATCGTCTCGATCGGCAAAGGCGATCGAGTGGAGCAGGAAGTCGATTTGCCCGAGGTCTTTGGCTGCCGCATCCATGAAGTCCTTGACCTGCACGTCGTCTTGGACATCCAAGGGTCTAAGGAAAGCGGTTTGGGCAGGATACTTCTCGACGCATTTGCTTACGCGAAGATGGTTTTTCTTTTTCTCGTCGTCGGGTTTATCTGGCAAGTGCGAGAAACCGCAGATGCCTCCTTGTTCCATGATTTCTTGAGCGATGGCCCAAGCGATCGAGCGATCGTTGGCCACTCCGAGAATCAGTCCTTTTTTTCCTTCAAATAACTTCATGGGACGAGTGCCTTTCATTGAGATACTCGAGGGCATCGATTTCCGATTGCTTCGGAAAATACTCCTCGACGACTTGATAAAACTGGTCTTGGTTTTCGACCTTGGAAATGTGAGCGCGGAAATGCCTTGCACCGGGTTTATTCTGTGCGTAGCAACAAGCGAACTTTCGCATGAGCATGGTGCCTCGATGGACGCCAAAGCGTTCGACGACTAGGTCGTAATGATGCAGCATGATTTTCCGCTGCTGCTCGATCGAAGGGTCTGGAGGGATTGGTTTACCTTCGAGGGCAGCGGCTGCTTGAGCAAAGAGCCAAGGTTTACCGAGGCTAGCTCGGGCGATCATCACTCCATCGACGTTGTAGTTTTGGTAAGCGAATCGGACTTGCTCGGGCGTATCAAGATCGCCATTGCCGATGATTGGCATGCGCTCGAGGTGCTGTTTGATTTCTGAAATACGATCCCAATCGGCTGAGCCTTTGAAAAAGTCTTCGGCGGTTCGTCCGTGGACGGTTAAAGCTGCCGCACCGGCACGCTCGACGGTCTGGGCCACATGGATATAGTTCATCGAATCACGGGTGCAACCGAGCCGCATCTTTGCCGTCACGGGTGTAGGCCAGCAGGCTTGCACGAGCCGTGAGATGATCGCGTACATTCGATCCGGGTCACGTAGCAAGTACGAACCGCTGTGGGCTCTCTCGGTGACTTGCTTGACCGGGCAACCGAAATTGATATCGACGACGCTCACGCGGTACTCCTCGACGAGCCTACGTCCAACCTTGGCCATCGTCTCGGGATCATTGTCCCAGATTTGGACAGCCAGAGGTCGGGGTTCATCACCGACCCCCCAAAGCCGATCGGGATGTTCGCAGTCGTGCTCGTCGAGCCAAACAAACCCTCGGGCGTTGACCATTTCGGTAGCTTGGAGCCCGGCTCCTCCAAATTCCCGTACGATCTGACGGAAGGCATAATTGGTATAGCCGGCCATCGGAGCTTGAAAAATGGGGGGGTAAATCTCCATTGGGCCGATCTGGACCGGTTTGGGGATCCGAGAAGTGTTGCTTTGGGGTGAGCCTTGTTCGATTTCCATGCGTAATACTGTACCGACTGCCGCTAAATTCGCCGAGCCCAACCCAGACAGGATTCCCCGATGGGGCTGATCAAAAAGCCACCCCCTTGCGTTCGATTCGCCGCAGCCTTTTCTCACGAGGATCGGATTCTCAAGCTCGTCTGGGAACGCTTGGAATCGCGTTGGGGAAAAATCGCAGCAATGGGTCAAGCGTTCGATTTCATCGAATCTCCCTACTACCACAAAACGATGTATTTAGCACCTGCCATCGACTCGCCCCCTGTTTTGCGAAAACAAATGGCCGTCTTTGCCGACCCATACGACCCAGAGTGCCTTCCGAACGACAAAGTCGAGTCGAATCGATGGGAGGAGGCTTGGACCACAGAACTGCTCTCCCAGGAGTGTCCAACGACCAAACGACTCGTCAATATCGACCCCGGTTACTTGAGCATGACCAAACTGGTTTTGGCATCGACCAAGAATCGCGAGCATCGAATCTATTTGCGTGAGGGAATCTATGCCGAAGTGACCCTGGCATTTCGCGACCAAACTTGGATGGCGATGCCTTGGACCTACGCTGACTACCAACGCAGCGATGTGCTTGAGTTTCTGACCCTAGCCCGCAGGGGTTTTACGCAGTCGCTGCGAGGAGCAAATCAGTGAGCAGCAGTTTGGTCTTAAGCTTGGCATTAGCCGGCATCGTCATTGTTGCGTCGGCCGTTTCGCTCTGGGTCGTCTCGTGGGTGAAGCACCACGCGCAGGGACTGAGGCTCATCGATATGCCCAACGAGCGTAAAGTGCATACCCAACCGATTCCGCGAGGAGGCGGACTTGGGATATGGCTAGGAGTCCTTTCGGTCTTTTCGATTGGAACGTTGGCCGTGGCACTTGCGAGTTACTCTCCGAGTATGCTGCCTGAGTCTATTCCTGAGAGTCTTCGGCTGATGGTTCCGGGCTTGTGGTCCAAGCTCGGTTCGATGTGGCTGTTACTCTCAGGTGGTTCGGTCGTAGCGATCCTGGGTTTGATGGACGATCGTTTCGGGCTCGATTGGAAAGTTCGAATCGCTGTCGAGTTTGCCGTCGCGGCAGGGATTGTCTACGGATTGCAATTGCAACTGACAGCCTACATCGATCTACCTTGGTTGACTCCGATCCTGAGTGTGATTTGGATTGTGATGCTCATCAACTCATTCAACATGCTCGACAACATGGATGCTCTGAGTGCGGGCGTTGCAGCAATCATCTCTGGGATGTTGGCCCTGATGCTTTTAACGACAAGCGAACCGTCTCAGAGGGAACCCCAGTTGTTCGTCGCCGTGATGGCCTTGGCGCTGCTAGGTGGCTTGATCGGTTTCCTTAAACACAATTGGCCACCGGCCTCGATTTTTATGGGGGATTCGGGTAGCTATTTCGTGGGCTATTGGATTGCGGTGACAACTTTGTTATCTACCTATTCGGGGTCGTCGGGTCAGGCCCCTCATGCAGTATTTGCTCCGCTATGTTTGTTAGCCATCCCGATCTATGATACCCTCAGCGTTATTGCGATTCGATTGAGGGAAGGTCGCAGTCCATTCCAAGCGGACAAAAAACACTTCTCCCATCGACTCGTCGAATTGGGAATGACCAAGAAGCAAGCTGTCGGAACGATTTACCTTGCGACATTGACTTGCTCTTTGGGAGCATTGCTCTTGCCTCGTACGGATTGGATCGGTGCTGGGCTGGTGCTGCTAATCGTTCTTGCGATGCTAGGTCTGATCGCACTGCTAGAGAGTTTAACGAGCAAAAAGTCTAGTGCATGATGGTCTATTACTTTTTATCGGTATTGCCTCATCCTTTAACCATTCACTTCCCATGTCCTCTTTACCTATCTCGTCCGACACGATTTTGTCGGATGTTGTCCCCTTTGAGCACTCGACAAGGCGAAGTGCTGGGAGTTACTTAGCCGAATCGATGGCTTGGATCGCTTTGACGCTCCTGTGCGTGCTGTCGCTGTGGATGCCTTGCGATACTTCAGTAGCCATCGGCATTGGGGATTCGATTTGGCATATCGGTTTATCGCTAGCGGCTTTCTACTTTGCAGCTCTATGCGTCAGTTCGCTTGGGCAAGTCCGCTTTTGGCCGCGAATGTCGTTAGTCTGGCTGCTGATCGCGATGGTGGTGCTCTGGCATGTGCTTGCGACGAGCTATTCACTAGGCAGAACGAATCTGAGAAACTCGATCTATGGTTTTTGGCAATCGACCGCAACGTGGCTGCTTTTGCCGACCATGGTATGGTTGGTTCGCACTCCGCAAACCGCTTCGCGGGTGCTCAAGCTCTGGTGGATCCTTGGGGTCTTTGCACTGTTATGGGGCTTTTGGGAATACGGTGTAGTCCAACCTATGCAACGGGCCGATCTAGCGCAAGACCGTATCGGGTTCCTTCTGAGGAATCAAATCGACCCAGATTCATCTCAAGCGGTGCTGATCGCTAATCGAATTGAAAGCACTGAAGTGCTGAGTCTCTTTGCACTGGCAAACTCCTACGCAGGATTTCTCGTAGCGCTATGGCCGATTTGGCTTGGCTGGATGCTTGTGAGTTTCAAGCAACGAAGATCTCTTGGTTGGATCCCGTTGATCTTGGTTCTGGCAACAGGGCTATCGCTGTTGCTGACCAAGAGCCGAACGGCCTGGGTGGCTACGGCGATGACCACATGCCTTGCGATGCTTCTGGATCCTATTCTTCGCCGAGAACTGGGACACAGGATGCGCAAGCATCCGATGTTCGTTGCGGGTGTTCTCATCGCACTTATTGCGATCTTCGGCGGGGTCTACGCGCTGGATCCCCTGATCTTCCAGGAGGCTGGTAAATCGCTCGCTTATCGGATGGATTATTGGACGGGAGCTTTGGAATTGATCGCCCAACAACCCATCTATGGGTACGGCTCGCTGAATTTCCAGCCAACCTACTTGCAGGTCAAAAAGATCACCGCTGCAGAGACTCCCGCCGACCCTCACAACTTCGTCCTTGAACTTGCTCACAGCGGTGGTTGGTTCCTACTGGGGCTGACCTTGTTTTTGATCCTGATACTTTGCCTTTGGGGTTTTCGGAGGAGAGTTTTTTCCAAGGACACCCTCGATGACCCTTTTGCAAGACCTGCAGATAAAGAAAACCTGTCCAAATCACGCTCGGTCTGGATAACGCTGATCGTATCAGCCCTCGGCATTTTCATTTACTCATTCTTGAGGATACCGAGCGACTTGGAAGTGATTGGTACGGGCCTTTCGCTTGCGATCGCAGGCCTGTTTGGATATTGGCTTAGCCGGTCAGAGCCTAGCGCATCGGTGCAACTGTTTGTTAAGGATCATCCAGTTTTGTTGCTGGTCTCCTTTTTGGGCGTGATGATTCACTTCCTGGCCTCAGGAGGTTGGATGCTACCCGGGACGATGATCGCTCCGATGCTCACCTTGGGCCTATGGCTCGCAGGAACCAACTGGAGCGAAAATTCGCAAAGAAAAAACGTTGCTGGCGGGCCGTCGCGATGGAAATCTCCCTTGGTCGCTACGGCAATCTTGGGCCTTTGGGGCCTGACGATGGCTTGGCCCTATCTCCAAGTGCAAAGAATCACCAGTGCGTTTAGCAAGGATGCTCAAGGTCGATTGCAGATCGATGGCCCGATCGCAGACAAAGTCTTCCCCAGTGGAGCTGAAATTGCAAATGCGATCGCTTCGGTTCCCCACGATCCTGATCTGGCACGATGGGGCATGGAATTAGGTGCCACGGCTTTAGATTCCAAGCTTCCGGCAGACAAGAAAATCAGTTGGCTACCGATGTTTCGGCAAGCATGCCGACAACTGGTTCAAAGGGATCCGAACCACTCGGTGGCTTGTGCCGAAGCCGGCAGTCAATCGCTACGGGCTTCGATCGCGCAAATGCTTGACCCATCTTTAAACCAGGAGATGATCGCCCGTCGTGTCCCGGTCGGAGAGGTCCTTACTCGCCCCGCCGCCCGAGGTCGAAACCAGAGACGTGGCGGTGGTGCTACGGTCAGACCCAGTGGTGGGGGTGCTCCAGCGACTTTGACGGTGGCTTCGGCTCTTTTGCAGGAGTCCTTGGTCTACTATCAGGATGCAGCCAAGTTTGCTCCGTCGAGCGCCGAGCTGCATCTGCAATCCTCCGTAGTAGCCGCGATGCTAGGAAATTGGCGGGTGTGCGAATCGATGCTCGATCAAGCCGAAGAGATCGATCGACAGACCCCCCATTTGGACCGTAAAATCGAGGCCTCGAAGATTTGGATACCTCGTGAAATGGTCAAAGTCATCCAGGAGCGTGCCAAATCCGGTGGTAAGCTCTCGGATGATGCTACGGCAGCTTGGAATAAACTCAAATTATTGCTCGAACGGAGCGATTCGGTTCCGGGTGAACCAGTTCGCCAAGCGATGCGTAGCTTTTTCAAGACTTCCTAAATCTCTCTCGGCTCATTTTTTATTTCCGCCATTATGCGCAGTATTCTTCTTTTGCTCTCGTGCATTGCCCTGGGTTTTGGGCTTGCGAAACTCGATCATGATCGGCGTTTTGCCGGGGTCGAGAACCTCATGGGGAGCGAAAAAGGGGTCTCGACCGAGTCCTCAGGAGAAGCGATTCGCTCCGAGGTCGAAAAGCTGGCGACTCAGAAAGTTGGCAAAATCACCGTCGTCAACGGGGCCGAACTGGACTTTGGACTCATGATGAAGGGAACCAAACGCTCCCACAAATTCATCTTCAAAAACGTCGGCCAAGCCGATGCGAAGATTTGGTTCAAAGCCAGCACTTGCAAGTGCACCGTTGGGAAATTCACCGAAGCGACGCTCAAGCCTGATGAGCAGACCGAGGTTGAACTCGAATGGAAGGCCGAGAACATCCTCGAACAGTTCTCACAAACGGCCACCATCGGGAGCAACTGCCCTAGCCAAGAAGAGATCAAACTGGTCATCCGTGGCCGTATCGGTCAAGCTTACACGTTCGATCCGCCCTCACAAAATCTTGGCGATTTACTTTCCATGTTCGAGAACGAGGTAAAGTTCCGGATCTATTCGTTCCAGGAAGCGCCGATCAACGTCGGTGGTGGCCAAGTCAAGGATCAGATTCTGTCGAAAAAAGTTCGCTTCGAGGCCCAAGAAGAGCAAACTCTCAAGCCTGGCGAAATTCCTGAGATGGCCGATGCCCGTCGCTATGTCGACTGCAAAGTCACTCTGCTTCCAGGTTTACCCGCAGGCCCACTAAATCTGGAGCTTCAAATCGCCAGGAAAAATGATTCAGCCGGCCCAGAGGAAGAGTTCTTGTACTACAATATTCGGGCTCGCGTTGTGACTCCGATCCGAGTCATCGCCGGGGATGACTACAACGAAACGCGGAACATCCTGACGATGGGTGCAGCCAAGTCGTCGCAGGGTCTGAAGAAGAGTTTCATGCTTTCGATCCGCACCGAGGATTTCAAAGGAGATCCGAATGTGAGGATTGGAAAGCTTATACCGGAGCAGCTCAAGGCGACGATCGGTACACCCAAGATTTCGGCGACGCAGAGAATCTATCCAATCGTACTCGAAATCCCCCCTGGAAGTGATCCAGTCGAATTCGATGGCACCTTCAGCAAGGATTTCGGGAAAATCGTTATCGAAACAGATATGGAAACTTCGCCTACGATTCCGATGTACCTAAAAATCAGAGTGACTGAGGATTGATCATCCAGTAGCATCGGCATTGAAGGGCTCAAGGTTTCATGAAACGCAGGATCCGTACTCTTCGTTGGTTTGGATCTGAATCAACTCAAAACGGCTCGGGCTATCGACCGATCAAGTTTGTGTTAATCTTTGCCGCTATTAGCGTTTGTAGCAGCCTGCTCTTTGCGCAACCACCAAGGCTCAGGCTCGGTCAACGCCAGACAAAGCCCTCGCAGAATGTCCCCGCTCAGAACGCACCAGGACAGAACGTTCCGGTGACAACCAAGCAACCGTCTGATCCGCCCTCGACAGGACTTCAAGTCAACCCATCGCAACCTCCGAGCGATCCCCCGATCACCGTAGCGACCGAGGAAGAGAAGAACCAAAAGATCGCGGCGGATTGGCAAAATCCTTGGTTGGTTTTCTACATCACCGGGAATCAGTTTGGATATCTTGAACCGTGCGGTTGTACGGGTCTTGCGAACCAAAAAGGGGGGATCAACCGCAAAGACACTCTCCTCAAAAGCTTAAAGAACCGAGGCTGGCAAGTCTTAGCGTTGGATGCTGGCGATCAAGTCCGCCGCGATGGAGTTCAATCGGAAATCAAATTCAACTGGACGACTCAAGCTCTGCGACTCATGGGCTATCGTGCAACCACCTACGGTGCCAAAGACCTGATGCTTTCCGATAACATCCTCATATCGGTCCTGAATGAGAATGCCGAGAACGATTTGTTCGTCTCGGCCAATGTCAGTATGTTGCCCGATCATGACGTGCGTTACAAGATTCTAACGGTAGATGGGCCTGACAAGAAACCTCGCAAGATCGGTATCACAGGTGTTTTAGGTGAGGAAAGCTTCAAAGCCCATGCCGGGATCAACCAAGGTTTTTTCTCCGCATCGCCTCCAATCCCTGCCTTAAAGGAAGTCTTAGCCAAACTCACCGAAGAGAAATGCGATTATCTCATCCTCTTGGCCAACGCAAGCTTGGAAGAGACGCGAAAGATCGTTCAGGCAGTACCTGATTTTCAATTGGTCATCACTTCGGGGGGATATGGCGAGCCGACGTATCGACCCGAGGTTCTCCCCGGAAGCACTTCGGAGATTGTTCAAGCTGGAACCAAGGGGATGTATGCAGGGATCGTTGGTCTGTTCAATGATCCAGCAGTTCCCATGCGGTATCAACGCATCGCCCTGAGTTCGCAATTCGAAGACTCTCCTCGAATGCTTGATCTTTTCGGAAAGTACCAAGACGAACTGCGCAACAAGGCCGACGATAACTTCTCAGCACTGGGACTCCGTCCAACCTCCCATCCTTCAGGCCGGAGTTTCATCGGAACGAGCAAGTGCGGTGAGTGCCACACGACAGCCCATGAGATTTGGACCAAGACACCGCATGCTCATGCGACCGATTCGATCGTCAAGCCACCCGAGCGATCCATGGCAAGGCACTTTGATCCCGAGTGCATTTCCTGCCATGTGACGGGCTGGAACCCTCAGAAGTTTTCTCCCTACAAGACTGGCTACGAGACATTAGAAGGCTCGGTCGATCTGCACGGCAATGGTTGTGAGAACTGCCATGGACCAGGGCTCGAGCATGTTCAAGCCGAAGAGGATGCTGCAAGCGACAAAAAGCGGATTGAAGAACTCAGAGCATCGATGCGTTTGACCTTGGCCAACGCCCAAGAAAAGTGCCTTGAATGCCACGACATCGACAACAGCCCCGACTTCCACAAAGAAGGGGCTTTTGAAAAGTACTGGGATCAGGTCAAGCACTACGGCAAAGATTAGTTGTTAAGGCTTCGCACCAGTGACCGAGCGGATGTACTCGACTTCCGATGCTCGGTAGGGGGTTCCATCTCGGCGGAAGATGTCGTGGAACCATAGATCAGGTTCTTTGTCATAGGGTTTCTGCCACGAGTCCCACGGATAGATCGTCTGGCTCTTGCCATCGACGAATCCCCAGTTCTGAGCACCGACCATTTCTTCTTTGAAGATCTTAAGGTTGGGATCAAAGTAACTGTTGTTACCACGCGCCATGTACTCGGTGCAAACGATCGGTCGGTTGTAGCGTTTTAGAGATCGAATCGCTCGTCGCATTGCATCTCCATCGCCATAGTGATGAAAAGTGATGATGTCGGACTTCTCAAGACAGAGTTTATCGACGGGACTGAGCTTTGATTCGTCCTCCCAGAGACTGATCCAAACTCCGCAGGTCAGTGGTTGCGAGGGGTTGATTTCGCGAGCCCACTCAAAGCAACGCTCTGCAAACAGGAGTCCCATTTGAGCTTTGTTGGGGAGCTCGGTCTTCGTTCCGTTGCGTCCATACGAATTGGCATTGTCGTTATCGAGTTCATTGACCAAATCCCAAGCTTGGATGCGAGGATCATCTTTGAATCGCTTGAGGATACCTTGAAGGTAGGGTTTCACGAGCACATGCTTACTGGGGTCTCCAAGAATTGCTGCTCCAGGGCTTTGTACCCATCCGCTGTTATGGACACCTTTTTTCGGATCGCGTTGTTTCCCTGCATTGGGCTGAGGATCCCATACCGAATCGAAGGGAACAAAGATGATCCCGATTTTGTGCTTCTCGGCGATGCTCAAGAATTGCTCCATACGATCGAGCAAATCTTTACCATCTCCGGCCCACAGTAGATCGTGGAGAAACACTCGCATCGAGTTAAAGCCTAGGCTTTGGGCCCAGCCAAGCTCGGTATCGATCCTCTCCAAATCAAAAGTGCCGATTTGCCACATCTCAAGCTGATTGATCGCATATGCAGGAATGTAGTTCGCGCCGACGAGCCAACCATGCTTGTCCTGCCAAGCTTTGGCTTGCTCCTCCGTCCATCGCTTTGGTGCGCTAGCCGTCTGGGCCAGGACATCGGTGTTGGCGATGAGTCCGAAAAATGCAAGTACTAGAGGAATCCAACGCAGGATCCAGCATGAAAGACAACCGTGGGTTCGACGTAGCATCATTGCCTACTTAGAGAAAAAAGGTTTCCTAGGGGAGGGCGGACCGGAGTCTAAGTATAGCAAACTATGCGCATCCTAAGGAACATCCTTTCATGCGCAATAAAGCCCAGGATCAGCTTAGCCGGCAAGGGAGCGATAACAATGCGTTGACGCTACGTCACCTGTAAGGAGACACGGTAGACTTTAATCGGTACCGATACGATCACGGACTCTCCCTCTCTTCGTACGCTTGTCCAGTCTCCAACACTGGTCAGATTCCAGGACTGGTTGAACGTTCCGCTGGCGGCACTGAGCATTCGACCTACTTCGAAAGAACGCACGGTTCGCACTGTCGCATGCGACGCATTTCTAGATCTTTGTTTCCGGGCTGGTAGTTGGTTCAAGTTCATGCAACCTAAACGAAGCCGACAAAGCGGGGTGTGTGATCCATCGGAGTTGCGGATATTTGATGTTAGGCTAACGCATTACCGAGGGCAATTGCAACGAAGAAGTACGTTTTTTCGAGGGATTTGTGAGAATCCTTCTGTCCCTGGCACTTTGGTCGCGACGGACGACGATCCAAGATCCCGATGCGAATTTCTCCTATGAAGTTCTTGCGATCGAGGACTTGGTTCGGGCCAAGAAAACCCAACGAGACAAAGACTGGCCAATGATTCGTCGTTTAGTCGAAGCTCACTACGAAGAGAATCAAGACGCTCCGAGTGACGCGATGATTAACTTTTGGCTCAGAGAGTCGCGAACACCTTCGATGCTAGCGGAACTGAGGAACGGGATGACGATGGTCGAAGTCATGGTCGCGTTAGCAATTTTGGGAATCTTGGCCGCAGTTGGGCTTCCGGCAATCCAAGCTGCTCGCGAAGCATCGAGAATAGCCTCCTGTAAGAACAATGTTCTCCAAATCGGGGCGGCATTAAACGCTCACGAGAGTGTACGTAAGGTCTATCCTTCAGGTGGTTGGGGTTATTATTGGTACACTTTGTCCGATCGATCAGGGACTGCTCAACCTGGTGGATGGATTTATCCTATTTTGCCCTACATGGAGCAACAGGCGTTTTACTCACGAACGCCGAATACAAACGATCTTCGAATGGCAAGGAGCCCCGCCTTTTGGCGGATCTCACCCGGGGATCACGGTGTTTGTACGATGCGACGGCTCTGTTCAATCGATATCGAATGATATTGAACCGGACACTCTTGCCAGGCTTGGCCACATCAGTGATGTGGCAAGCAATCAGCGTGGAGTAAAACGGGTTCGAACTGCCTGCGAAAACAACCAAATGGCATCGATTTCATGGGTAAACTCAGGAAGAAAACATTTTTGGTAAATTTTTTGGAAAATGCTTGACAAGCTGGGGGGGGCCGTAACGTGCTTGGATGTCCGAAAGACGGCTGTCGAACTTCGATCCGGTAGGTGTAAAGATGACCATGAACAGGTCGGGTTTCGTGCTGGTGTTTAGACTCGCTGTTGCTTGGCAACTAGTATCGCTATCCAACTTAACTTTTGGACAATCTCCGACGACGAATGCGACTGAGTCGTCCGCACTCCGAAATACGTACAGGCTTGTTCAGAACGCTGATCAACCTTCATTGGCGGGTCAATCAATCAACAGCACCCCGACGGTAGAGGCTACCGGAGATGTTCGATTTGACAAGATCGTATCGTTTCAAATCCTTGCAACAGGTGGTTTGAGAACTAACCTTGGAACTTCGGTGACTTATGGCAAGGAGGAACCATACGTCGACGTTGTGCTCAGCCCAGGTTTTTCTTCGAACACAAACCTTTCAAGCTCGATCCGAACGAGCATGGAGCAAGCTCAGAGCAAGTACAAGAGTACGTTCGGTCAGTACTACTTCCTTCAAACGAAGGCCGAGCTTCTCAAAGTTGAGCAGAATTACAAACAGCTAACGGATTTAGTCAACCAACACGTATCGGAGACGGTGATTGCCCGGGGAAAGGAAGTCGCAGAGGCACGAAAAGTTCTGCTGAAATACATGGAGACGAAAGAAAGCTTGTTGTCTGAAGTGGAGGCTAAGCAAATCGAGGAACTCAGGTTGGCGTTGGCTGAAATCGAAGAGCAGGCTTTTAAGA
Source organism: Pirellula sp. (assembly GCA_046086605.1). Taxonomy (GTDB): domain Bacteria; phylum Planctomycetota; class Planctomycetia; order Pirellulales; family Pirellulaceae; genus JBKCUI01. Next base: position 3,949 of record JBJSXX010000087.1, on the reverse strand, counting down.
AACTTCTGCAGTACTGCTTACCGAAGGATCGAGAAGCGTTCGAGTCGCTTGTGTTCGGTTATCACTATGCTTCTATGCCACTACCGTCAATCCTGCACTATCAAATCCTAGAAAAACCTGGGTTTCAGAAGCCGTTAGCGCCAAGCCGATTTGTGGGGTGGGAATTGAATCAGGCCTGCATGATTGTCCCTTATCCGCATAGCGGATTGATCGCGGCTGAAGTCGCAGTCCATGATCTTTCCTATCTTCTCGGAATCACATCGGTCGATCATTCGCAATCAAAAGTGTTTTCGGATTTGTTTTTCGAGTACGAACGAGTTCGTATTGGAGTAACCAAGGTGGACGAGAGAATGAAGCTAGCAGATGATTACAGAGCAGCTTACTTCAAACAGCTCTCAGACTTACAGCGTGAAGAGATGCAAGAAGGCTTATTTGCTGCTAAGCTCCGAAGATATGGTATCTTTGTTTGGGCGAAATCTGGAGAAAACGCACTGGAAGTCGTCAAGCCGATTTTTCTATCGGAGTCAATTAAGAAAATGAAAGAGATTGCCCCGACAGTCGCATCGGAGCTTCGCACTTCGGTGAATGCTGTAGCAGTGAAGTTCCTACACACGACAACCAAAAGGAGGTTCGATTCGCTTAAAGATCTGGACTTCCCCTTCCCGATCGAGATCGTTCTGAACGTGTGCGGCAGAGAATGAGAAACTCAAAGAGCTCTCAAATAGGGACGGTAGAGACCCTGGTGATGTTGGTTGGGGCGTTGCTTGTTTTCGCTGCCAACTTCAAAACTACAAGGCGGAGTGCCCGGATCGCTTCCTCTGGTGCCTCTCGCAATGACGGCCGCTCTTTGGTACTCTCTGACTTTCACGGAATATCTCTTCGGTATTCCGCTGGTCCTAGGACTAGCCAACCGCAATCTCCGGATTCTCGCTGCCTTACTTTTTGGTTTGTTCTCAACTTACCAAATTGTCAACATTTTGAACGGCAAATCCGAATGCATTTGTTTCTCGTATCCGGTCTCTTCCGTCGTCGTACTAGCCTTGGGCCTATTCGCCATGGGCATCCTGGTTCTTTCAAGTCTGAGTCGGAATTCACCCGAGAGTTCAGGAGAGTTCGGTGGGATTCGAAGATGCATTGCAGCCGCGTTCATCTCCCTGAGCTTGCTTGCCTTTCTGATTCCCTTTCCTCAAGGTGCGATGATCCCGGGAAGTAAAGAACAAGCCGACACACCCAAGCAGAAGATCGATCTAGAAGACTACACCAAACCAGGCAGTGAATCGGAGTTTTGCAATTTGCTTTCGACAACAGTCGATTTCCAAGAGATGGAAACGGAAGCTGTGTTGATCGGACGAACGAATTGCGGAGCCTGCATGGATCTCATCGATAATTGGGAGACTTCGCACCCGTCGATGGCAGAGACAACACTTTTGGTTCTTGTTGACAGTCCTCTTCTCAGTTCAGAGAAGAGCTTTCCAACTTGGCGCGGAAAAATCGCGTCTTTTCGCAAGAACTACGAGGTTATGGCTAAAACTCCGACTTTGCTTTTTGTCCGCAACGGGAGTTTTTTTTCGTCACCCCTCAACAATTAGAGGAACTGTATGTTAGCATTGTGTAAATTTGCAGCCGCTTCGTTCGTTCTTAGCGGTTTTGCGCTCACTGTAGACAGGTATGTCTCGCGATCAGAGAGTACTATCTTTGGAGCGGCCAATTGCAACGGCTGTGCTCCCGACCCCTCAAAACCTTGGATTTCTTGCACGAGTCCCTGGGGTGGGACAAATAACACTTGCGATTTCAATGGATGCACGGCCGGTGCCGCAGCGAATGCCTGTGGAGATGGGACGTACTTCACAGGTGCATGGACTTGGAATTTTATTCAATATCCGAATCCTATCACACTCTACAGTGCAACACATAGTCAAACATGCACTTTGAAAGTCAATTGTAAAAAAGGAGCATACGATGCGACCCAGTCTTGCTTTCCTGGAACGATCGAAGATAGACCGGGCGGAGCGCGAGTAATTAAGATTGGCAAATGCGATGTTCCGAATGCGGGAACCGTTCCAACTGGCTGCGCATCATGCGAAAATGGAGGCCAAAACAATATGAATCCGCAATCGACCCAGCTGCTTATTCAGAACTGCGGCTGGTGTCCTGTTGTTCTTCCAGACCCTGAGCCTGGGCCGGAAATAGACACGGCGCCTTAGAATTGCGTCTTTGGTACGGACAGAATCGATAGCACACTCGGTTTTTGCACTCGCTGCGGAGAGGATGATTGGTTGAGTCCAGCGAAGCGTTTTGCTTCCCTACAATCCATTCTGTTATTTTTCTTCATTTGCATTCTTGAAACAACTGGCCCCTTCCTGAGCTTTGCGCTTTATGTCTGGTCGACTTAGATTCCTTGCGGTCTTGGGATTTATGGCTGTTGTACCACTACGAAGGTTGCGAACTTTGGAACCAAACGGCTGCCGCCGAGTGCGCAGGTTGTAAACGCGGAGGCGATCATTCCGGTGATTCTTCCTGGGAGAAAAGTCAGTCAAGTCTCTTGGAATGCCGAGTCCGATCAACTGGCTAATTTGACGTTGGAGGTCTCTCAAAACGGTGCCCAACCAAATAGCGGCGTTGTGAAAGTCAGGACGTCGACTCCGTTAACGAGAACAGGAAACGGCATGCCAGTGAAAGGCTTCGTCAAGATCATCGTGGACCAGTCGGAGCTGGAGCTTCCAATTCGCTTGTTGGTCCGTCCCGAGATCGAAGTATATCCTAAATCTCTGCGAATCCAGGATTCGTCTCACGCAACTTGTTGGATTTACTCCTTTGTCCATGATTTTGTCGTATCGAAAGCCTCTTCGAACGGAAAAGAAATTGCTTTTCGTCTCGAATCCGTTTCGAATTCATCGCCGAAGGCCTTGAAGCTAACGATTGCTTCCGAAGATCTCTCGGGCGTAGAGATTCTAGATCTGGAGATATCGGGTGGTCCGTATGGAAGATATCGGAGAAACATCCCCGTGAATTGGCAAACAGAGTAACGCGATTCCTAAGCGGTCTTTCGGTTTGCAGCGGCTGAAAAGCTACCCTTCGCGGCTGTATGACATTCTGGAAAAAGGCGTTCGAGAACTCGGCACTATTAGGCTGATTGATTCACTTGTTCGTGTCTTTATGCTTCAGCTATCTTTCCCTGCTCACTCCATAGCAGTGGGATCCCTTTTCGCAGTTGGCGTAGGCTCATGCCCTCGGGTTCCTTGCCTTCTAGTATCTGCTCAACGATCGTCGGCGATAGAGAAGTCAGCTGCAAGATTCGGCTAACGTGCGTGCGGTCTACGTTGTTTGCGGCTGCGATCTCCTCGATGCTCTTGTACTTGCCTGACTCCAGTTGGTCTTGCCACAGCCAGGCTTTAGCGATGCTGGTAATCAACGGTACGTTCAGCGCGTTCGGTGTTTTAGCTTCTTCGGTCTTACTTCCTTCGGCCAAGATCATCTGCCGACCGTTGAGCCGGTAGACTTTAATCGGTACCGATACGATCACGGTCTCTCCCTCTCTTCGTACGGTTGGCTTTCCGGTTACGACAAGCCTTGAACCAGCTTCGCGCTTCTTGGCGGACTCTGAACTTTTGTTTGGTTTCGATTTAGCCATTGGATCGCTCTTTCTGTGAAGTAAGTTCCTCGACAATTTTTTCGATTCCGTTGGTTCGGAAACGAATGTCCACGTTGTTCTCTGATAACAGTTCGACGGAAAAGCCTGATGAGAGAACAAGGCGTAGAGTGCTGGCTTATTCGCTGGTACGTTCTGGCGGGAATAGACCGAAGAGTTGCTCAGCTCGCCGAATCCTGATGCGACGCTCGTGATTGAGATCTAGGGCCTTGATGGTTACTCGACCGATTTCAGTTTTTGCGATCAACGTAACGTCATCCCAATCAAAGTGGGTATCCCAATCATCCAGTCGTGGATTAA
>JBJSXX010000086.1:0-6605 GCA_046086605.1 Pirellula sp. | reverse complement strand
GGTGCACCGGCAGCTTGCTGATCTATCTTGTCAATGAAAGTCCTGATTTCGTTGGTCAATTCGTTCGGACCTCGTAGCACGATCAAGTTCGAGGTGTCATCGACGGACATGGTCAAAAGCGGACCTGACGTTTGGGCGTTGATCTGCTGCAAAATCGTCGCAACCTCGCTCGATACACCTTCTGGAATATCCAGAGGATCTCTCCCCGCGCCGCTAGTAAGCTGAGACTTGTAGACGTCTCGCACCAAATCGGAGATTGTATCGGCACTCGCGCTGGCTATTGGGATGATCGTTGGGGTGATCTGCTGGAGACGATCGATTAGGTCTTTGGAATCAAAAACTCCGAGCAACTCCTCGATGATCTTGCGATCCGCTTTGTTGCCACCAATGACTAAAGCGTTGGTTCTCGCATCGGAAACAATTTTCACTCTTTGAAGCACATCCAACGCAGAGCTTGACGAAGCAGAGCTCGATCGTCGTTCGTTGGAACGGAATAGTTCACCGAGCAATTCCCGAATTTGCTTGGCATCGGCGTGCCTTAAAATGTACACCGAGAAGTTCCCAGCGGTTGCAAAAGGCTCCACCGATGGATTGAGCAACGTACTTAGGAGCTTTTCCATAGCAACTAGCGCTTCGGGGTCATCGGATGCCAAGGTCCATTGACCATCGCCGGCTACCACGACGACCGGGGACTGATTTGTTTCGATATCTTGCTGAGTTGGTCGGTGTTCTTGGGCTGATATGAGCTTTCCGAGAAAAGGATTCGGTCGGATTCGGTTTGCTCCCTTATCTCCGTCTTGTTTGGGCTTCTCCAACTCCTTTGGATCGACAACTTGGATTGGATTCGAACGGATCAGTGGCCAGAGCCTTTGCACATCTTCGAGAAGCTGCTTTGGGTTTCGATTCACAGGAACCGTCTTAAGTCTTTGTCGAGTCGGAGCATTCGATGCGGTATTTCCGAGGTTACCAGGGGGAGCGATCGCAGAATTCCCTGTCGATGTATTCACGCCGAGCGCTGCTGCCGCAGGGTTTTCGCCCATGCGTTGCATGAGTTGCTTGATGGCATCAAACTGCTCTTTGGTTGCTCGCACAATGAGTTGTTGCTGACTGGAGTCGACCGAAAGACTAGGAGCCGTCTGCATTGGTTCATCTTGGAAGAGTGCTTCAATGGCCGTTCTCATCGCAAAGGGGTCGTTGTTCGATAAATTGAATATCTCAAGAGTCCGAGCCGGTGGTGCTAGCTTCTTGATGGCCTCTTGCACCATAGCAATTTGGTTTGCGCTACCGGTTACCAATAGCTGTTCATTGACATTGTCGTATTGGACATATGCTCCAGTGGTGTCCTTGAACAAGCTCTCGATCGCATTCTCCAGCGACTTGCCATCGATGCCCTGCAAAGAGAAAATCTCCAAACGTCGAGCACTATCCTTGGCACCTGGAGTATCCATGACTTTAATCATTTGCTCGATCGATTGAAGCTCCTGGGGCGTACCTGTTGCAAATACGGTCTTGGCATCGCGATTGTAACTGACCCCTGCAGTAGTCCTCGTGCCTAAGGCGCCTGTGATTGCCCGAGCGACAATATCAGGGCTGGCATACTGCATAAGAAAGGTGCGTACCGTTGGGGTTTTTCCTGGTTGTTTATTGATTTCATCGATGAGTTTTGCAAGCTCCTCATGCTCTTGAGCATTACCCGTGATGTAGATTCCTCCGTTGACGGAGTCCGACGAAAATTTCGCTTTCGGATGACTCTCTGCCAAAGCTCTCGACATCGGGATCGGCTCGGCGCTGGTAAGTGGGTAGTACTTGGTTATTTTGCCAAGTGCATCCGGAGTGTCGATCTCGCGAACAATCTGCTCAACACGTTGCATTTCAACCGCAGGCGCCGTCACAATCAGGCTATTGGTTGTAGTATCGGCAGTTGCCGTGATCCTTTCGGATGATGCTGCGATCGCGGCTCTTAGGGTTAACGATTCCGCTTTCTGGAGTGGGAATACTCGCGTTGCGATCTCAACTGCACCTTGGTCGTGCTCCTTGACGAGTTCTGCGATCTTCTCATGCTGGACTGGACTGGCAGTGGCGATCAAGGTTCCATCGGTACGGCCACCGTAGATGCTCGCAGTGGGAAATTGGGCCGAGAGTACTGTTGCAAGTCCATAAGCATTCGACTGCTTAAGTTTGTAGATCTTAGTAACCGATGCATCACCTCTTGGCGCGTCAAAACTCTTGAGCAGTTCCCGTACCTGATTGTGTTCCCATGGCTTTGCTGTCACAGCTACGGATTTGCCGGTGGTGTCATAAACCACTACAGCTCTTGGAATCATGGCTGAAATGATCGTATATGCAGACACGGGATTGCCATACTGCAGAGGGTAAACAATCGATTGGGAAGCCTCTGGAGGAGGCAGTTGCTGTTGCACTTCTTCGATCTTCTTTGCGACTTGATCGATCTCTTCTTTCGTCCCAACAATGGTGATCGTCTGCGTCCTGGCATTGGCTTCTAGCTGAACCTGAGGAGGTACCGATTGAGACAGGGCATTGACCATGGTCGGGGCGTCCATTCGATCCGGATCGACCCGTACAACACGTATGCTTCGTTCCCCTGTTGCGCTTTGGCTATCAAGTTGTTTGATAACCGTTGCTATTTTTGATTGTTGTTCTTCGCTAGCTACGACAATCAACTGCCCTGAAGTAGGTACTGCCGCGACGCTCGCCGACGGAAACAAGGTGATCAGGGCAGTTTGAACTGCGGTTACCTGAGTTGGTTTGACGTTGTAGGTTGCAGGTTGCTTGGCATTCGTTGCCGTCTTGCTGATTTGTTCGATCGCCTGGGCAACCCGCGAGTGCTGCTCCTCGGTTGCGAAAACCGTGACGGTTCTCGACGTAGCATCCGGACTAATGAGAGCTTGTGGAGCAATTTGACCGAGGATAGCCGGAAGGGTCGTCATGTCTCCGCTGGTGATCGAATAGGTCTTGATGTTTTGCGGTGTCCCATCGGGTGAAGCGACCAATCGATCGAGCGACTGACCGATGAGATCCAATTCGGACTTCGTTCCAGTTGCAAGAATCCGATTGGTAGTCGAGTCGGCTGCAAGCTCAACCTCAGGATAGATCTTCTGCAGCAAAGGCAGGAGGTAAGTAGCATAGGTTTTCTTGGTGTCAAAGCTACGGATTTCCTTCGGGCTTCCGTCGCCAGGTCGAGGGCGATCCATTTGCTCGATCGTTGACTTTGCGAAGGCCTGTGTTTCGATAGATCCGGTAACCGTTAATTGCTTGAGCTTTTCATCAGCCAGTGTGGTCGCGCCAGTGGTGATTTGATCAAGGACCGTTTTGATTTGCGTGGGGCTTGTATGCTGAATCGGGTAAACGACAACGAGTTTTTGCTTATCCGGGCTAGCCTGAGCACTCATCGCGTCAATGAGTTGTTTGATCTCAAGGTGATTGGGTTCATCGGTAGTAATGAGCAACCGATCCTTTGCTGAATCTACGCTGACCCGAGCCTTGGTCGTCAGAGGTGTCAGTGCAGTGCTCAGGGCCGAGGCGCTCATCCCGGGAACCGAGTAAGACTCTAATCGCATCATGGGGCGTTTTGGAAGTTCCTTCTCGATTGCAGTAAGTCGATCGGCTAGCTTCTGCTGAACGCTTTCGGGGGCGACGACCGTCAATCGTCTGCCTTCTGTATCGAGGGTCACTTTGGCTTCGGCAAATTCAGAAGTTAGGAGGGTCTGAACCAGCGTCGATTCAGTCGTCTCTAAGGGATAGGACTTTAAGACATTTGCCGCAGGCATCGGAACAGCTTGGTCAAGGCTGTCTAAAAAAGCCTTAAACATCTCGTGCTGGTTAGGCTCAGCCCAAACAAAAAGCTCTTCCTTGTTGGTACCATCGACGAGCTTGACTGACGCGAGATCCGCTGGGAGTTCTGCGGCAAGCAGCGCACGCCTAGCAAGTTGGTTCTTGGTTAGAACATACAGCTTGAGTTCCCGCATGGACGGCTTGGGCAAGAGATTGAGCAACGTTGGTAATGAGGATTCGACAGCTGAGATATCTGTTGGTACAGCAAGCATCAGCAGTTCTTTGCCTTCTGGGTTTAACCATAGGCTTGCGTTAGGAACCAATTTCGTGACTGTTGCAAGCCATTTAGCGTCTGCGGTTCGATCCAACGGAAAGGACTTCATCTGCAAAGACTTATTGACTTGCGATTTTTTCCAAATCTCGAAGATATCGGTCGCAAGTTGTAGTTCTTTTTCCGTGCCTCGCACGATCAGGGCTCCGGCTCCTGAATTGGCTCCTACTTGGGCTCTTGGCAGGAACGCTTTCATCGCCGTTTCAGCGATGGTCGCTAGTGCCGGATCGATCTCAAAGACCTTCATGCTGGGGGAATCGATCACAGGGGTGATATCGAGTCCGATGAGGCCGGCTCGAATCAATGCTTGCTCGGCACTTGTCGCGGTGACTTGAACGCGGTCGGTCGATGTTAAGACGATTGCGTTAGGGGCGATTGCTAGGATTTGCTTTTTTAGATCCTCGGGTACTGCTTTTGAGGCTTGGTAGGCAACCGATTCAAGGAGGTTGTTGCCATGGGCGTTTTCGGTCATCTTCTCAATGATCGATTTGATGGTCGCTTGGGTATCGGGAGGCACATAGGCGCTCAAGACAGCGGTTTTCGGGTCGACGGTGATATTGTCAGAGGAGATCAGAGTCTGGATCGTCTTGATCACAGCCGTCGGATCAAGGTTGCCCAGGGGGTAGGTAGCAAAAACAGGCTTCGGGGGTGGAACAGGCTCGGGTTTTGGCGGAACCTTGGGTACTGGAATCGAAGCGATCAACTCATTGATCGTTTGCATTTTCCCGGCATTCTCGACAACCAGAAGTTGGCTGCCTTGAGCGAGCGGGATTGCGCGACCATAACTGCTCAAAAAAGGCTTCACTTCACCGAGCACCGCATCGAGGGGGCGACCACCTAGTGGAAATGCAACGGAGACCAATTCAAAGCGACCGCGTGAGGCAAGTTCATCGAGTTTGATCCTTGGGATCAATTCAAGAGGCAGCGAGTCACTCAGTTCGACGACCACGAGCATCTTGTTGCGTCGCATGAGGGAAAAATTTCGCGTCATCAGGACGCTGTTGATCAGATCGATCCCTTCGGTTGGCGAATAGGTTCTTGCATCGCTGTAAGTGAAGGTACCTGGGGGGGTGCGATCCATCACCAGGGTAAGGTCTTGTTGCTCGGCAAACCATTCGAGAACATCATCCCATTTCATCTCTCGGAACTGAAATCGCAGTTTACGGTTAGCATCCAACTCGGCCAGCAAGTCCTTTTGCTCAGGGGTCAACAAAGCGATTATCTTTTCATCGAATGCCTTTTTAGTAGAGGCCTTGGTCACAGCATCGGTTGCTGCAGCGACTGCCGTGGATTGGTCTTGGACAAGCTTTTGAATCTCGGCCCTTTGGGAATCCGAGAGGCTCAGTCTTTCGGCGACTTCAGGCAGAACAAGTCGAGCAAGATCCGGAGTTTGGCCAAGAGCGATCGTGGAGGCAGCGACAAAAAGCAATACGAGTGTCGCAGCGCGCGAAAGGAGCCTGAAAATCATGGTTAGTTAAAATAGTTCGAGGAACCAGCGCCACCGGGTGGGAACGGACCGAGGCCCGCAGGTGGTTTAGAGATCGGCATCAACTCTCGTACTATAACCGGCAGATCTAGAAAAAGCACTCCCGGCCCGTCACCGGGAGTGGATCGTGCAATTGGTAGCGATTGGGATATCCGAATCGTTTGCCGACAAGCAAAGGTTTAACGATTGGCCAGGGTTGCTCGTTTCTCCCGAATAGTCTGAAGAAGTTGTTTTTGGGGAGCAACGAATTTCGCAACGCCTTGCTCCATGAGGGTGTCCTCCATGTGTTGGACTTGGACAGCCGCATCCAACTCTCGGGAAATTGACTCCGAGGGTAGTTCGGCGAGTTTTGGTGAGAACTGCTGGCTGCTCGATGCAACTGCGGCATTGGTTTCCGGCGGGTTGGTTTGGATATCGGAGCCTGCTAAAGCCGCAACGTACTTCCATGGTGCATCGGTTGCACTCTTGGTTCCCGTGCTTGCGAAGATGATCTCTTGTTGCAGGGGAGTTGGGTTTGAGGCCCAGAACTCTTGGTTCTCTTTCCAGATGCGTTTTGCGTTCAAGATCCCATAAAGACCTTGAGCCTCGGCTGATAGGCTTTTGCAATTTTCACCTGTGTACTGATCGACACGGGAAACGAAGATGCTGTAAACACTCTTGAATTGATCGAGTGTGGATCGCTTCTTTGCACCAGCCCAAACGTTATCTCGAGCGATGCGGTATTGACGAGTTGTGAATATCAGCGTGACGTTCAGCGTCACGCCGTGTGCCGCAAGAGGGCCGACAGCATCGAGTCCCGCAGGAGTCGCTGGGACTTTGATCATTCGATTGGTTTGATTGGCAGACCATTTTTTGCCAAGCTCGATGTATCTTTCGACTCGCTCTGCATGGGGCAGATTGACCTCAGGATCTTCCAGAAGCGGATCGAGTTCGAAGCTGACCCAACCTGTATTGCCTTGCGATTCTTTCCAGCATGGAAGGAACGCCTCTTGGGCT
>JBJSXX010000085.1:0-16675 GCA_046086605.1 Pirellula sp. | reverse complement strand
CGGATTGTATCGCCAACGACCAAATGCATCGTTTGCGAAAGGGTCGGATCTCGTTTGGTTTCACAGGCGCAGACGGTTCCTCTGGTTGAACGCCCGAAGGTTTCAAAGAATGGATCCCAAGGATGGGGGCCTTCGGTGTCTCCCGAAACACGTGGATAGTAATGGACCGCCTTGGTTCCCGCCGGCCACCCCGGTAAATTCCTCGGAACACCTGTCACCGTAACGATCGAATCGAGCAGCACATCGGCCCTGAGTCGCCTAAGCTTCGCATGCGAAAATTGCCTTGTGTCCTTTGCGTTGGATGGCGTGGGGCTTGAGTCCAATTGATAGACCCTCGAATTGCAAATGTCTCGCACGAAACTCCGGAGATCAAATCGGACCTCGACAAGTCGCTGTGAAAGACCATCGAGCAAAGGAGCGTTGGTCGGTGGATTGCTCACTCGCATATCATCGACGGGCTCGACGACCCCACGGCCAAGGAAATGGGCCCATAATCGATTGGCCATATTTTTCGCAAAAATATCATTCGTAGGTGATGTTAGCCATTTCGCCAGCTCCCCTCGCGGGTCGCCTTGCACACCCACAGGATCGATCGCGCCCAAGGTCTTTGCGGGTCTTGCTTGCCCATCGACGGGACTGGTTGCTGGATTGGATTTGACGTCCCAGAAGATCCTCTTTTCGCGAGCCTCCACTCCGGGTTTACGGCGAACGCCGGTAAAAAAGCTGACGAAACCATAGTAGTCGTCCATCGTCCATCGATCGAACGGATGGTTATGGCATTCGGCGCATTGAATCTGGACACCCAAGAATACTTGGGAGAAGTCCGCTGCAAGCATCTTGGGATCGACCTGCGGCTTATGCACAAGCATCGTGTAGAGGTTGACTGGCCCATTGGCGATATTGGGACCCGAGGCTGCGGTCATCTCCGAAACGAACTCGTTCAACGGTCGATCCTTTCGCAACTGATCTCGAATCCAGTTTGCGAATCGATCGGCCGCTTTGATGACCGTAGCGCCTGTCGAATAGTTCCCGCCGATGACTCGTAATTGTTCGGCCCACATGGCCGCTTGGTAGTCGGCAAAGTCATCCGTCGCAATCAATGCGTCGATCTTGTTCGAACGTTTATCGGGCGCTTCGTCCGTCATAAAAGCTTCGTACTCTTGGGGCGTCGGCGGCCTTCCTACGAGATCGAGCGTCACTCGCCTGAGAAAAGTCTCGTCGTCGCACAACTCAGACGGAGCGATCCTGAGTTTTTGTAACCTTTCGAAAACCAAACGATCGATGAAATTGTTTTCTGGCGGCTTAGGCCATACAAACCCCTCCTCTGGTGGCAAAACGATAACCTCGGCACCGACGGTAAAGCGGCTATATCGCCCAAAGACGTTCGTATCCCCGAACCCCTGGGCCGCGACGAGACCTTGGGCATCGATCTGAGCTACGCTTGGATTGTTCGAAAAGAATCGGCTCAGCGATGTCACGTCCCGGGTGCTTCCATCCGAGTAATTCGCCGTGACCTGCAAGGCAGACTTACCGTTTGGATCATCGAACACGAGCGATGTTTTAGAGAGAGTCACGCCGATGACTTCGGGAACCGCACCCGAATCATCGGGCGCCCCGGCTTCGATCCACTCCAAGAGCGTTTGATAGAGCCGACTATCGCGGTCAAATAACTTGCCGCCAGTGTGTGGGACACTCGCAGTGGCTTTCAGCAGCAACAAACTCTCTTGGGGAACCGAGGCATTGATTCTGCGCCCGGGCATCTCTTCAACGGTCCGTCGATAATCGCCAGCAGGATCGTAGCCAAAAAGCGAGAGCATGAAACCATCTTTGCCCCGCGCTGAGCCATGGCAAGTTCCCGAGTTGCAACCGGCGCGAAAGAAGACCGGCATCACATCTCGACGAAAGCTCGGAGTCTGTGACTGACCATTTGGTTCATCGCTTTGGCCAAAAACGATGCAGCATTGCATGCATACGATGTAGATCGTTGTCAACCACCCTGCGAGTCGCGTTTTCATAGTCTTGGGTCTATCCGAATCGTTGCGTTTCCTGCTCGTTGTCGAATCTCCTGACCAGCTACCTGGACGATCAGCTCGCATTCAAGTCCTGCGACAGGGCCCAGCAGAGCTTCATCTGTCGCTTCGATTTGAAATGCGATCTCTTTCGCATCCTTGGTGATCACTGGCAATGGACCTGCAATCTGCAAACCCTTGGGCAGTCCCAATAGCTGGACTTTCGCTTGTCCATCAAAGGGACTCTTGGATTGGACGCTGAAGACGATGTTGCCTTTGGCACCGCGACGGATGCTGGTCGGTTCGCTGGCCAACTCAACAAAGGGCTCGGCGACATCGATTTTTATCAACTGGGATGAGACCCGTATACGTCCTGGCCCTAGGTAGTCGCTACCACCCATGGTGCTTGCGATCACATAGAGCCAACCTTGACCAATCGCTGCATTCTTCGATGCAGCGATGCGCAACACAGATTGGGACTTACCCGCTTCGATCACGTCTTTGGGTGGTAAGCTTACCCCTGGCGGTCCGAAATCGGCTTGGAATTCGATCGGCTCGTCGAAACCCTCTTTGCGAACAAGGTTCACTGTAATGAACAATTCGCCCCCTCGTACAAGCGATACGGTCGGTTGCACAAGTTCGATCGAGAAGGGTGCTGGCTCGGTGACTGCCATCGCAAAGCGATCGACTCGGAGAATACGCCAAGCATCACCTCCTGAATGATTGATGAAGGGAACCGCTTGCTGACAGCCAGTGGCAAGTCTGATCGCTGGATCTTTTGAACTCGCCTGAAGATCAAAGACCTTGGCCTTTGGCAAGGCATCTGCAGCAGCGACCAATTGCACCGGCCAAACGCTGGCTTGCCCTGGAACCTGCGGGCAAATCATTTGCACTCCTTCAGGCAACCCCTTGGCAAGGAGCTCGTAGGGGCCAGAGTCGTTGGAACCTTGGCCTTTGGGTAAACTGACCAGAACGGTCCATCGGTTTCCTTGAGGTACTGCCAGCCCGGTTCCTCGCGACCCCTCGACCCAATCAAAGAATCGACTCATCAAAACGGGATGAACCGAAGGGGGTGGAACCTCGATCTCGACACGATAAACCGAAGTTTCTCCGCCTGAGTTGTTCGTGTCACGGATCTCGACGATGTACTCACCATCAAGTTTCGGTTCCCAAATCACCGACGGATCAAGCACATCCTTGACCCCTCCTCCTGAGCGAATCGAGGTCCCAAAAAGGTCTCGGTCATTGAGCGTCCGAGGGTCGGCATCGTCGACATCCACTTCGGGTGCTTGCAAGTTGCCTTGGGCATCCACCGGCATGATTCGGATCGCTGGATCGATGGGGAATCCCAGCGATGATGCGTACACGCGGACTCGATAGCGATCCCCTTTGCTTACATGGACCCGAAATCGATCGGTATCTCCTGCGGATTCGATCAGGCCGTTCAACGCGATGGGTAGTTGCTCGACCGGTGTCACCTCGGCAAGTGTGTTCTCTAGGACGTTTCCAAAAGTGCAGGATCGAACGCTGATACCCGAAGGAGCGTTGCCGAACCACTCGATCGAGGAACTCTCCGTTGGCAGGGTGATCGCATCAGCGAACGCTCCTTTTGGATCACCCAGTAGCGTCGCACTCAACGACTCACCTTGCTTGCCCCCCGCAGGATAAATCGCCATCGGGCGTTGGAAATCGCCCAAATGGATGGCATAGGGGATATCGCGAGGCGAGTGAACCGATTGCCGGACTTCGATGTAGAGTTTTCCATCAGGGAGATTCTCGGGCACGAGGAAACTCACCAAGGGGTCTTGGACATGCAAGGCGTTTTCATCGTTCGACGCAAGCTCGCGGCCTGTGGCATCGAGGACTTTCAAGGCTAAGTCGAATTCGGAATCACCGTAATGGTGATCCGCAATCCGAACGCAGTCGACTTCGGCGGAAAATCGTGAACCAGGCGTCACGGCCACTTGATACATATCGGTATCGACCGTTGCGTTAACGGTGGTATTGATCGGTACGGACTGAGCCGTGGCGATGGTATCGTTCGATGATGTGGTCTCGTTGATAACAGGAAATGGGGAGACATGAAAGGTTGCAAGTAGCGATAGTCCCGTTGCGGTTCGCAACCGGAATGGATGTTCTCCAGGCTGGCAATCCGAGTCGATCTCGAGAATCGCTTTGACTTGCTCCTCGATCCGTCCACCGTGAGCAAGTCCGATGGGTTGCTTTAGTGGCTCGATCATCTCGAGCGACAGGGCTCGTATTCCGGGCTTATAGAAAACAAGCTCTTTCGGATCCTCGATGAACTTGCCTTGGATAATTACCTCAACCTTGGTTCCACGTTGACCGATTCGGGGCCTTACCCATTCGACATCGCGAAGCATATCGCCGGCGCATGAAGCTGGATCTGCCAGCAACAAAACCATTAGGATCGAGCCGAGTGCCAGTCTTACTAACTTGGTTGCAGTAGTCATTGGACGATTAAGCCAAGAGAGCCGAGACGAGTTTGCCGTCTTTGATGATTTCGATCGGTCGGGTGCCGAAAGCGACGAGTTCTTTGTCGGCATCGATCCCCAGACCGTGGTAGATCGTATAGAGAAGATCTTCCAGTGGCACGCCATCGCGCGATGGTTCATTGGCTACCGAATCGCTCGCTCCGTGGATGAGTCCTTGCTGGAAGCCACCACCGGCCAAGAGCATCGAGTAGCAGCGTGCGTGGTGATCCCGGCCCGAGTCTTTATTGATCTTGGGGGTACGACCAAACTCGCTGGTGACCCAAAAGAGGGTCGAGTCCAAGAGACCTCGCCGATCCAAATCGGTCACCAGACCTGAGATCGCGTAGTCCAAGGGTCGCATGTAATCGTCGCAACATTTCTTGACATCGACGTGACAATCCCAAGCTCCATAGTCGATGGTCACGAGTCGAGTGCCGGCTTCGACGAGCCTACGGGCGATGATCAGCCGTTCAGCAAGTCCCTTGGGATGGTACTTGTTATCGGGTGCCACCACCTTGCCGGTGACCTTGGCACCGTAGAGTTCGAATGTCTCATCGGTTTCCCCTTCAAAGGAGAACGCCCGTTGGGCTTCCGGTGACGTCAAAACCGCGTAGGCCTTTTTGTAGAAACCGTCCATGGTATCTAAGGTGGTCGGCTCGGCTTCCATGGCTCGGATTCGCTTCTCGATCAATTCGCGGGCGGCGTTTCTTCGTTGGAACCGATCGAGCGAAATGCCTTGTGGAAGCGAAAAGTCGCGAACTTTAAAATTCTTACCGTTGGCAGGATCGTCGCCGATCTCGAAGGCACCGAAGCTACTGGGTAGGAAACCCGTGTTGCCTGCGAAGGCGTTGCGTTTAGGGACGGCGATGTAGGGTGGTAAGATCCCGCGCGGACCAAGTTCATGCGAGATGATCGCACCCATCGAAGGGTAATCGATCACCGCCGTCGGTGTGTAGCCCGTCGAAAGATGGTAGGTGGCTAACCCGTGATCAGGAACTTTGCCAACGATCGTTCGGACGACCGTGAGTTTCTTTGCGATCTGAGCGGTCTTTGGAAAGTTATCGCTGAAGATATCCCCATTACTGGTTTTGACGACACCAAAGGGTCCTCGGTATTCCAGGGGAGCTTCGGGTTTTGGGTCGAAGGACTCATGCTGAGGGAAGCCGCCACCTAGATTCAGTTGAATAATGCTTTTGATTCTCTCGGGCAACTGTCCTTTCGCCGACTGGGCCGAATAAGCAACCGTTTGGCCGTCATCGGCAGAGGCTCTCAAGCGAAACAGGTCGCTTAGGCTCAGGCTCAAGGCACCGAGACTACCGACACGCAGAGCATCGCGCCGATTCATTTGAAGAAAACCTTGGCAACCCAAGGAACTTATTTGACTTCGGTCGGGTGTGCGATGAACCATTGTCGGAGGCTCCTATTTTTTTGCTTCCAAGAATCCTTGTTGCTTCATCCAATCTGCCGCTCGATCTGGCCAAGTGCGAGATAGGCTGCCTGTGTTTCGAAGTCCATAGCCATGACCACCAGTCGGATACAAATGCAGGCTGAAAGGGACTTTGAGTTCATTGAGCTTCAACGCTGGAATAAGAACATTTTCGCAACCGAGTCCATCGTCTTGGGCCATGGTCAAGAACATCGGCGGGGTATCCTTGGTAAATACAACATCGCTCGCCAATTGCTGCTTATTGTCCTTGTCGATCAGGTAGGCCGGATAGATCAGAAGGGTAAAGTCAGGCCGTGGAACCAGTTCATCGGCGGCATCGGCTTTCGGATAGCTCAGGGTAGAAAAGCGAGTCGTGAGCATGGTGCAGAGATTTCCGCCGGCAGAGAATCCCAAGCAACCAAGACGCTTAGGATCGATCTTCAGCTCGGTTGCTTTCGAACGGAGCAGATTCAAAGCTCTTTGTGCATCTTGCAAGGGGGCCTCATAGGGTGGTTTCCCCTCGCGTCTTGGGACTCGGTATTTCAGAAGTGCTGCGGTTACTCCGATCGAATTGAGCCACTGGCATACCTCGGTTCCTTCGAGGTCATAGGCTAGGATGTTATAGCCTCCCCCTGGGCAGACCAGCACACAAGCTCCGGTGGCTTTATCAGGCGCAGGGCTGTAGATACGAAGATCGGGTTGAGTGACGTTTCCTATACGCACGACCGCTCGATCAGCAACACCACGATCACCGGGTTTAGACGTGTCCCCTTCGGCTGGATACTCCTTGGTTTCTCCCGGAGCTTTGTCGCTCCAGAGTTTGATCGTCTGGAAACCCTTACCGCTTTCCTGTGCAAGTCCGCTGCAACAGAGAATCGACGCAAGGAAGAGGGAGACAGCGGCCGAGCTTCGAATCATTTTTTGGACTCTTGGGGTATGAGGGAGGGTAAGAGTTGGATCATTTGCCTAGTTCTTTGAGCAATTCGCTCATCTCGGCTGCGGCGTGAAGATTATTTTGAGTGCGTGCTTCCTCGATCCCATCGCGCAGGAACCCACGTGCATCTTCGATGCGACCGAGTTCGGCCAGTTGCTGGGCCGCCATGAAGAAGGCCGCAACGTACTTGACGGCAGGATCGTAGGCCAGTTCCTTAAGGATCGCGATGCTCTCGTCGCAATTCTCTTCCTTGCGCAGCTCAAGAGCCAACGAGTACTTGAGAAATGGGTCATTCGGCTCGTCGGCGAGCATCGCGAGAATCTTGTCTTTGCGACTCATACGGCAATGGGAAGTTAGCTTCGAAGATGAAATGATCTCCAAGCCAAGGATTGCTCTTTGCTGGAGTTATCCTGTGAGTCTATTCTCCGGATTGGGTCGGGTCGATAGGGGACCTCGGGCGAATTAGCTTTTCTTTTTGAGGATGAGAACCACATCGCACGATTTCTTGGTCAATCGGCATGGATCGCTGATATCGAACCAAAAATCGTAAACACCCACCAATTCCAACGACTTGATCTTTTCCAAGAGCGCTTTTAACTGATCGACGTTGTATAACCTCAAACGCAGTAAGTCGGTTAGTTTTTTCTCCTGACCGTCGATCGAGACCTTCATGGTCATTTTCAATTGCTCGATACGCTTCTCCATATCGACTTCTTGGACCGTCAGCGAATAACGGATATTGTATTGAGGGGTTTTGACCGACCAGCTCTCGGTACCCCAGAGTTCGCCATCGTTGGGAATGATGTGAAGCGAGAGAACGAAGACACCGCCGGGACGCAGATGCTTGGCAACGCACTTGAGGTGGTTGACGGCAGCCGTTTCGGTTTCGAGATGTCGGAAGGTATTGATCGCATTGAATGCCGCATCGAAGGGTTGCTCGAAGTGGAAATCGGTCATGTCCTGCTTGGACAACACGGCCCGAACTCCCATCTCCTTGAGTCTGCGAGCGCAGTAGTCGAGCGACGGTTGGCTAAGATCCATTCCCGTCACTGCGTATCCTCGACGAGCCATCTCACGCACGAGTCGTCCGGATCCGCATCCGGCTTCGAGAACTCGCTCGACTGGAAAGGGCACATACTTGCGAAACACATCTTCGAGGAACCTAGCTTCTGTGGATGTCTCCTTTAAGAATCCGGCTTCGTACCACTCGGGATGGTCGTACCAATTGATCGATTCACTGGTCGGTTTCGTGTCCGTTTTTTTGCTAGTGCGCGATTTCAAAACAATCAGCTCCGTCTATCGAGTAAAAGATAGGATGTGAATCAAGGTGGGTAAGCTATGAGCGTCGATCGCTCATGCGGTCAGAGGCAGGCTGCTTGCTGCGAAGATGCTGCACATGTCCTTCATGCGCTTTTCCGAGATAGAAGTGTTGCTTGCAACGAGCAAAAGTCGCCCGCGACGTATGACTCCTTTCTCCATGAACTGGCCGAAAAGATCTAACCGTTCGACGGAGCCCGAGCGACTCGCATGGAGTTTGCTATCGGGGATATCCAGAGGGTGTACGACCAGTGCCAACCGGCGATCCGCCGAGCAGATGAATTGGGGGTGACAGGTCCATGGAGCCTTTGGGTCCTTGGGAACCAGGCACAATTGCGGGTTGCACTCGAGCATCGAGGTTTGAACGCTGAGCCACAGTTCGGCGACCAAGAGATCTTTGTGGTCTGGTTGCACTCGAACATCGAGTTGGTAGCTAAAGGGCCAGGGGTAGCGTTGGGGGAAATTCACGATGAAGTCATCGAGTCGGCTGTAAGCTTCCCCAGGTGCCGGGGCAGGGGTGTCTGGTCCGACCGAGTCCTCCATGGGGCGAATCTCCCAGTCGTATTTGGCATCACCCATGTCGATATGGATTCCAAGACTCGGCTGAGTAATAACGACCAGCTCGTGCGTCCCGTGCTTGTTGGTCGCTTTGTTTTCTGAAACTTTCCAACCCATAAGACGATAATCGGTTTAGCGAATAATTTATTTTAGGTCACTTTAGAATATGTAACTTGTTAGCCATCGAAGGACCAAGACACACATCAGAACCTAAAACTATAATACAAACGACGGTTTGCGTCGATGCGGGGACCCGCCAATGCGTGGTCGTTATTCGTTGATATCTGAACCAAGGAAAGGCTTTTTTAACTGGATCGGTGCTTCGGGGGCTTACGATCCGACGGATCTTGGATCACAATTCCCACATGTAATTGGAGTTAAGCAAACCGGGAGCGTTGCGTTGGATCTAGATTTTCAAAGTGCAGTGTCGACGGCCAAACTGGCGGCTAGCCAAGCTGGTGAAATTCTTTTGTCGATGAGAGGTTCGGCGGCTGTACACACCAAGAGTGGTAAGGATCTTGTGACCGATGCGGATCTTGCAGCTCAGATCGCCATCTGCCAGAGCCTTGGCAAAGCCTATCCAGAACACGGTTTCCTGGGCGAAGAGGGTGCCGTGGGGATCTTGGAATCGCAAAAGCTTGGACTCCAGCGCTCTCCCTATTGTTGGGTCGTCGATCCGTTGGATGGAACGACCAATTATGCGCACGGCTTTCCTCAGTACGCCGTGAGCATCGCACTGACTTACGAGCGACATCCGGTGCTAGGTGTGATTTTTGACCCCGAGGCTAAAGAGATGTTTACTGCGGTCAAGGGCCAGGGGGCCTTGCTCAATGATCGTTCGATTCGTACCAGCGCGCGGTCTGAGCTATCGCAATCCTTGGTGGCTGCTGGTCTATCTCCAAATCTCAAAGAAGGCTCCATCGAGATCCGAAACGTCAACCGGATGTTGCTTGCCAGCCAAGGCCTTCGTCGCTTGGGTTCAGCCGCTTTAAATTTGTGCTACGTCGCCTGTGGACGCTTGGATGGATACTGGGGTGGGACACTCAAACTATGGGATATCGCCGCCGGGGTGCTGCTGGTCAGAGAGGCGCAAGGAGTCGTCACGGATACAAAGGGAGACGATCAGCGAGCGTTGGAAGGTGCACTGATTGCAGCATCGACGCGAGATTTGCAACGACAGATCTCACAAGTCATCGCTGACTAGATGGGTTCAAAGCGACCTAGCGTCGTGGTCGAGCTGGCCGGATGATGCGCTGTGCACTATTGGTCCTTGGCATTCCATTGCCCTGAATAGGCGATCCGGTTCGGGGCCCGGCACCTTGGGGGAGGATCGACTGAGGTTGGGCTAATACGGAATCGGCATCTCGATTGTTGTTGCCGGCTATGTTTGTACTTTGAGCCGCACTGGATTCATCTTTTGGCTCGGCAAGTATTTCGCTGAGGCGTTTATGGTAGAGGGCCAAGGCTCTTTCGGCATGCCCACGCGGACCGATTGGCCATTTCAAGTGGCGATTGTCGTAAATATTCGCCAATAGAAAATCGATCGCCTTCTCGACTCGGCGCGATCGAACATCGGTATCGCTGACGGTAAAGAGCAACCACTCGAGCATATGGCCAGTCGTTTGCACCTTGCGCTCGACGTTCGGCTCATTGCCTCTGCCTTCAAACCAGTTGGTGCTGAAGCTACCATCGGGGTTTTGCAATTGCCACGTGTAATCGATGAATTCGTTGATGAACTTGGCGGCGCGTAGGTATTGACCTTGGAGTGGCTGGCCTTGGAGCACTCGTTGCTTGATCGCAAACGAATAACCCATGAGTCGATGGGTACCACCGCAAGCGGATCCAACGACAGGTTGTGCAAGCTCTTCTTGGATGAGCTTTTGAATACTCCATACCTTACCATCGTTCGCCCGCCATTGCTTGTCGGAATCGAGGTAGTAGGAGAGCCCGATGAGTTTGAAGGTCAGTTCGGATTTCTCGCGGCAAGTAGCCATTTCATAAAGGACCAAGTCCTCGACGGTGAACTTTTGATCACCGATTTGGATCGGGTAGTCCGGGGGAACTTGGCATTGTGCCAGGATGGCTAGGAATTGACCTTGGTGGCCTTGAACGCCTCCGCCGACGTTTGGAACGAAGCTATTTCCGCGGGGTGTGAATATTCGCTGGGTTTTGCACAGACCATTGTGGCACATCCAACCGATCGCATTGACTCGATTGTTATTCGGTCCGATCATTTCGTAATCGCTTCCGAATGCAAGCAGAGCATGCATCACCGCCCAAGGTGAGCGGGCTGCGGTCGACTCAGGATTCTGCATGTAGAAATCAAGTGCCAATTGCACGCGATCCAAACGGGCTTGTTGCGCAGGAGATCCGAAAAAGCTCTTGGTTTGTTCGTGCTCGTCTTCTTGCGATTCGATTTGACCAAATCTAGACTCCCCGTAAAGGTTCGGTTTTTGGGCTTTCTCTGCATCGACCCCTTGCAAGGATCGGTCGGTTTGAGGGATTTCCGTCGGTTCGAATTCTTGAGCAAGATAGTCCCGCATATCCTCTTCAGACGACTTCAAATCGCGTTTCTTTGGAGCCTTGTTTGCCCGATCGGCGTGCTCGTCAGACGACGCAGAAGCCTCGGACTCGGCTGGCTCTGAGTTAGACGATTCGTCGGAAGCAAAGCTGGTTCCTGGATTGAACTTGGGAGGCTCATCGGAACTATTTTCTCCGATGGCAACCGAGGCTGGTGCATCCATCCCATCTTCAAGAGCTTGGGCTATCCACGAATAACTCACTCCGTGGGTTGGATTGGATTGCAGGCAACCGACGAGCTTCAAAGTCGCAACGTATGCTTCGAGCTGTTCATCCACGGCCAGGAGTTCGGATCGCCATGCGCTAGCGGGCTTAGAACCTTCACGAAGGTTGTTTGCTGGGATCTTTGCAACCGAATCGACCGAGCTACGGAGCGGATTCTTGCGGCTCGATTGAGTTTGTGATCCAAAAGGCGGCTCTGCACCATTGAGCATCGGGATGGCCACAAAAAAACCAAAACCGATACTCGCGTTGATTAGCCGACGCGTCATGGCTTGTGTGATCTGATTCCGAATCCCTTTGGCTTTGCATGGAACTCTACAGGGATTTCGGTACAAAGTCATACAATGAGACCAATCGTTGCACGAAAGCATTCGGGGATCGAGAGGAGACAACCTTGTATCGGACACCATCGAGAATCGGATGCAAGGATAAGAGAGGAAATGCTACCTAATTTTGCTGTGCATCCTGCGAAGATTCTCTGGATTGACTATTTTCTACCGCTGCCTCGTAGACAGCCACAGCGGCTTTTGCCATCAAGTGAACGGTTTGATGGCTTGGTAGAAGGGGGAGCTTTTTGAGCCCCATTTTGATAACGATCTTGAAAATCGCTTCGAGTATCTCTTGTTCTAACTTAGAAACAGTGCGCCGATCCATTCGAAAAACCCCTTACTTTTGGAGTGTCCTGTCCAACTGATGACCCTAGCGAAGCCTTAAACTAAACAAAAACAAAGGGTTGCGTCGATTTCAGATCTGGAAATCCTGTCGGTTTTTTTCAAGAAACCAGTACCGGGCGCGAACTATAAGACGTGCTTTGCGTATCAAGCGACGGGTTTTGGTGCGTACGGCAAGATCCTGGGAATATCAACCGTCCGTGATGTCCCGTTTTTCTCGTAGAAAGGCTGTTCAATGGCAACTCGTAAAGAGGCTCTGATCAAGCTCAAAGAAGTTCTTCTACTTCGAAGGGAGGCACTTCGCAGGGCGCTCGACGGGGACATCAGCATGTTGCAGACGTTGTCTCAGGAGGGCGGCGATGTCATGGACGCTGCCATGGACACTGCCCAAGATGAGATCAGTAGCCAGTTGGTTGAAGTCGAAAGCCGCGAACTTACTCAGATTGAAGAAGCTTTGTCCCGGTTCAAGGATAGCGTCTACGGGGACTGCGAAATTTGCGAGAAGCCAATCCCACTAGCACGACTGCAAGCGGTTCCCTACGCGACGACATGCATCGAATGCGCCCGCAAACAAGAACTCGGGCAAATCACCCAAGGCGAAGAGTTTAGCTGATCTTACAACGCTCTTCCTAAGAGCATCGATAGCAGCGCCATGCGGATGTAGACCCCATTTTGGGCTTGGCGGAAATAACCCGCGATCGGCAATTCGTCTACCGATAACGCTATCTCGTCAACACGCGGTAGCGGATCCAAAATAAGTCGCGTTGAAGCAGGGATTTGCTCGGGGGTTAAACGATACTCGTAGCGGTATTTCTCGAACAACGAGCGATCGGGAAATCGTTCTTCCTGGAGTCGATTCAAGTAAATCACATCCGGATTCTTTAGGTTCGCGAGCGAATTGGACTGGCTAACACGAACGTTCCGACTTTGGCACTGCTCGACGAGCCAACTCGGGGCCTCGAGCTCCGGTGGTGAAACAAAGCCGAACCCCACGTTTTCGAATTGGGATAGAACCATGCACAACGAATGGATGCTTCGGGATTGCAGCGGATCGAAACCAAAGGTGTACTCAAGGTTCGACAAGGATCCTAACTCTTCCATGATCGTAAAGGTATCGACGAGCGACTGAGTAGGATGTTCGTTCCCACCGTCTCCTGCGTTGATGAACGGGACGCTTGAGGCATCCGAAGCGATCTGAGCATCACCGGACTTCGGAAGCCTGGCCACGATCAAGTCGCAATATCCGCTAACGACTTTGATCGCATCGGAAAGAGACTCGCCTTTCTCGAATGAGGTCGAGCCGACCCCCTGGATAAAAACAATACCCGCTCCGAGGCGTTGTGCGGCCGATTGGAAACTCAGCAGTGTCCGGGAACTTGGTTCGAGAAATACAAGGCCGATCATTTTGTCGGCTAGCAACGTCGTTCTGCCGCTGTTTTGACAGATCGACCGCATCCTGCGAGCCCTCTGAAAAACATCTTGAAGAACCTCAACGGTTAGCTGTCTTGCGGAGATCAGTCGCTCTAGTGGCATCGTCGTTGATCGATCTAGGAAAAGGGATCCGTGAATCGGCAGTACTCAGACAATCTTAACGCAATACAGTACAATCATTCCGCAAGTTTGGGTAGCTAGCCTACCCCACCAATTTCTAACAATCCATCCTGTAATCGACTGCATGCAACCGGCTCTGCTCCAAACCCACCTACCTTTTCCCAAGCGTCAAGGAAAAGTCCGCGATGTCTACGATCTAGGAGATCGCCTTCTGATCGTCAGCACCGATCGCATCAGCGCCTTTGACTGGGTGATGCCAAACGGTATCCCCGACAAAGGTCGGATCCTCAATCAATTGAGTCTTTTCTGGTTTAGAACACTCGGTGTTGAGCACCATGTCCTGGATGATCGACTCCCAGAGGAAATCATGGCTTTGGATCCTCGAGGAGAATTGCAAGGCAGATCGATTGTTACGAGAAAGGCGCAGGTGGTTCCTTTCGAGTGCGTCATCCGAGGGTACATCGAAGGAAGTGGCTGGCGAGACTATCAAAAGACTCAATCGATTTGCGGTATCGCACTCCCGCAAGGTCTCAATCAATGCGATGCCCTCGAGAGTCCGTTGTTCACTCCGGCGACCAAAGCCGAAACAGGACACGATGAAAACGTATCCTTTGAGCGGATGGTCGCTGATTTGGGTACTCAGGTGGCTGAAGAGCTCAAAGATCGGTCTTTGGATGTGTACAAAAAAGGTTCCTCGATTGCCAAGCAACAAGGTATCATCGTGGCGGACACAAAACTCGAATGGGGCTGGTTCGAAGGTCGGCTGATCCTTATCGACGAAGTCCTGACGCCTGACAGCTCTCGCTTTTGGCCAGCATCCCAGTGGCAACCAGGCCGCCCACAACCCTCTTTCGACAAACAATTCCTCCGCGAGTTCTTAGACCAAACCGCTTGGGATAAGAACAGTCCTCCTCCGATGCTCCCGGAAAGAATTGTCGATCAGACTCGCCAAAGATATCTTGCTGCCCTCGAGCAAATTACAGGAAAAGGCCTTTAGAGAACCTTCGACTCATGAAACAGATCGATTACAGCCAAAGAATACAAAGTAGCGTTATCGCTGTTCCACCCTTGGCACGAACAAGCGACTACGCGGTGTGCGAGCAAGAAAATCGGAGACTCATCGAGCATCTGAAATCGGGTGGAATTCGGACATTTCTCTATGGCGGGAATGCTCTGTTCTATCACATCCGACTCTCCGAGTATGCTCAGGTTGTCCATCAAGTGGTTGAACTGGCAGGCCCAGATTCTTGGGTGATCCCATCGATTGGATCGTCCTTTGGGATGATGATGGATCAAGCTGCGATCGCCGCAGATTTGCCTGTCGATACGGTCATGGTGCTACCCCAAAAAGACATCACCGATGTTGGTGGCATTGAACGAGGGATCCGTCTGGCTGTCGATCGGATGGGCAAACCCGTTGTGTTGTACTTGAAGTTCGATCGTTGGTTGCCACCCGATGCAGTAGAGCGTTTGGTCAAAGCCGGTTGCGTGAGTTGGATCAAGTATGCGGTGGTTTTGCCCGATCCCAACAAAGATCCTTATTTAAGGGAGTTGCTCGAGCGTATCCCCTCGGAGTTGTTCGTCAGTGGGATGGGCGAGCAGCCTGCGATCTGTCACATGAGGGACTTTAAGATGGGCGGGTTCACGAGCGGTTGCGTTTGTGTTCGGCCTGAATTATCGACCTTGATGCTCCAAGCGATCCAGGCGGGTGATTGGCAGAAAGCCGAAGCGATCCGCGAGATCTTTGAACCGCTCGAGGACCAGAGAAACTCGATCTCACCCATTCGTGTCTTACACGATGCCGTACGCACATCGGGCATTTCGGAAGTCGGACCTCTGTTGCCACTGATGAGCGGACTTGATGAGGCTCAGCTAGGCGGATTAGTTCGAGTCGTAGAAACGCTTCGAGGTGCTAGTCTGAGGTAGATTAGCGATCACGCGAGCGATACTTCGTTAGGCGTCTTCGTCCTTCGGAATTTCGAATTTGGGTGCCGACGATTCGACAACCTGAGGTTCATCGCTTTCGATTTTTGCAGAATGCTTTGGGGGTTCGTACGTTTCGATAGATTGAAACTCTCGCTTGAATTCGTCGACGTTGCGTTTGAGACCTCGGTACGTGCCACCCAGGTTCCGCGCGACTTCAGGGAGTTTTGAACCGAAGAGCATCAGGGCCAAAACGCCGAAAGCGACCATCTCGGTGGTGCCTATGCCTCCAAACATGCTTCACCTCAAAAGTTCATCGAGACTAAGACGATTTGGTTGTTTCCGACGGCGATTCCGAATCGTCGTCTCGCATACCCTTTTTGAACTCGATAGCACTGCGGCCCAAGTTCCTCATGAGCGAAGGGAGGCGAGCACTGCCAAATATGAGCATCGCAAGGGCCAAAAAGATAAGTAGCTCTGTTGTTCCAATACCAAACATAAGCGGTACCCCAGGGGGTGAATGACTGTAAGGGAATCGGGATTGGGTCGGCTTGCGTCGAATCCCTAGTAACACCACCTTATTCTATTGGATGGCATTGAGGTGTCAAACCGCACGAGGGGTTGGATGCCGCAACGGTTGAAAAAGATCAGCCTAGGATCGGAGGGGCAGTTCGGTCGTACCGATCATAATGTCAAGCGTTTCGTTGGCGGGAAAAGCGCTGTTCTGCTACTTTTCCCGAACCTCACCAAAAAAACACCCTTGATACGACTTCCCCGGATTACCGGCAAATACGGCCCAGGTTGGCCAAATTCTCGCGTTACCAGCCTATGCGGTGCTTCATTCACCCGTAGTCCGGGAATCCGGTGAATATCCCGGCCCGGACGACGGGGATTGAAGATGGTGGGTGCAGGGCAAAAGTCACGTACCCAATCGACTCGGGTCGCACTCGACCTTGTTCGCCAAAGCGAATCTTCGTTTAACCCGCAGCCAA
>JBJSXX010000084.1:0-16944 GCA_046086605.1 Pirellula sp. | reverse complement strand
CCGGATCAAGGTAGCAGGCACATTCCGCTGTGCCGTCCGCCTGCATTAATAAATCGCGCATGGATTCTTTGCGGATGGTCACATCAGCGATCATCAGTGTTCATCAGCGGTTGAGTTTTTGAACCGCTGATAAACGCTAATATTCGCTGATATCCGAACCCAATCCATCAGCGTTCATGAGCGTCCATCAGTGGTTCGGTTTTTTTCAACCGCTGATAAACGCTAATGTTCGCTGATATCCGAACCCAATCCATCAGCGTTCATGAGTGTCCATCAGCGGTCCGGTTTTTTTCAACCGCTGATGAACGCTAATGTTCGCTGATGGCAGGGCATCAGTGGTTCTCTCTACAGTCTCCGGCATCCAACCGCGGATCCGAACCCATCAGTGTTCATCAGCGCCCATCAGTTTCCATCAGCGGTTATTTAGCGAAGAATCGCGATCAGAGCGATGCTAGTACGACTCCATCAAATCAATCATTCAACGACTTCAAACACTTCTCCACCCGATCGTGTCCCCATCGCCTTCCATACCTCGCTGGCTATCTGCTGGGTGACCAACCTTACCGATCCATCCAGCATCAACGAATTCACCCCGACAGCATGGTAACTTCGGCTTGTTACAACAGCGTAAGTTGGCAAAGTGGTGCTTCTTCCCTCCCTCATCGAATTAAAATCGATGTCATGCAATTTGCCATTCAGTAAGTAGGGGACCAATTGGTTCGGCGGGAACGTTGTAGTGAATCCCGTTTGGTGCGCCCTTGCATCCACCCATTCGGTATGCCCCGAATCCACTTTGAACTCACCTCCAAAACCTTCGATTTCAGTAGCCTGCAATGGTACAGTCGTCGGACCCGCCGGAATCCCTCCATCTCTCAAATATGGGGTAAACGCCTTAACCTCGCTCATCGCTAGAGTATTGCTCGTCCCATCGGTGATCGATGCAAGCTTCATGTCTTGGTTAATGATGAATGCGCCACTTCCCCGACCAAGAGGCGGTTCCATGATCAACCACTCTCCAATATTGATCGCATAATTTAATGGGTAGTGGATAAAAGTCGGCCCATCTGGCCTTTCCCTGTCATTGACTTCACTGGGGCAAAGCAAGAAAGGGATTCGTTGGCGAGCTATCTGCGGTTGTTGGTTGATCGGCAAAGCGAAATTGATCAACGAATGAAGATTAGAGGACTCGGCGTAAGGGAGCAATCGACTCTGCACACTCCAATACACCAAATTTCCGTGCGTTTGGTAGTCGCCTTGCGACGGCAACTTCTTCCGGGCTGCTTCAAAATTCTGAAGGCACAATCCGAGTTGTTTAAGATTGTTCTGGCAAGAGAGCCTTCTTGCAGACTCCCTTGCTGCTTGCACTGCTGGCAGCATCAAACCGACAAGCACGCCAATGATTGCGATCACGACCAAGAGCTCAACCAGTGAAAATCCAATTCGTCGCATCGCCACTCCCCAACTTGGTCGGAAAACCATTTCGAGAGAATATTATCATTTCTTCGGAGTCAAAATGGGTGTGGTAAGAGCGAAAAAAATGTGAAGATCGCCAATTTTTTCCTCTCATCAACAGTCCAAAGCACGACGAGTCATGTTCAATTGTGTTTATCAACTAGAATTGATACATTTGATCATTTCTCAAGGTTTTTTTCACATGTCGAAGTTCTGTTTCCATTTGAAGCTTCCTCTAGCCTTGTTCTTTGGGCTCGGAATGGTGTCGATTGTCTGTGCCGAGAAGCCAAACATAGTGGTCATTCTCGCAGACGACTTGGGCAACGCGGATCTCGGTTACCGGGGTAGCATCATCAAGACGCCCAATCTCGATAGCTTGGCCAAGAACGGAGTAAGGCTTGAGTCCTACTACGGACTGCCACTGTGCACCCCGGCACGCGCTGCGCTTATGACGGGTCGCTATCCAATGCGTCATGGATTGCAAACGCTTGTTATCTTTCCGAGTCATAAATATGGTCTGCCGACAGACGAGAAGTCGCTACCACAAGCGCTGAAAGAAGTCGGCTATAGCACTTACATGGTTGGTAAGTGGCACCTAGGCCACGCGGACAAAAAGTTCTGGCCTCAAAACAGAGGCTTCGATCACTTCTATGGCAACGTTGTCGGCGAAGTCGATTACTTCACCCACGAACGTGGTGGAGTCATTGACTGGCAACGCAATGGCCAATTCCTCAAAGAAGAAGGGTATTACGTTGACTTGATAGGCAATGAGGCCGTGAAACTCATTGACAGCCATAACAAGGCAAAGCCCATGTTCCTCTACTTCGCTTCGCTTGCACCCCATGCCCCTTACCAAGCTCCAAAAGAGGATGTGGAAGCGTATCAAGACGTCTTTCCGGACGCCTTGCACCGGACTTACGCGGGAATGATCACAAACCTTGATCGACAAGTCGGACGCATTATTGCGGCCCTAGAAAGTAAGGGGATGCGAGACAACACGCTCATCTTTTTCACGACCGACAACGGCGGGGCTACGAGTGCTTTGTTTGCGACCGGGGCTAGGTCGCCCGAAGAACGCCAAGAGAGCGGTAGTGTAGCGATTGGCACGAAACCGCCCGCGTCCAATATGCCGTTTTCCGAAGGAAAAGGAACCCTCAAGGAAGGTGGCGTCAGACTTCCTGCAATCGTCAACTGGCCCGCGAAAATTCAGCCAAGAGTGGTGAATGAACCGCTTGGCCATATCGACATCATGCCCACACTTCTGGCGCTCGCCGGTGGGAATGGCGATCCCAACAAACCGTTCGACGGCAAGGATGCTTGGGCAACGATAACACAAGGCAAGCCATCACCCCACGATGACATCGTTATTAACGTCGAGGCCTTTCGAGGAGCGATTCGCAAAGGAAAGTGGAAGCTCCTGAAGGTCGCTACCCTACCTGGTAAGACCGAATTGTTCGATCTGGAAAACGATCCAGGCGAAAGAGTAAACCTAGCCGATAAGCATCCGGAGATCGTCGCGGATCTCGAATCGCGTCTGATGGAATATGCAAAGCAGCAGCAGATGAGTCTGTGGCTCAAGTCACAGGTCGATTTTCTTGGCTTCCAAGGCGATACGCTGCTTGACCCAGGCTACAACGTCGACGGCGGCCTACCGACTGAGCAGACTCTGCTTCCTACTGGTACTCGAAGCCCCTGAGCCACAATGCATCATTTCGATTACGATAATAGTCAGCAACCGGTATTCCGAATCACAATAATTCATAAAGAATCCAAAATTACATGAAGCGGCAAAACCTTCTGTATTTTCCAGATTACAATGCCCGCTTTGACTAACCTTTTTCTCTATTTGGCTCTCTTCTCACACACAATCGACTATGAAATCCATCCTGACCTGCCTCGTGGTGCTATCCCTTTTTATACTTGCGACCTCGCCAGCACGAGGTGCGGATAAACCGAAAATCTTGGTCATCATGGGTGACGATGTCGGCTACTGGAACATCAGTGCCTACCACCAAGGAATAATGGGGTACCAAACCCCCAACATCGATCGTCTAGCCCGCGAAGGTGGACAGTTTATGAGCTACTATGCTCAGCAGAGTTGCACGGCAGGTCGAAGCGCATTTATCACCGGACAACTACCTTTCCGAACCGGTCTTTCCAAAGTCGGACTTCCAGGAGCTGACCTTGGACTTAGGGCCGAAGACCCTACGATTGCAGAGTTGCTCAAACCACTTGGATATACGACAGGTCAATTCGGCAAGAATCATCTTGGCGATAAAGACGAATTCCTACCAACCAATCATGGCTTCGACGAGTTTTTTGGAAATCTCTATCACCTCAATGCCGAAGAGGAACCCGAGAATCCAGACTACCCGAAGAACCCAGAGTTCAAGAAGAGGTTCGGTCCTCGCGGTGTGATCCGCTCGCTAGCCGATGGTCGAATCGAAGATACAGGCCCATTGGACATCAAGCGTATGGAGACCATCGACGAAGAAGTTTTAGGAGTCACCAAGGACTTCCTATCGAGGGCGAGCAAGTCGGGTAAGCCCTTCTTCTGCTGGTTCAATACCACACGGATGCACAACTTTACCCACGTGAAGAAAGATAATCTAGGAAAAACAGGACTCGGGTTTTACGCCGACGGCATGATCGAGCACGACGCGCTGGTAGGAGACTTACTGAATTACGTCGACTCGCTTGGGATCACCGAAAACACCATCGTGATCTATTTGACGGACAACGGCCCTATGGTTTGCTTGTACCCAGATTCTGGCACAACCCCGTTTCGGGGAGAAAAAAACACCAACTGGGAGGGTGGTTGGCGAACTCCAGCCTTGATCCGATGGCCCGGCAAGATCAAGCCAGGCACCAAATTCGATGGCATTTTTGCTGGGGAAGATTGGATGCCAACCCTGCTGGCTGCTGCGGGCGTACCGGGCATTCAAGAAAAACTCCTCGAAGGATACCAAGCTGGGAATAAGAAATTCAAAGTCCATCTCGATGGGTATGATCAAAACGATTACTTGACCGGAAAATCGAACCAAAGCGCTCGCAACGAATTCTTTTACTTTAGTGACGACGGTGACCTTTTAGCCGTGCGAGTCGACCGTCTAAAGGTTCACTTCTTGATCCAAGAAGCCACGGGTATCGACGTTTGGAGGCGTCCATTTACCAAACTCCGCGCTCCGATCTTCTTTGATTTGAAGGTCGATCCGGGTGAGCGTGCACAGGAAGGGATGGGATATGACGAGTGGTGGTACCGCCGCAGCTTTTTGGCCGTCCCTATGCAGAATATCGTCGGCAAGAAGCTTATGACGTTCAAACAATTTCCACCTCGTCAAAAGCCCGCTAGCTTCACCATCGATCAAGCGATGGAAGCGCTATTGAACTCTCCTAAGGTCGGCAGTAACTAACTAGGTATCACGATAATGCGTCTTGCGATTTTTCGCCGGAGTCAGTGGAACTCCCGGCTAGCTCTTGCGTGCATGCTTGCGTTTCGGATTTGCTTGCCGCAAGGTGCATTAGCCCAAGAGTCGCCGTCATCGGACGGTTCGATACTTCCATTCCCTCCAACTCCGACAGCGAGCGTCGTCGGAGCGACCCTTAAAGATTCAAAGATGCAGTGGCGACGAGAACCCTCGCGTTTAAAGCCCGACGCGCCTAACATCCTGATTGTACTGATCGACGATGTCGGTTTTGGTATTGCCGATACCTTCGGCGGTGAAGTCCGCACTCCCACGTTGACGCAATTGGCCAACGAGGGCATCAGGTATACAGCATTCCACACCACCTCGATCTGTTCTCCGACCCGAGCGGCATTGTTGACAGGTCGGAATCATCATCGCATCGGGAACGGAACGATCGCCGAGCGGGCCAGCGATTTCGATGGATATACCGGGATCATCCCGAAAACCTCGGCAACGATCGCAGAAGTGCTTGGTCACTACGGTTACAAAACCGCTGCGTTTGGAAAATGGCACAATACACCTGCCAATCAAACCACCGCGATGGGCCCGTTTGATCGATGGCCGACAGGCCACGGTTTTGATTACTTCTATGGTTTCATGGCAGGAGAAACATCGCAGTACGAACCTCGCTTGTACGAGAACAATCGCTCGATCGAACCGCCTCACCAGGAGCGTTACCATCTGACCGAGGATATGGTCGATAAAGGACTTGCCTGGCTCAGCCGCCACCAAGCTTACGCACCTGACAAACCGTTCTTTATGTACTGGGCACCGGGAGCCGTTCACGGTCCACACCATATCTTTCCAGAGTGGGCAGACAAGTATAAAGGCAAGTTCAACGACGGCTGGGACAAGTACCGCAAGCGAGTGTTCTCCAAACAAAAGCAAATGGGGATCATCCCTGCCGATGCCAAACTCACCGAGCGTGATGCAACCATGGCCGCATGGGATAGCATTCCGGAGACACAACGTGAGTTCCAATCGCGGCTGATGGAGATCTATGCGGGTTTTGTCGAGCATACCGATGCGCAGGTTGGCCGATTGGTCAACGGCTTGGATCAAATGGGGCTCAAAGACAATACGATCATCTTCTACATTTGGGGTGACAATGGTTCGAGCGCAGAGGGACAGCGAGGTAGCATCAGCGAACTACTGGCCCAAAACAACATCCCGAACACCATCGAAGATCAACTCGGTGCACTTGAAAAGCTCGGTGGCATACCTGCTCTAGGCTCCCGTGAAACCGACAACATGTACCATGCCGGTTGGGCTTGGGCAGGCTCGACCCCATTTCGCTCGACCAAATTGGTCGCAGCACATTTTGGGGGAACACGAAACCCCATGGTTGTCTCGTGGCCCAAAGGAATCAAACCCGACAAGGCCCTCCGCAACCAGTTCCACCACGTCAACGACATTGCCCCGACGCTCTATGAGGTTCTCGGGATCCGTGCACCCGTGAAAGTCGATGGCTTTGACCAGGATCCCATCGATGGCGTGAGCCTTGCCTACACTTTTGAGGATGCGCAAGCCCAAGGTCGCAAGTCCACGCAGTACTTTGAGAACAATGGCAGTCGCGGCATCTACCACAACGGATGGTACGCATGCGCCTTTGGTCCTCTGCTCCCGTGGGACACACCCGGTTCGGCCCCGCGACTCAAGAGCTGGGATCCCAATGGGGACGTTTGGGAGTTGTACGATTTGAGAAAAGACTTTTCCCAAGCGGTCGATATTTCCAAAGAGTTTCCAGAGAAACTCGATGAGCTCAAAAAACTCTTCATCGACGTAGCCAAAGAAAACAAAGCCCTACCTATCGGTGGAGGCCTATGGACCCGTTTCAAACCCGAAGATGCCGTTTCTTCCCCGTATCGCAGGTGGAACTTTGACACAAGCGTCCAAAGGATGCCCGAGTTTGCGGCCCCTCCGATTGGAAAGAGAAGCAATCGAATCGCGATGGAGGTAGAGGTACCTGACAACGGTTCGGGAGTCCTTTACGCCTTGGGCGGCTCAAGTGGTGGCGTGTGCCTTTACATGGATCAGGGCAAGTTGGTCTATGAATACAATATGTTGATCATCGAGCGCACGATTGCGGTATCAGAGCAACCGCTTAAACCGGGAAAACACAAACTCGAAATCACTGAGACGATCACTAAACCGGGATCGCCAGCACAAGTCCGCGTCTTAGTCGACGGAACGCTTGCGATCGAATCGCGAGTACCGCGTACGGTTCCGGGCGCATTTACCGCGAGCGAGACGCTCGATGTCGGCCTCGATTTGGGGGCACCTGTTTCATTAGACTATGCCAAGCGAACCCCTTTTGCGTTCAATGGCAGAATCGAAAAGATGGTCGTGACTCTGCTCGGCAATGACCCCACATGAAACTGACTGCTATCGACAAGGCGTTCGGCGTCGGCGAAAGCACCGGTCAAAGCAAGTCTGGGCTGATCCGCAAGATGTTCAAGATCAGTCCGATGGACCCAAATGGTCGCTTTTCATCACCAACATCAAGTTCTCACAGTAGGGCTTAAGGATATCGACTGAACGTTTGGCGAACATGCCGACCTATCGAGCCAACTCTCCCGATGCTTCTTTTCGAGTACGATAAAAGCAAGTAGCTTGTACGCCTAGCATCATCAATTCCTGAACAACCTCCATGATAGGAAAAATCGTTTCGATGTTTTTGGCCACCTATCTCCTGATCTCCATGCTTGCCATTTCAGCTAATGCTGACGACATCCTCATCGCGGATTTTGAAGGCGACACCTACGAAACTTGGACGGTGACCGGGGACGCCTTTGGGCCAGGGCCTGCTAAAGGTACCCTCCCAGGACAAATGCACGTCGACGGGTTTCGTGGCAAAGCTCTCGTCAACTCCTTCTTCCAAGGGGATAACTCCATCGGTACTTTGACATCCCCAGAATTTACTATCGAAAGGAAATTCATCGCCTTCTTCATCGGTGGTGGAAAAAATCCCGAGAAGCTCGCATTGCAATTGATGATCGACGGACAAGTTGTTCGCAGCACAACCGGACCCAACGACAAACCCGGCGGTAGCGAAGCTCTCGAAGTAGATGCTTGGGATGTGACGGAGTTCTCAGGTAAAACAGCTCGACTACGAATTGTCGATCATGCTCAAGGCGGCTGGGGCCACATCAATGTCGATCATATCGTGCAAACAGATTCCAAACCTAAAGGTTCCATAAAAGATGCCGAGCGTTCCTTCACCACAGACGCTCGCTACTTGCACATCCCGATCAAAAACGGGGCCACCAAGCGACAAGTGACTCTACTTGTCGATGGCCAAACCGTCGTACGAAACGACATCGAACTTGCCGATGGAGATGCTGACTGGTGGGCATCGATGGACATCTCCAATTGGAAAAGCAAAGCACTGACAATACGTGTTGATAAATTATCCGAAGGTTCAACAGCGCTGAGCAGTATTCAGACCAGCGACAGCTTCAAAGACACCGATCGTCTCTATCGAGAACCGCTGCGAGGTCAGTTTCACTTTTCTCCGCAACGAGGATGGAATAACGACCCAAATGGTTGTGTCTACTACAACGGGGAGTACCACCTTTTCTTCCAACACAACCCTTACGGTTGGGGCTGGGGGAACATGCATTGGGGCCATGCCGTCAGCAAGGATCTGATCCATTGGGAAGAATTGGGAGATAAGCTTATGCCCGACTCGATGGGCCCAATGTTTAGTGGAAGCGCTGTCGTTGACTGGAACAACACCAGCGGGTTCGGGAAAGAAGGCAAGCCACCTTTGGTGCTGATCTACACCGCGGCCGGAAACCCCACCGTTCAAGCAATCGCCTACAGCACCGACGGACGCACCTTCACCAAATATGCGGGCAACCCAGTGCTCAAACAGATCACGGCAGGCAATCGAGATCCGAAAGTCTTTTGGCACGAACCTACCCAAAAATGGGTGATGGTGCTTTACGTCGAATTGCAAGGAAAACACACGATTCATTTTTTTACATCTCCCAATCTTCGTGATTGGACACAAACAAGCGTCACCGAAGGATTGGCCGGAACAGCATACTTGTTCGAGTGCCCCGATTTCTTTGAGCTTGCAGTCGATGGGGATAAGTCCAACAGCAAGTGGGTGCTCCTGGGTGCAAATAGCGAATATGCCGTCGGCACTTTTGACGGGACACGATTCTCGCCCGAGCAAACCAAATTGCCTGGTCATCGTGGTCGAGGTTTTTATGCGCCGCAGACTTTTAGCGATATTCCCAAGAGCGATGGACGGCGCGTACAAATTGGCTGGTTTCAGACCGAAACTCGCTCAATGAGTTTCAATCAATCGATGACGGTTCCTTTGGAACTTAAACTCCTCGGTACTCCCGACGGCCCCCGATTGTGCTTCTCACCGGTGAAGGAACTCGAATCGCTTCGGACCAAGACAACCACTTTTGAACCGATCACATTGAAGCCGGGGGACAGAAATCCGTTTGATGCGCTGCAGCTCGAGTTGCTGGAAATACGCGCTGATATTGAGCCAACCGACAACTCCGAAATCGTCTTGAACATACGAGACTCGATGATCATCTATGATGCAAACAAGCAAGAGATCAACGTCAACGGACAACGAGCCTTGGCACCACTTCGCGACGGGAAACTTCGTCTTACGATCTATTGCGACCGCACAGGCCTTGAGGTTTTCGCAAGCGACGGGCTCTGCTACATACCGATTCCCTTTAACGCCAATCCAGAGAATCGGAAAATATTTCTTGAGACCCGTGGCAACGCGGCCATTCTACACGAACTGGTGGTTCATGAATTGCGTTCTGCGTGGAGGTAATCCAACGACAACCCAATTTCTTGAAATTCCCCCTGTTCTGATGAAGCCTTGAGCATATGATTCTCAGTAGCGGGCGAATTTGCATTCTCGATCCTATCGACCCGAAAGATCCTATGCGTCCTCATTCTCGCAACGCACTTACTCTCATCGAACTGATGGTCGTCGTGGCTATCATCTCGATCCTAGTTGCTTTACTGCTGCCGGCTGTGCAAGCCGCGCGGGAGGCCGCACGTCGAATCAACTGTGCAAGCAATCTACGGCAATTCCACTTCGACTTTCGAACCCTGCAAGACTTCAACACCAACAAACTGGGTGATATCAAGCTCGTCAACGTTTGCCCAACGTCTCGCAAACGGCTCGGTTACGATAGAAACACATTCGTCACGCTCGATGAAGCCCGACAGTCCACGAGCAACACTTTGCAATACTACGAGATGGCTGAAAACGCCGGCGGTAAACGGGGCAATCCCTTCTCAAGCCCCGATCCTGTGACAAGACTCGAAATCCTAAAAGACCTCATCGACTACAAACGCCACAGCAATAGCTTGGCAAACTACCTGTATTTTGACGGTCACGTCCAAACGATTCCCTCTGTGGTCGTCGAACGCTGGACCGAGACCAACTGGAATTTTCTCTATGTCGGCGCGGCTGCCTACGATGATTAGCCCGGGGTGCGTGAGCATCGATCTCAATTGCGATCACTAGCACCGTTTCACTGTACGCGAGGACTAAGTCGCTGGGGCCAAACACAATATTGTTTTACCCGCAGCGATTCCTCAAGAATCTAACTTGTTATAATCTTGCACTGCAGGGCGTTAAATCAACTCTTTTTTTAGCAAATATTCGCACAAAAGGAACACTATGCCTAAGCCTCTTTTTCACGGTGTGTGCGCTTCGTCGATCACCCCTTTCGGCCCTCGAGGAACCCTCGAACTCTCCCGACTGGGACCTCACCTCGATTGGTTGATCAACGAAGGAGTCGATGCGATCTCGCCTTTAGGGAGCTCCGGAGAGTTTGTCGCGATGGAATGCGATGACCGGAAAAAAGTGCTTGCAGCCGCTTTGGAAAAAATCGCAGGACGCGTGCATGTCGTCGCCGGAACCCACGACTATTCCACCCGCCGCACAATCGAGCTTTCCCAATTCGCCGAATCGCACGGAGCCGACTCGCTCCTGATCGTCCCTCCCTACTACATGGCGCCCACTCCATCGCAAGTCATGGATCATTACCGACGAATCGCAGAATCGGTTTCGATTCCCATCGTCTTGTACCACAATATCCCGCTGACGGCCGTCGACCTCAAAACCGATCATCTTCTGAAGCTCTACGAGGAGAAAGCCATCGGTGGAATCAAAATGTCCAACCCCGAACCGGATCGCATCTGCGAGATTCTTCAAGCCACCGATTCTCAGTTGCATATCTACGCAGGTATCGACACCGTGGCTTTCGAAGGCCTATGCCATGGTGCCCATGGTTGGATCTCTGGGATCCCAAGCACCGTACCTCGTGCCGCGAAAGAACTCTATGTCGCAATCGCTATCGAAAAGAACCTTGACCGCGCCCGAAAACTCTGGACTAAACTCGCTCCTCTGATGCGACTGCAGTTCCAAGCCTACCATTCGCGAGGCGAAGGAGCCCACTGGTTCTCGACCATGAAAGCCGCCTTGAACATGATCGGTCCTCCCGTCGG
This sequence comes from Pirellula sp., assembly GCA_046086605.1. Classification (GTDB taxonomy): domain Bacteria; phylum Planctomycetota; class Planctomycetia; order Pirellulales; family Pirellulaceae; genus JBKCUI01. Next base: position 5,521 of record JBJSXX010000084.1, on the reverse strand, counting down.
AGACCCCGAACCACCGATTGCTCCACTACCTGATTCGCTTCGAGGTACCCTCGCGAAACTCTTGAAAGATCTTGGATATACGGTCAAGTCATGACACACGCTGAGTCCATACCCGTCGAAGAACTCGAGCGATTCGTCGCCCAAGCACTCGTCAGCACTGGAATGCCCGACGAGCAAGCCTCAATCGTTGCCGATACACTTGTGACAACCGATGCGATGGGAGTCTTTACCCACGGCACGAAACTTCTGATCGGATACATCAAGAAACTTCAATCCGGTGGCTACGATCCCCGAGCAACCCCGACCGTCGAGCGACAGGGGCCTGCCTGGGGTATCGTCGATGGCAAATCGGCACTCGGGATGATCGGTTGCCATGCAGCCATGAAGATGGCTGTCGAAAAAGCCAAGCAAACTGGGATCGCCTATGTCGGTCTGAAACACACAGCCCATGTCGGAGCCATCGGTTACTATGCATCGATGGGTGCCCGCCAAGGTTGCATCACGATGGTCACTGGCAATGACATCCCCTCGGTAGCCGCGCCGGGGTCATGCAAAGCTGTCTTAGGGAGTAACCCGATCGCTTATGGAATCCCTCGCATCGGCGCCGATCCCATCTTTTTGGACATGGCAACTGCAGCAACTGCAGGAGGCAAAGTCTATGCGGCCTGCCAGCGTGGTGAGCCTATCCCAGATACTTGGCTCATCGGTCCTGATGGTAAACCGACGACCGATGGATCGCTCTATCCGGCCCAAGCCTCCTTGGCTCCCATGGCAGGTCATAAAGGTTACGGCATCGGACTGTGGTGTGAGATCCTCTCGGCGATCCTACCCGGAGGCAATCACACTTGGAACGTCGGAAGCTGGCTTTTTGACGATCCTTCCAAACCCTCGAACCACACCGCATCGTTTACGGCCATCGATGTTTCGGTGATCAGCGATCCTGAGCGTTTCGATAGGCAACTCCAAGACCTCATCGATCAGATCCATAATGCACCCAAGGCCGAAGGTTCCTCTGGAGTGTTGCTACCCGGAGAACGCGAATGGTCCCGATTTCATCAAGCAAAATCGTCTGGGATTCCCCTCCCGATCGATGTGCTTGATAAACTAAGGCTTGTCGCCGAATCGACCGGCCTGAAGCCTTCCTGGCTTTCATAGCTTCCCTCCCCACTTCGCACCGTTTGTCTTTATGAAAATCATCCGTTACCAAGACTCCCATTCCCAAATCCATTTTGCCAGTGTCCAAGCCGACGGTAGCAAACTCCGTATCGAAGGCAATCCACTGGGCGATTGGACTCAGACCCAAGAGCCAGCGCAAGTTGCCAAGTTGCTCTCACCGATCGAACCCCGCGATATCCTTTGTATTGGACTGAACTATCGCAAGCATGCTGCCGAGGGAGGTCAAGCGATCCCGGAGTTTCCAGTCCTGTTTATGAAAAACAGCGGTGCGCTGACCAACCCCGGCGACCCGATCGTCCTGCCTCGGAAACTCGCTAGCGAGTCGGTCGACTACGAATGCGAGCTTGCAGTGATTATCGGTAAACCTTGCTACAACGTATCGAAAGCCAACGCCTTGGATTATGTCCTGGGTTACACCTGTGCCAACGATGTCAGCGCTAGGGATTGGCAGATGAAATACGGCGGTAGCCAATGGTGCCGTGGTAAAACCTTCAGCACCTTTTGTCCCCTCGGACCCGTCCTGGTAACGGCTGACGAGATTCCCAATCCGAACGCATTGTCGATCAAAACCATCCTCAATGGCCAGGTCATGCAAGACTGGAACACCAACGACATGATCTTTGACGTACCGACGTTGATCGAATTCTTAAGCGGCTCAACGCGATTGGCCCCAGGTACGGTGATCCTCACCGGCACACCGCACGGCGTAGGTGGAGCTCGCAAACCTCCGGTCTATCTTAAAGATGGTGATACTGTCACGATCGAGATCGAAAAGATCGGAGCACTAACGAACCCTGTCGTCGACGAATCGATCGGTTGATTCGATGATCCGACCAGGCCTAAATACAATCGCTCTGGACATCGGTAGCACATCGATCAAAGGTGCGGTGTTGGACATCGAGGCCGGTGAGCTGGTTTCGGTCTGCTCGCGAAACTTTCCAGCTCCGATCGATAACTTGCCCGCAAGCCATATCGAGATCGACCCCAAAGCGATCATCTCCACCCTTGTGGAAGTGATCGCGGAATTGGCCGAGCCTCTGGCGCAGAGTTGTTCGGTTTGGATTTGTGGTCAGATGGGCGGACTGATCCTCTCGGACGATCGCGGCAGAGCTAAATCAAACTATCTGTCTTGGCGCGATCAGCGAACGCTCAAAACAACCGGCAACGTGCGATCCTCGATGGAAACAATTCGCTTGGATTGGCCCGATGCTCTCTTTGCGAGTCTAGGTCGCGAACTCCAACCTGGATCGACATCCACGTTGCTGCATTGGCTCTCGGAGCATCGCAAACTTAGCGATGGCGTCTTGCCATTGTCGATCGCCGACTTCTGCATCAGCCATCTTGCCAAGCAACCCGGAACCATGCACGTGACACATGCGATCGGTTTGCTGGACTTGAACAAATGGGATTGGCATTATAGCGCGATGGAACGAATCGGGCTTGGAGATCTCTGGTGGCCGGAACTCATCAGCGATACCCGAGCGGTTGCCAAATGGAAGATCGGCTCGAGAATTTTTCAGGTGCATGGCTCGTATGGAGATCAGCAGTGCGCGCTTTTCGGAGCAGGGCTCGAACCAGGTTGCTTGTCAATCAATATATCGACAGGCTCTCAGGTCAGCACACTTTCGAAAGAACTCGATCAAGGGCCTTATCAAACCCGAGCTTACTTTAGCGATTATTTGCTAAAAACGATTACCCATCTACCGGCCGGAAGATCGCTAAGCGCCTTGATGGATCTCTTCACGGAATTGGCGGATCCGGAGGACAAGCAACTCGATCGATCTTGGCAAATCGCTTCGGAGAAAATGGATCAAATTGAATCGACGGATCTGCTTGCCGATATTGCTTTTTTCGCAGGTCCGCTTGGTAGCACCGGTTCTCTCGGCCATATCACCACAGAAAACCTCTCAGTAGGGCATGTGTTGCTAGCTGCCTGCAATGCGATGGCCAAGAACTATTTCCAAGCCGCACAGCGGTTTGGGGATAAAAAACAGTGGAAGTCGGTTTTGATTTCCGGGGGATTACCCAGTCGATTGCCCCGATTGGCTCGGTTGATCCAAGAGCGATTCGAGTTGCCTACGGTGCAAAAGACCGGTGAAGAAACACTCTTGGGACTCTTGCGGTTGGCCCAACAACACCAAGGCTCTGGATCGTAGTACACTACGGGAATCCATCCTCTTATCCAGGAGTTCCGAACTCATGAAAAAATCGGTTTCAGCAATCCTTCTTGCATGCAGCTTGTTGCATGGCAGTAGCAGTCTTGCCCAAGACACTTCTAAGTTCATCGATCATTCGCTATTGGTAGCCAAGGAGTATCCTTGCAACTGGCCCACCCATCCGTTCCCAAAATTTCAGATCGTCCATCAGTCAACCGTCGGGCTCGCCAGTCCTTACAACATCGATTCGTTGTACGTCGATGGAAACACAGGCACTCAGCTCGATGTTCCGCCTCATAGCGTCGCACGTCCTGAGTTGAATCGCGAGAAGTCCGGTCCACTAGGACTAGCGACCACCGAAAAGACTGAAGCTTGGCAATTCGGCGGGGAAGCTTGCGTGGTTGATACGCGAGATCTGCTCGACAAAGCTCCCAAAGGGGTCAGTCCTCTAGTTACTCCTGATTATCTCGAGCGTTTCGAGGCAACCCATCGAAAACTGCGGTTCGGTGATGTCGTATTGTTTCGTAGCGATTATTCCGATCGATACTATCGTCCGTTTCCAGAGGGCTCCCGCTTCATCAACGATGTTGTCGATAAGAAAGCACCCGGGTATCCCGATCCGAATCCCGAGACAATGGAGTGGTTGGCCACTCGCGGCGTGATGGCACTGGGAACCGACTCTGCAAGCATGGGACCGATGCCGGACCTTGCTGAGCCGACCCATTATGCGGGCCTAAGGCATGGGATGATTTGGACTGAAGGTGCAACAGGGTTTAGTCAGTTGCCATCGACCGGAGCGTTCTATTGCTTCTTGGGGCCCAAGCATCAGGGGGGGCCTTATGGCGAAGGCCGAGCGTTTTCGATTGTTGGAGGTGATTTGCCTAAGAAACTCATCGAATCGTGCAGATCCAAGCGTGCGATCGATCTGACACCAACGCTTACCCCCAAGTTCCCGATGACCAATCCGGGGCGAAACACCGGCGAGCATCGACAGGTGTATCTCAAGATCGATTTTCTCTACAGTGAATACCTCGACATGCACCATCATGGACACATGATGGACTCGATGGCCGGTACGCATTTGGTACCACCATCGTACGCGCTAGGCGCAAGCGACTCACCTGTGCAGGATTCCCCTGAGGTGAGACTGTGGCTCGATGAATATGAGAAGAAGTTTGGCAAGCGTGCTCAGAGCGATTTGACCACCGACCAAGTGCCGATCGAATGGACTTGCGGCGATGTGCGTGTGATCGATGTCCGATCGCTTCTAGGGAGCACCGATCGGGCCACTTGGCCCGCTTCACCCCAAATCACTTCGACCATGATCGATCGTTACGAGAGAGAAACTCAAGCCTTATTACCTGGCCAGGTCGTCGTGTTTTACACCGGTGTGATCGATCGATATCTGAAAATGCCTGCCGATGCGCAAGGGAACTTTGGCAGCGGTCTTTGGACCGACGCTTATTCTCGCAAGACAGAAGGCTGGCCCGCTTTGGGGGCAGAAGCGGTCGATTATTTAAGTAAGAAGGGGATCCGATGCGTGGCGACAGACGCCCCGGATTTAGGAGGAGTCGATCCCAAGCAAGCTTTGATGACGTATTGGGCATTGGGTAGTCGTCAGATGGTCGCTGTGGAGTTTCTGAGCAACGTAGGGTCGATCCCCAAACAAGGGGGTTACTTTCTGTTTGCGGCACTCAAGATCAAGGATTGCCATGGTGGCCCGGGTCGCGCGATATTACTATATTAAAGCGACCTAATGCACGATTGCCCGAAAAATAAATTCGTGAGCATCTAAAGGCTTCTTCAGGTAAGATTGAGGGTGAAACATCGGGTGGTTGGGCACCAGTAACCTCGTGCTCCTGCTCAGTGAAGCGGTGCTCGTGATCGTAATCGAAAAGCGTTTGTGGTGAACGAACTAGGTTTTTGAACTATGCAGAATTTCAACAGTCTGGTCGCTCAAACGCTATTGGATGGGCTTCGAGTACGATTCATGCTCAGTAGATCTGTTCGTATACCGATATCGATCGTCTTTTGGTTGTTTGCCTCGGCAAGCTCGCCACAGATTGGTTTAGGACAGACCGAGTCGACCAAGTTCTTCGAAGAGAACATCCGACCACTCTTGGTTCAGCACTGCATCGCATGCCACGGGCCTGATAAATCCGAATCGTCACTAAGGCTCGATCAGCCCG
>JBJSXX010000083.1:0-2858 GCA_046086605.1 Pirellula sp. | reverse complement strand
ACGTCACCGACGGTCAGCGATGGGACTTGGCCGGTTCGGGCTCCTCGGGCTTGCCTACTACCTGGCGAGATAACGATGACGTTGGTTCCAAGGTTTTTAAATTCGCCTTGAACCAGCTCGCTTGCACTCGTTCCGATCGAGACCATGGCTGTCACGGCGGCAATGCCGATGACGACTCCGAGGATCGTCAGACCAGCCCGCATCTTGTTTTTACCGAGCGCAGCGATCGCGATGCGCAGGATGTTTCGAAGTGACACTGATGATTGGCTCCGGCCAAATGAGTCTGACGAATTGGGTTTAGTTTTCCGAAGGCTTGGATATCTTACCTAAGATTTCCAAATACAGCAGTTCATATTTTTGCAACTGGGTATCGAGGTTAAAGTATTTCTCAGCTCGATGGCGATTGGAGTTCGCTAGGCTTTGGCGGGTCTTGGATTCCTTTGCCAGATCAATGACGAGTTTTTCCCAAGCGTCCCAGTCTTGTGCGGCCACGGACTGCTCTTGGGTTTTTTCGCCCAAGAGTTGCGAGATACCTTCGACACGCGTGCAAGCGATCGGCAGTCCGAGCGACATGGCTTCGAGCACGACGTTAGGCATCCCTTCATAACGGGTTGGTAAGACAAGCAAAGAGGCACGACGCATCCAATCGAGCACATCGCTTCGACGGCCCAAGAGTCGGATGCGATCAGCTAGAGGGGAGTGATTGTGCCACTTTTTCAGGACTGGCCACCATGAACCTTGGCCGATGATCACAAGCTGGAATTCAGGGAGAGCTTGAAGGATCGAGGGTGCTTTTTGGATGAGGATATCGATCCCTTTTTGCTCTTCGAGTCGACCGACAAACAGCAGGATCTTTTCCTCGGAGTTCGGCGACTCAGATGGCTTGTTAGGATCTTTCCAGGTCTTTGGAAGTTCGATGCCGTTGGGAATCACTTGAAGCTTCTCGGCTGAGAAGCCTTCGTGCTCGGAGCACCATGTGGCGACCTCATCGCTTACACAGACTACTTTTCGGACTCGATGGCGCCAGGTCCAAGCGAGTTTATTGCGGTAGGTTCTAGGTTCGCTGACACGAGCACCTGCGACCACAGGAATTTGAAATTTTGGATAGGTCCAAGCCCCCAGTAAATTTGCATGCCAGAGGAACGTTTGGGCGATGTCAGGTTTGCTTTTGCGGATTAATCGCAGGAGCTGATTTCGCGCCCAAGGAAGTTTCAATGATTTGCTAGCGTTTAGAAATTCAACTTGGATGTTGTTTTCTTGGAGTGAATTCCACAGGAGGGATTCGTCTGGGGAGGTTGGTGGTGGTGCGATGGAGATAAGTCGGACGGAGTGTTTTTTTTGGTGGAGGTAGATTGCCAGTTGGGTGCAGCATTTTTCGGCACCGCCTGGATGGATTTCGGTAATGAGCAGATCGATTTTCATTTGTTGGGGGGTTTGGGATTGTGCCCGACGGTTCGCAGTAGCTAAAGACAATCTAGCTATACGATAGCTTAATTGATGGTTCTAGGGTTTCCCAAGCATGGAGGCTAGGGATGTTCCGAAACCGTGGTGTGCCGCAGGTGCGCACCGAGTCGGGCATAAAAAGGGCCGGTCAAAGTGGGATCAAATGCCGCTGGGTGGTGTCGGCTGCGCTGGGTGTTTGTTCTATTGGATGTGACTTGGTCGAGGATCTTGGAGCGGGGCAGCAGGGTGGATCGAGTACGGTAGGTGTTTCTGGGGGTGCGGTTTATCCAACGCAGACCGATGGTGGTGCACGAAGTCGAGCGATGACTTCGATGCGTCCTGCCGACGGGGCTCAGTTAGCGATGGTGCCGAGTCGGACTCAGCAAACGATCTTAATCGCGAGTTTTAACATCCAAGCTTTTGGAGTGAAGAAGGTATCGGATCCGGTGGTGGTTGATCGGATTGCGAAGATCTTGAGGTTGTTTGATGTCATCGCAATCCAAGAGGTTAGGGCGACCGATCAGACGGTCTTGCCACAGTTGATTCAGATCGTCAACTCGCAGGGGGGGCGGTATGACTTTATCTTAGGCCCGAGGCTTGGGCGAACCGACTCGAAGGAGCAGTATTGTTACGTGTATGACACGACCCGGATATTGTCGAGTCCGACGGCCAGTTACACGGTCAATGACACGGCGGATTTATTGCATCGAGAGCCGTTGGTGGGAAGGTTTGCGACGCGGGTTCCTGCTGGTTATCCTCCGTTTACATTTTCGCTCATGAACATTCATACGGATCCTGGGGAGGTCAAGCAGGAGTTGCCCGTGATGCATACGGTGCTTCATGCCGTTCGAGAGTACGAGTGGACGACCGCCAGAGAAGACGACGTATTGATGATGGGCGATTTGAATGCGGCTCCGTCGAAGTTTGGGAATTTGGCGAAGGTACCTGGGATCGTATGGGTCATTAGCGATCAGCCGACCAACACACGAAGGACGGAGTTGTACGACAACATTTTGTTTGATCGCGGGCCGACCAACGAGTATGTCGGGCGGTCTGGGGTTTTAGACATGGCGACGGTCTTTGGGATCCCGATCGACGAGGCGTTGAAGGTCTCGGATCACAATCCGATTTGGGCGGAATTTAGCATCGTCGAACAGCCGTCAGCCTACTCGACACCAGCGGCTCAGACTGGCAATACCGTGATGGCCAACCAGGGGTTTGGTTATCCGGTTCCCAGTGGCCAAGTACGATAAATTCGAAGCGTACCTAGGGCGTTGCCCTAGGCTACGTTGAACATCGCCTTTGGCGAATAACAACTTCGAACAAAACTGATCTAGATTGAGCAAGCCTAATGCTCTACGGCATGTCCCCAATGTCGATGATTTCTCCGAAATCATCGACGAGCGCTCGAGTTG
>JBJSXX010000082.1:0-16445 GCA_046086605.1 Pirellula sp. | reverse complement strand
GTGGCAAAGCAAATGGTATTTGATGACGAAGCACGCCAGCCCCTGTTGGCGGGTGTTTCGAAGTTGGCTAGAGCGGTTCGCTCGACCCTAGGACCTCGCGGACGAAACGCGGTATTGGACAAAGGCTGGGGCTCTCCCCGGATCACCAAAGACGGTGTGACTGTGGCCGAAGAGATCGAATTGGACGATCCTTTCGAAAACCTCGGTGCCCAACTGGTTAAAGAAGCAGCCAGCAAGACCAATGATGTCGCTGGCGATGGCACCACCACAGCAACGGTTTTGGCCGAAGCAATCTTCCGCGAAGGACTCAAAATGATCGCCGCTGGGGCCGATCCGATGTCCCTGTCGCGAGGAATCGCCAAAGCTGTCGAAGTCGTGCACGAAGAGATCGGAAAGATGTCGACGGCTATCGATGGCAAGAGCAAGAAAGAGATCAAGCAAGTTGCAACGATTGCTGGAAACAACGACCCAGCCATCGGTGATGTGCTCGCCGAAGCTTTCATCAAGGTCGGCAAGGACGGCGTGATCGCTGTCGAAGAAGGTCGCGGAAGCGAAACGACCGTGGAAGTGGTCGAAGGGATGCAGTTCGATCGCGGCTTCCTCTCGCCTCAGTTCGTTACCAACCAAGACGAAGTCACTGTCGAACTCGAAGACTGCTACATCTTGATCCACGAAGACAAGATCAGCAACAACAAGAAGCTCATCCCGATTCTTGAAGCCATCAGCAAGGCCAAGAAGCCTCTTTTGATTATCGCAGAAGACATCGAGGGCGATGCTTTGGCAACACTTGTTGTCAACAAGATGCGAGGAATCCTCAGCGTTGCTGCGGTGAAGGCACCTGGTTATGGCGATCGTCGAAAGGCTATTCTCGGCGACATCGCTACACTCACCAATGCCAACGCGATTTACAAGGATCTTGGGATCGACCTAGAGTCGGTCAAGATCAGCGACTTAGGTCGAGCCAAGCGAATCCGCATTACCAGCGAAGAAACCGTGGTTATTGGTGGCGCTGGCAAGAAGGACAAGATCGAAGCTCGAGTGGTTCAGATTCGACGAGAAATTGAAAACACCGACAGCGATTACGATCGCGAGAAGCTCCAAGAGCGATTGGCGAAACTCGCAGGCGGTGTAGCTCAAATCAACGTCGGTGCAGCAACCGAAACTGAAATGAAGGAGCGTAAGGCTCTGATCGACGATGCAAAGGCCGCGACACAAGCTGCCCTGGCCGAAGGCATTGTTCCGGGTGGTGGTGTGGCTCTGCTGCGATGCGAAGCCGCCTTGGACAAACTCAAGCTCGAAGGTGATGCCGCCTTGGGCGTCCGCATCGTTCGAAACGTTCTGGACTACCCGCTCCGATCGATTGCCAACAACGCTGGCCTCGATGGTGCCGTTGTCGTCAACCGAGTTCGTCAACTCAAGGACAAGAATGAAGGCTACGATGCCAATGCAGACAAGTACGTCGACATGATCAAGGCCGGCATCATCGATCCGGCCAAGGTCGTCAAGACCGCTTTGAGCAACGCTGCTAGCGTCGCTTCCCTGCTACTGACCACCGAATCGCTCGTAACGGAAATCCCCAAGGAAGAAGAGCCTGCAGGGGGCGGTCACCACCATGACCACGACGGCATGGGCGGCATGGGCGGCATGGGTGGCATGGGCGGAATGGGAGGTATGGGCGGAATGGGTGGCATGGGCGGCATGATGTAGATCGGCCTTGCCGGCCTCGACCAAGTATCCCTCGACACATAAGCGTTGATGCGACTGGAAAACAGTTCGATCGCATCGGCCAACTCAACACAAATCAAATATTTCCAATTCAATACAAGTAAAGGTGAATGCAATGGCCAAAGTGAATATCCGTCCTCTCGATGATCGCGTCGTAATTCAACCGATGGAAGCCGAGCAAACCACTGCCGGTGGCATCGTGTTGCCAGACAGTGCCAAGGAAAAGCCACAGCGTGGCAAGGTCGTCGCTGTCGGTCCTGGCAAGTTGCTCGACAACGGCGTTCGAGCGACTTTGAGCATCGCTGTTGGTGACGAAGTAATCTTCGGCAAGTACGGCGGAAGCGAGATCGAAGTAGACGGCGTGGATTACAAAATCCTCCGTGAAAGCGACGTTCTTGCTAAGCTCGCTTAGTGGTCTTACCCATTGGAAAATAACCTCAGCATAAGGAACTGCGAAGCGTGGCTAAGCAATTAATGTTTGACGATCAAGCTCGTGCGAGAATGCTCGCGGGCGTTGAGAAATTGGCGAATGCAGTCGCTGTGACCATGGGTCCAACCGGACGCAATGTCATCATCGACAAAAGCTTTGGCGGCCCAACCGTTACCAAAGACGGTGTTACGGTTGCCAAAGAAATTGAACTCGAAGACCGATTCGAGAACATGGGTGCGAAGTTGGTCGTCGAAGTCGCTCAAAAGACCAGCGATCTTGCAGGCGACGGAACAACCACAGCGACCGTTCTAGCGCGAGCCATCTTCAAAGAAGGTCTCCGCAACATCGCTGCAGGAAGCAATCCATCGGCGATTCGACGTGGTATCGACAAAGCGGTCGACGCTGCTGTCGACAAGTTGCATCAGATGGCTAAGCCTGTAAGCAGCCGTGATGAAGTTGCTAACGTTGGAGCCATCTCGGCCAACAACGACATGTCGATCGGCTCTCTGCTAGCTCAATCCCTCGAACGAGTCGGCAAAGACGGAGTGATCACTGTTGAAGAAGGCAAGACTGCTGAAACCAGCGTCGAATACGTTGACGGGATGCAGTTTGATAAGGGATATGTTTCCCCTTACTTCATCAACACTCCCTCGGACATGAGCTGCACGTTGGAAAACGCGTTGGTGTTCATGTACGACAAGAAGATCAGCAACATCCGCGACCTGATTCCACTTTTGGAAAAAGTTAGCACCTCTGGCCAACCCCTGCTGATCATCGCGGAAGATGTCGATGCCGAAGCCTTGACTCTTTTGGTGGTCAACAAGCTTCGTGGCACGATCAATGTATGTGCGGTGAAGGCTCCTGGGTTTGGTGATCGCCGAAAGGCGATGCTCGGTGATATCGCTGTCTTAACTGGTGGAACCTTCATCAGCGAAGACCTCGGTATCCAATTGGAAAAAGTTTCCTTGGAGCATCTTGGACGAGCCAAGAAGGTTGTTGTTGACAAGAACAACACCACGATCGTCGAAGGTGGCGGAGATCGCAAATCGATCGATCAACGCGTCTCGCAGATTCGTGCTCAAATCGAGCAAACCGATAGCGAGTACGACAAGGAGAAGTTCCAAGAGAGACTTGCTAAGCTCGCTGGCGGTGTAGCGGTCATCAGCGTAGGAGCTGAAACCGAAGCCGACATGAAGCAGAAGAAAGCCCGCGTCGAGGATGCTCTCCATGCAACACGCGCTGCGGTTGAAGAGGGGATTCTGCCTGGCGGTGGAGTGGCTTTGCTTCGCTGCACCGATGCGGTCTCGAAGATCGTTAGCAGCCTCTCGGGCGACGAAAAGACTGGTGCGGACATCATCCTTCGAGCCCTCGAAGCTCCGTTGCGTCAGATCGCTGACAATGCCGGAATCGATGGTAGTGTCGTTGCAGATGAAGTTCGTCAAAAGCCTCTTAGCATGGGCTATGATGCCAACAAGGGAGCTTACGTAGATATGCTCAGCGCAGGAATCATCGATCCTGTTAAAGTGGTGCGTACTGCGTTGGCAAATGCCGCGAGCATCTCCGGCTTGCTTCTGACGACCGAAGCCTTGGTTACCAACCTGGACAAGGAAGACAAGAAGAAGCGAAAGATTGAAGGAGCTGTGCGCTAACCGGCTTGCAAGCACTTGGCTCGTCAGTAAGTTTATCGAGCGGGTAGGCACAAAGTGGCTGCCCGCATCGCCGGGGTCATTCGAAGATCGAATGGCCTTTTTTTCTGAAACCATCCAAGAGATTTGTACTCGCGTACTTTCACCAAACCGTGTCATCGCAATCAAAACGTGATTACTACGAAGTTCTCGGGGTCAGCAAATCGGCCTCCCAGGATGAGATTGCTAAGGCATATCGAAAGCTGGCCGTGAAGTACCACCCTGATTCGAATCAGGGAAACACCGACGCGATCAACAAATTTAAAGAGGCTGCCGAAGCCTACGAGGTTCTTTCGGATTCCGAAAAGCGAGCTCGATACGATCAGTTCGGGCACGCTGCCGCTTCGGGCGGTCCTGGTTTCGGTGGCGTCGGTGATATCTTCGAAGCCTTTGGAGATATGTTCGGTGGCTCGATCTTCGAAGACTTCTTCGGAGGTGGACGAACTCGTTCGCGAGTCCGACGCGGTGCGGATCTTCGTTGCGACGTTACGCTCGACCTCGAAGAGGCCGCCAAAGGGGTCACCAAAACCGTCTCTTTGACCCGATACGCGTCTTGCGAAAAATGCAAAGGATCGGGCGCTGCCGAAGGATCCCAGCCAGAGACTTGCCGTAAGTGCCAAGGTCGCGGTCAGGTTGTTCAAGCAACTGGTGTTCTTCGAGTTCAAACAACTTGTCCAATTTGCCGTGGTAGCGGTAAGACCATTAGCAACCCTTGCAATAGCTGCGACGGAAATGGGCTCAGGCCCCACGAGGTAAAGCTCGAAGTCAAAATCCCCGCAGGTGTCGACGATGAAATGCGGGTTCGACTCCAAGGGGAAGGACAACCAAGCCCTGATGGCGGTCCTCGTGGGGATGCCTATTGCTTTATCCACGTCAAACCTCACCCTCTCTTTAAGCGAGATGGACAAGACCTCATTCTGCAATTCCCGATATCCTTTAGCCAAGCAGCTCTTGGCGCGAAGGTCGAGATACCGACCCTCGATGGACGCAAGGATTTGGACGTACCTGCCGGCACTCAAAGCGGAACCGTCTTTAGATTACGCGGACAAGGGATGCCCGATCCACACTCAGGAGCAAGAGGTGATCTGTTGATTCAGACCTTCATCGAGGTTCCCAAGAAGCTAAGCAAACGGCAACAAGAACTCTTGCGAGAGTTGGCCGAGATCGAGGAGAAAAACATCTCCCCGGAACGTAAGACTTTCATGGACAGAATCATGGCCTATTTCCAAGGCCAAGGCAACAGTTGAACGTTGAGCATCGAATATGAGTAACGACAAGGACAAAAACAAAGACCTAGACCAAAATGCGCAGGCTTCTGAGCCATCAGCAGACCAGCAACCTGGTTCAGACCGAGCCGATCAAGCTTGGAACGACTCGTATTTTGCCGATGAGGAATCCTCGCAAAGCGATTCGCAGGAAGACTCCCCTGAAGAGCTTATCCAAGAGCTCGAGCAACAAGTCGTGGAGCTCAGGGGTCGGGAACTCAAGGCTCAAGCCGAGCTTGAAAATTTCCGACGACGCATGCTTCGGGATGTTGACCAGCAATTGAAATTCTCGTCCATGCCGCTGGTGACCGATCTTCTCGAAGTCCTAGACAATCTTAACCGAGCTCTTGAATCTGCAGTGCCAGGTTCCGGAAGTGAAGGCTTAGTTGCCGGTGTGAAACTAGTCCAGCAGCAGTTTGTCAACGTCTTGAGCAAACATCAGTGCAAGCAGATCCCTAGTGTCGGGATGCCGTTTGATCCAAATGTTCATCAAGCGATCTCTCAGCAACCGAGCGATACGCATGCTGCTGGCACCGTGATGGTCGAGCATAGTGTCGGCTACATGCTCCATGACCGGGTGGTTCGCCCCAGCATGGTCGTCGTCTCAACAGGTCCAGCGTAGTGATCCGCTGAGTACTTCAACGCAATCAAGGAGTTACGAATATGCCTACGTATGATTACGAGTGCGACGCTTGCGGTCATCGATTCGAATTATTTCAGAGCATTTCGGCTGACCCAGAAAAGAAGTGTCCTGAGTGCAAGAAGCTCAAACTCAGGCGGCTTATCGGTACCGGAGCGGCCGTCGTGTTCAAAGGCTCCGGCTTTTACCAAACCGACTACCGAAGCGACTCTTATAAGAAATCGGCTGCTGCCGATAGCAGTTCAACGAGTTCTTCTAGTTCTTCGAATGATTCGAGCTCGGCATCAGGTAGCCAGAAGTCTACATCGGACAAATCCACTCCTAAATCTGACGGAGGGAGTTCATCGTCCGCTGAGAAAACAACCAAGAAAAAGAAGGATTAGTTCGATCGCGCAGCAAGAGCATCGACCTAGTCAGTGGCCAGTGATTGCTTGGCACAAGGATTCATACGAAGCGTCTTGGCTAACGACCACATCGGTTGCACCGAGTTGCTTCAGGACGTGGGCAACTCCATCAGAGATCGCGAACCATCGGACTAATTTCGCATGGGATCCGAGTAGATTCCATGCATTCTTGGCGATATTGCTGCTCGTTGCACTCACCGCGAGCTTTTGGTTTTGGCGGTTTGCTGATTCGATCTTAGCTCTTATCGAATCAATATCTTGCCAATTCGAGACGGGGATCTGCTCGTATGCGTTGACGGTTCGAATGTCGCTTGCAATGCCTTGAAGCCTATCGCGAAGAGTCGTTTTTCCCTCCGGGGTTTGGATCAGGACGATGCGTTTGTCGCGGGCTTGCTCAATCCACTCATCGAGTAGCGCCTCTGCTCCCATCAAGGGCTTAGTGCTACTTGATTCACTGCCAGCGATCCAATCGGCTCGAAGACCATGGTCTTCGAGGGCTTGAGCTGTTGATCGACCAACGGTTGCAATACGTACCTTGGAAAGACTTCGAGAATCGAGACCTCGCTCGAAGAGTCTTGCGAAAAAAAACTCGACTCCATAGCGACTTGAAAAAACGATCCAATCGGACTGCTTCAATTGATCGATGGCTTGGTCGATCTGAGCGTCGGAGGCTGATCGAATCTCCAGGGCTGGGCGAATAAGCACCGATAAGCCACAGTCTTGCAGCATCCTTGAGAATCGCTGAGCTTGGGTCTGAGGACTCGTTACGATCACGGTCGCAGTTTGCATCGGAATCCTCGATGACGATGGAGATTTGAAACGAACCAGTTCCCCGATGACACTCACTGCAGGTGGCTTAAAGTGGGGATTGCTCTCCAGGCTTTTTGAAACGCTGCCGAGTTCGCATTCGAGTACCTCTTGGTCGGGCAAACTACATTGCCTGACGATCGCCACGGGGGTGCTTGCAGGTTTCCCCGCAGCCATGAGCTTATGACTCCAGGTGGATGCAGCACCGATCGACATGTACAAGACCAAGGTGCCTGGGAAACGCGCCAGGGCCTCCCAATCGAGTTGATCCTCAGCCTCCGATTCCCCGTCGTGATTCTGCAATTGTGCGGCGACTAAAGCTACCCCTGAACTCCAATCCCGATGCGTTAGGGGAATTCCGGTGTAGGCACTCAAGGCAAGTGCCGCTGTGAGTCCCGGGACCACCTCATAAGGGATCGCTTCGGCTTCAAGCCGCGCGATCTCTTCAGATGTCCTGGCAAAGACTGCCGTGTCTCCTCCCTTGAGACGAACCACACGTCGGTGCTCTCGGGCGCTGCGAACGATCAGGTCATCGATTTGGGATTGAACCCATGCTCCCCGGTTACCTCTCTTGCCAACAGAGATCTTTTCACAATCCGGGGGTGCGAAATCGAGAATCGAATCGTTGACCAGCCCATCGTAGAGGATGATGTCCGCCTGCTCGATGACACGCTTGGCCCGTAGCGTCAAGAGTTCGGGTGCTCCAGGTCCGGCACCCACCAAATAGACAATGCCTTGGGTGTCTGTCATTGCGAGGCTGGCCGAATCGGAGCGAACTTCCAAAACCGCTCGGCATCCTGTCTACGGTTCAAGGTCTTTTGGTGCAATCGATCGATGCGTTGGGCTTCGGTTCGATCGTCCATTCCTGGTGGGTATTGGCTCATCTTGGAAAAGGGCAATGGAAGACTGCTTTGACCTTCGAGCGTATTCATTGCGGCATCCTTATCCCAGCCGACCGAATGCAACACAAAATCTCTTACCCAACCTTCGGGCAAAGGA
Source organism: Pirellula sp. (assembly GCA_046086605.1). GTDB lineage: Bacteria > Planctomycetota > Planctomycetia > Pirellulales > Pirellulaceae > JBKCUI01. The sequence goes on along the minus strand of JBJSXX010000082.1, from coordinate 8,490 downwards.
TCTGGCGGGATCTGAAACTTGATAACCAACTCATCCCCGGGACTCATGACCACCAGCGAGTCATCGTCGAATTCCACGAGACCCTTGGCATCTCCATAGCGAGTGAACTTTCCTCGTAAAGGAGGCCAAGCCGGGTCGATCGCAACGATTTGGTAGTCGTACCAATGGGGCTCATGGCGAGCCCTGGGCAACTCACGGCTAAAGCCTCGGTAGCGCAATTCAGCCGATTCCATCGGCAACAAGTTGATGGACAAGTTTCCAGTCTGTGCTGTCTTTATCGGAGTCGACTGGCCATAGCCCAAGCGGATTTGATCCCAATAGATTTGGCTTGAGTGTACCAACCGGATGCGATGGTCTTGGGTTGCGAAAACACCATCGAGTGGCACGATGATTGTCTTGGGTTTACCACCTGGGAAACCTGTGAAGGGGAACGTTTCTTGGAATTGACCAGTTGCATCGACAGTCCACAGAGACAAGGGTTTGGGCAAATCCAATTCGGTGTTTTGATCGATATGGATATTGAGCGATGTGTCGGTCGGATAGATCCATCCAGTGAGAATAAGCTGCGCCGACTTGGTCGTATCGATCGTACCGAAATCGATCTCCAAGAAACTCGGTTCGACCAATCCTTGTTTGTAATGTTTATCAAAAGGGATCGCATAGACTCCGTCTTGCGATTGAACTTCATTGGACCAATCTGTACCACGGGAGTCTTTGACGCTCTGAGGCTCGATCGTCTGCTGGTATCCCCAAAGACTCGGCATAGCGATCGATTCTGGCCCCACCTTCTCATTCGAATACCATTGAGTATCGGCTGGGTGATCGACCGCAAGCAGAGCGACATGATCGAAATAGGCCGACTCCCAAAGCTCTTCGGTGACTCTCAGTTCATAACAACCATCTTTGGGTTTCATGAACGCTCTGGGCAAAGAGAGATACTCCCATCGGCGATCCGCGAGCACCTTTCCTTTGGCGATCTGCAATCCCAGCGGTGCATTCCAGAGCAAATCGGTCATCAGTTCCCAGCGTTTGCCATCCCAACCGTACACAAAAGGGCATGAACCGATGAGAACCTGTTTCTCTTCGAGCATCTGATTCGATCGCGGATCGATGATCCCTTGGGTCAGTCCATTGACAAAGACCGTGCGGAGCGAATAGGCATCGGAATTCGAAAGGCCAAAATGGATCGAATCGTCTTCGATGATCCGAGCCTGGTACCCAAAAGGCCCGAAGATTTCTAGCGTCGAACCCACCGCGTACTGATTGTTGCGTCCACCACCGTTGGGGTCGGAAATACCTTTGACACGATAGACCAAGTAGCGATTCTCAGGACGATTCTCGGAAATGAAAATCGTGGGCTTGTCTCCCTCGATGCTGATGGCTTCGAGCCAACCATCCGAATCGATGTCTCCAAGACTCACCGGAGGGCTCGCTTCAGCAAGGATTTCTCTTTTGGATAATTTCACATTGAGAAAACTTCCGTTGCCTTGGTTTAGACATAGTTCAAGCCCTCGGTTGGTACTTGCTAGGACATCAATCTTCGAATCGTTGTTCCAATCGCCGGTGACGATCTTTGCCGGGTTGTCGCACAAGACCCCAGGCCGCTCAAGCCTTATCGAACCGGTCTTGTAATCGGTACCTGTGAGGATGTACTTCGATTCCGAAAGACTTCCACCGAGCAGCAGATCCCAAGAGTAATCATTGTTGAGTTCTGCAACCGACAGCGATTCGGCTTGCTTGAAAACAGGATTGTCGTTTGCATCGTAAAGATCGCGAAATCGAAACTGGCCGTGCTGAATATTCTCGAGGATCCCGATGCCGTCGTTGAGACCCACGATGATATCCAAGTCGACATCGCGATCGATGTCGGCAACGGCAAGACTCGAGGGGGTTCGCGAGGGCTCAGGAAGCAAACTGAAGGCACCTGCGTCTTGGAACTCGCGACTACCTAAGTTCTGTCGCAGCACTAGCTTGCCATCGGCGATGATCACCAGATCCAAATCTCCATCGGATTCCCAATCGATGGGAGATACCGCCGTGACTTTCTTTAGATCGGCAAGCCCGAGGGAACCTTGAAGGACGGACCATTGAGGCTTGCCGTCTTGAATCGGGCCGATAGCAACGACCCGAATCCCATTGCTACCGAAGATCACCAGATCTCGGATCGTCTCGTGCCTAACGGACGCTTGCAACTGTTTCGAAGGATCCATGGTTTGAACATCGCGAGGTGCGGGGGTTCCGCGATGGGCATCGACAGAAAACAGATCCACAGGGATTGCACCGGCGATAGGGAAGGGGAGTTCGAGCCTTGCTATTTCAGTCCAATTGCCCTGGATATCGGCCTGTCCTAACACAAGTTGCGAGTCATTCCAAAGAAGGACCTCAGGCTTGGTATCGACGTTCCAATCAAAGAAACGCACTCCCTTGGTTTGCGGTACATCGAGCGTGACGCTTCGGATAGGTCCGGTGGTTATTTTTGCTTCCTTGACTGTCTGATCTCTGAGGATCGCTTGAACGTCGCTTAGGTCCAAAAAGGCCAGTTCATTGACATCGATGCTTCGAGCATCCACCAAACTTCCTTCGGTCGCTTTGGCCTCCCCAACCCAACCGATGATTGTCGAGAGCGCTGCATCGAGATCTTGCTTGCCTGTCTCTATGGCTCCGCGAAGCTCATTTAGGTCTTTCGGTCGTCGCTCCATCTTCCACTTCCACTCGAAGGGCTCGAGCAACACGGCCAGAGGCTCGACATACTCGAGCACCGCAGGGTCTTTGAGTTGGACCAGTCGTTGGATCAACAAGCAAAGCAGGTAGATGTTTCTGGGGTTGGCTTGGTGAGCCTTCTTAAGCGGTTCAACGGTTTGCTTAAGCACCTGCGGCTCTACAGCGCTCATCGCTTCTGCAGAGTTGTTGTACTGGGTTGCCAAGAACGCGTTGCCTGGAAACTTCCCGACATAGGACTGGAGTTTCTTGAGCAAATTGGCTTGCTCCTCGTCGGCGATGATGGGATTGGCAGCAGCAAGCAATGCAATCCATCGTATGTCTCTCAGTACGCTCAGTTGGTACGCGATTGGATCGTCGGGCGCTTTGGCCATGTATTCAGAGATTGCGCTCGATGATTGTTCGAAGAGGCGAGGGAGTTTCGATCGAAGTTTCTCGACGTCATTGGTCGGGTCCTGGGCCAAGTCGATGTTGTATTTGACGTTCGCAAGTGTTGCGATCGCTCGGTTCCTGAGGACTCCAACGCTACGATCCTTACCCTGAAGCTGATCGTATATCTCTATGGCCTTCTCATACTGCACGTTTTCAAGGAGGGCTGCGGCCTTAACGAGATTCTCAAATTTTTCGTCCTGGCCTTTGCTCCCAAAAACACCGGCTCCTCCATTTTCGTTTTTTACAAATAGCCATAGGTACGCAACTAGGACAATTGCGATGGCAAGGAGCCACAATAGTGCCGTAAACCAGAAAGATCGCGAGGATCGCTTAGTGGACATAGTGCCAAGTGGCCCCGTATAGATGCATCGCCAAAAGCCATTGAATCAAAAACCGAGTCCACCATTCTATAGGGTATCTGGAGAAGAGTGGATCAGCCGAACCGGCTGGTTGATGACTTTCACTTCGGGTAACGAGTAATGCAGTTCTTTTTCGGTCTCGGCGTTAACGGCCCCGAAAACCGCTAAGTATTGGAGTTGATCCAAATCGGCAAGATCAGACCAAATTTCATGGTCGACCGTGCATCCTTGGAAATCAATAATCACAAGATTTGGAAACCCTAACAGTTGTTCGATGATGTCGTAATCGACATACGCATTGCGGACGATCGCCGCAACGATTCGATCCCTCCTGGAAGATCTGATCTTCTCCATCCAAGGATATTCCAGATCGCTAAACTGCTCGGCTCCCGGAGTTTTCCCCGGAGTTGTTGGTGGTTCAACGAATACGAAGCTTGAGAAGTGGCTAGGTACGATCTGATAGACCAAACCACCACTGGAGGTCTTTTCCTCAATAGGCTTTAACTGAACCCTTATTTTTTTTCTGGTCCTTTCGGAAACCCTCGAAAAGATAACGCCTACATAAGCAACGAGCATAACGGCCATGGATAACGTATGAAGGCCTTGGAAAGCCGTATCGTTGTAAGCGGTCAAACCAGAGGTCACCAACGCAAACAAAGACGATAGGATCGCAAAGAGTACGAAGTTGCGACCTAGGGCGTTTCTCGGAAGGATCGATTTTCGGGGCATTCGCGAGATTCTTTCAACGGTTCTTTCAACCCACCATCGTCACCGGTCGCAAGGGGATGCACAGCAATGGCAACGTTAAGGTTACCCAGCCGAGAACCTGCCGGAAAGCCCCCAAACTCACATGGTCGTTGCGACTCGGCGGATGCTTGATCCCCATAAAGGTAACCAAAACCAACATCAAGACGAACAAACCCTGTCCAAAGACCAAAACCCCAAAAATGACATAAGCGATGCACGCAAAATAAGCGGCTTTCGAAAAAACATGCGATCCACTGCCGAGCAACCCGAAAATCACATGCCCACCGTCGAGTTGGCTGATCGGGATCATATTGACCCCGGTGATGAGTAAGCCGACCCAAGCGGCCATCAACAGTGGATTCATATCGATATTCTGAATCCCCGAAACCTTGGCTTGACTCAATCCCATCCATTCAAAGGGAGGTTTAGGAGGTGGCGTAAGGGTCAATGCCGGATTCTCTTGCAACAGATTTTGCAAACCTTCAATGATCAGCGGTTGTCCGAAGGTGTATGCAGGAAAACCCGTTGAGCGCATCGGCAAGTCGATCAGCAACCCGGCGCAGGCCACCGGGATTGCGATGATCAGGCCAGCAAGTGGGCCAGCAATTCCGATATCGAAAATCTGCTTGCGATCGGCTTGCCTGCCATCCATCAAAATCACGGCCCCACAAGTTCCGATGGGGCTGATGGGAAACGGGATAAACAGCGGCGGAGTCGATCGGATACCATAGAGCCTCGTGGCGATGTAATGACCTAGCTCGTGGGCACCGAGGATTGCAGTTAGAGCCAGCGAAAATATCAGTCCTGGGAACCAATTCGAAAGGATGCTTCGCCGGACCTCAAAAAGCGATCCATCGAACACCGCTGCCTCGATGGCTTCGACGGGCGACCACATCGTCAATCCAGCCCATGTCATCGAGAGGATCGAAGCGATCAAAAGCAAGATCGGGAGCTTCCAACGTCGGATCCACGTTGACGCAGCGCTCGATGGACCGCGAGCCGGTTCGAGATTTTCTGTTGTTTCGGGCTCTTTCGATGAATGGATCCGGAACTGCTCGAGTGCTTGATAGGCACCCTCGGGCAGCTCTTTTCTAGTGCTCGAAGTTTCTCTGGCCATTGTCGATTTTCTATGTTGTTTGTGATTTGCTCAGGCGACCGAGTATTGATCGCCGCGCAAGAACCGCTAGGTAGGTCGCCAGCGAACTATCTCCACGAAACGCCCGCAGCATCGCAAAACGGTTGCCAGAAAGCTCCTCGAAGAACTCCTCGGCTAAGCGTTCGTTCAATGGGACCTCAACCATTTGTGTGTTGCTATTGTTGGCCGAGCCCCGGGCAAAAACCACCGTGTCTTCGACGATGTCCATCACCAATCCAGCAAATCGGTCACAGAAATTCTTCCAAGCTTGCGGGTCGCCCTCGATGCAGTCCTTGATGAGCCCGCGGTCCAAATCGGATAAAGCCACACTAAGCTCCAAGTCACAGAAAAAGCTAAAATCGCTAGAGTGGCTTCCCTAGGACAGCGATCCGATCTGAAAAATCTGCTCGGATCTGACCCAATCGACCACGAAAGACTCAATTTTAGACCAGAAATGGACGACAGCAAGCTACTTAAGGTTGCTTGACAGCCCCAAGCGACCTGCCTAGGATGCCAAAGTCGTTCGGGGAAGCATATCCCCCCGCTGTTTAAACCAAATTTTTAAGTCGATTTTTTAGTTGGAAAGGTTCTTGGAACCATGGCTCACATTGTGACTCAGCCTTGCGTAGGTTGCCGATATACCGACTGTGTGGTCGTCTGCCCGGTCGAGTGCTTTTACGAAGGGGCAAAGATGCTCTACATCCACCCCGATGAGTGCATCGATTGCGAAGCCTGTGTCGCCGAATGTCCAGTTGAAGCCATCTTCCACGAAGACAATGTGCCTAGCGAATGGAAGGACTACATTGAGCTAAACGCCAAGGAATCGCTCAAATCGAAAGTCATCACGGAAAAGAAAAAGCCGCTAGCGGACTCCTAAACTACTTCCCCGATAGCGATCTGAGCAGGTGCGTACGTGCGCACCTGCCAAGAGATTGCCGCTGGGAGTAATCCAAGATCGGTTCGGTGTTCGAGCTCGACTGCAAAAAGACTTCCCGCAGGAGCTTGGCTGATCCAGACATCGAGCATCTCTCGAAGCTCTGTTCCATCGGTCTCCCACATCGAATACGGTGGGCAACAAAAGACCACCCATGGCTCATTGGTCAAATTGAAATTCTTGAGCTCCTGAGCCAACTGCTGCGTCCAACGCAAGACATCTTTATCGAGCACCGTAATCTGATCGGAAATCCCTAGATCCCCTGCGATTTTCTGGATAATTCTCGCGCCCGGCTTGAGGATCTCCCAGACCCAAGCGTGGCTCGCACCCCGCGAGACGGCTTCAAAAGCCAAAACCCCAGATCCTCCAAAAAGGTCGAACGCCCAACGGTTTTCAAGCGTACCACCCAGGAGATTCATCACCGCCTCCCTGGTGCGGTCCTTCATTGGCCGTGTCCGAGGGTCGCATGCAAACTGGAACTTGCGAGATCGCAACTCTCCAGCGATGATTCTTAGCGTGATCGTTTCCTGGCCCGTTTTTTTCATGCAGTATCTAGTATCCTAATCCTCATGAGTAGCTTCCCGAGCCTTATCGCAAAGTCTTTCCTCGGTGCACTCTGCTTTGCTCTCTGCAACCCAGTGTGGTCGCAATTATCCCCCCCGTCTAGCCCCGAGACACTCCCAGGCGGAAGCGTCCCCGCAGGGCAAAGCCCCCTATTGCCAGGCAAAGGGACAACTCCAAAAGGTGCAGCGGTTCCCTCATCGAGCAAACTCACTCCCGAAGAGCGGCAAGCGAGGTTGCTGGCACAGCAGGAGTCCAAGAACAAGGCCGAAGAGTTTCGGATGACCACCTATGGGATGATATCCCCCGAGGATCAATCTCCCTTAGCGGTGGCCTTCCGCAAAGCTTCCGATCACTTTGTCGAAGCCATCGCCAACTACTCGCAGGCTCATGTTCGAATCCAACACCGACTCAAGGAAGCCCTCCCAGAAGGATCCCGGGAAAAGTGGCTTGAGCAACTCCGCGAAGCAAACGAATCGCTTAAAGCTTATCGGCAGGCTGCAGCGGAGTTGTTTGCCAGCGATCCCGAAAAGTATGCAGGCGTCGGAGCATTGCTTCGTGAAATGCTAATTTTTGATGGGAAAAACGATCGGCTCGACCACTGGATCGGTCCTGCGAAAGTTCTTGTGCAAACCAAAACACTCGCCGACGAAGAAGTCCTGGTCAATGCCGGCTACGTCGGGCTGATCGAAGGGGATTTTGAGTTCGTCAAGCAAGCTTGGTCGACCCTCGAAGCAAGCCAAAAGCTAGGCCCCCAGGAGGCAACGATCCTTGCACAAATCGACGCAATTAAAGATTCCTGGGAGAAAGAACTTCTCCGGCGTGAGGAAGACAAGTCCAAGAACAATCCTCAGGTTCGCATCCAGACTACCAAAGGTGACTTTATCGTCGAACTTTTCGAGGACGATGCCCCCGAGTCGGTCAACAATTTCATTTACTTGGTCGAGCAAGGCTACTACACACGCAAGCCATTCTTCTTTGTCAAAGAACATCTTTTAGCCCAAACCGGATGCGAAAAAGGGGATGGCAAAGGGAGTGCCGGATACGGCGTGAAGGCCGAAGCAAATCTACCAACGAGTCGAAAGCATTTTCGGGGCTCACTTGCATTGCCTGTCGGTGCTAACAACGATCCATCGCTTGGCTCGGTCAGTTTTGCAGGGAGCCAGTTTTATATCGCCTACCTTCCCCTTCCTCCGGTCGATGAGCGAAACGCCGTTTTTGGTAGGATCATCTCCGGAATCGAAGTCATCGGTCTGTTCAAACCGGTCGACTTGACCGACGAAGAGACCCGAAAAGATCAATCCATCCGCCCCGACACGGTCATCAGGGCCGAAGTCCTCAGGAAAAGGGATCACGATTACAGGCCAACGCCAATCATCGGACGCTTGCCACGCTGAGTTCGAAACCCAAGTCTCGAATCCCTTGACCCCTCTGGGTTTTTCCTATATTCTCGCACTCTTCTAGGAATTGCAAATGTCGCGGATGTGGCGGAATTGGCAGACGCGCTAGACTCAGGATCTAGTGGCCTAATACATACGGCCGTGGAGGTTCGACCCCTCTCATCCGCATTCCTTGTTCCATCGCAGTCGTTGTTCCCTGTTCTT
>JBJSXX010000081.1:0-41986 GCA_046086605.1 Pirellula sp. | reverse complement strand
GAAGGATCGAACTTCCGCAGGCGAAATCAAAGAGTTATTTTGAGTAAAATCCCCCGCATCATAAACCGATGTGATTTCCGTCCAAGCGTTTGAAGAATTATCAACGTCGTTATCGAAGTCCCAGGTTGGATCTTGGATGTTTAGATAATACAACCTTGCCCTTTTGAGCCCGGACCCGCCAGAGCCCCAGGGGGTAGTATCATTAGGATCCGTAGGTGGCGTTCCAGCAGTATCCCCTTTGTTGGAATTCCAGACGATCAAACCGTCGGTGTACAGGGAAGCTCCTAAATCGAGATAGAGGATCGCCGGATCTGCAGCATAATCCGGGATAGATGGGTCATCGATTCGAACACCCCAGGAGTTGAAAGCATCAACAGTTTCATGATCAGGCAAAAGCCCTCCTCCGAGTGCTCCTGGGGGAACAAAGTCAATGCCAACGCCATTTCGATCGTTGCTGATGAGATTTCCGACATCCAAGGGTGCCGGATACCCGATCCCTGTGCGGTTGGTTTTGATCTTATCGAAGTTTTTCGATATTGCCGCGGCATCGGCAGTCGAAGTAAGTGAGAGCCCCGCTAAAAGGGCCATAACTAGAACCAATCCTTGGACTATTGCGGCATCCTTGCGACCTTGGCAACGCCTAGGCAATCGCATGGACTAATCTCTTTAATTAGATGTTCGAGCTTTTTGATAAACGCAAATCCGGGTTCGATAACAAACAGAACCCGAGAATTTTTCCGGACAGTCACTCTAACCAAGGACGTCGCAGATGGGATAGAAATCCTGGGGAAAAAGTTCGGAATTTTCCGATTATTTTGATGGTGCGGATGTTAGGGCTTCGATGTCATGAGCGTAGTCCTCAGGTCGGACCTCCAATGCCTTGGCCAAATCCTCGGCTTGCTGTGTACTGCGAATCCCCACGATGGCACCTGTAACGGATGGGTTGCTCAGCACCCAAGCGATCGCCAAGTGGCCGGGAGTGAGCCCGAGTCTTTTTGCAATTTGTGACACCCGCTCGGCAATTTCGAGGTTTCGCGTCAAGAGTGGTTCGTTGAAGTGTAGGCTACGGGTGCGCCAGTCATCCGGGGGAAGCGATGCTACGCGTTGCCGGGACATGGTTCCTGTGAGCATTCCTGATCCCATAGGAGAGTAAGCAATCACACCGATGTTTTGAGCGTGTGCGTAGGGGAGTATTTCCGATTCGACTTCTCGACGGATCAGCGAGTAGGGTGGTTGCAATGAGGTGATCGGGGCGATGGAGCTGATGCGTCGCATTTGATCGACATTGAAATTGGAAACTCCAATCCAGCGTACTTTCCCTTCCTGCTGAAGTTTGGCAAGCGTGCTCCAACCCTCTTCGATGTCTTCATCAGGTTCGGGCCAATGGATTTGGTACAGGTCGATGGTATCGACCTGTAGTCGTCGCAAGCTGTCTTCGCATTCCTTGCGAATCGAATCGGCTTTCAGGGACTTGACGATCTGCCTGTTTTCATCCCAGTTTCTTTCACATTTGGTAAACACATACGGCTTTGTGCCTGAGTATTGCTTCAGCGCCTCGGCGACAACTTTTTCTGAGTGGCCGAGTCCGTATACGGCCGCAGTGTCGATCCAGTTGACGCCTGAGTCCAAGGCGGCGTGGATCGCCCGGATGCTTTCGGCATCGTCCTGCTTGCTCCACGAAAAAGCCCATCCATCACCACCGATGGCCCAGGCACCGATCCCCACCGGTGTGATCATCAAATCCGAATTGCCTAACCGACGCGTTTCCATTCGTTCTTTCCTTCAAGAAGGTCGATCCCATTTGCTGTAGCGCCCTAAGGTACGGGAATTATCCGAAAGTTTCCAGCGTTGAAGCGAGGTTTTGTTCTTGTGTTGCCAGTCGTGCTTCTTTTGTTTCGCTCTCAAATATGGGAAGATAAGGACTTCCAATAAGATCCCTGTCCTACTTTGTAAGTTGCCGAATTGATTGCAGAGGTTCTGTGTCTCAAGCGTCCCTGAACGATCGAATCGAGGAATTGCGAAACGGGGTGTGGCAAGCCGACCCGACTGCCTATTTGGTCGAGGCAAGGGTGATGCGAAGATTCTTACGGAAACAATCCCGTCACCCGTCCTTGGCGGTAATCCTGCCGCACCGAGAGTCACAGGTCGCAAACTTGGAGGATGTGTGTAGTATCATCCTGCCTGATGAACTTGGACTCAAGCACCCTCCGACTGCTGCGGGCGAAGTGATTTTGCTGCAGCTTCCGAGTGTCGATCAAATGGAGCATTGGCCGCTCGAGGAACTCAAACTACTGCTATGGCGGAGGCTGTTCCATGCAAGCATCGATCGACAGCTTAAGTATGTGCATGTCCCCGAGCAGCTTGCATGGGTTCAGTCGCGAATCGATGCATTAGGTCAGGTTGAATTTGACGAAGCGCATCACGTGCTACGAAATGAGCTGAGGCTCTTGTATCCGGATTCCAGGGTTGAAGCGTTTCGGGAGTGGGTGGCCCACTATTGGGAGTTTCACGCATTTGATCCCGAACGGATCGCCACCTGGTTTCCCTCGATGCACCAGATCGAGCAGGTCGATCACAAGATGCGGATGGGTCTTCCGATCGAATCGATCCTCGAACAGACGAAGATCTCCGGTGCGGCTTCGATCGAGACGCTCAGTCGTGAAGCTCAGGACGAAACAGTCTTGAAGAATACCCAAAAGGGATGGTCAATCGAGTTGACCCAAGGCACTTCGGAACGCAAGTATCTATGGCACATGCGTCGAAGAGACCGATCGACCGAGCGGGGCAACACGGTTCGCTCCATTATCTCGTCGCTACGTGCGGGTCGCTGTGCGCCGTCGAGGAGCAAGCGTTCCAAGGCCGAATCGACAGCCGAGTCGGATTTGCGTTTGTTGGTAAAACGACTTCGGGAAGCGATCGGCTTCCCCAGCAGTGACAGCAATCAATGGCACTCGGTTTTGATGGCGCTATCGAGGAATGCCATTCAAGGATTTTGGAACTCAGAGAAGCGACTCCTGTACGATCTTCAAAAAGTCTGCCTCGATAAAGAGCGCGTTTCCTATCGGGTTGACCTGTTACGCTGGGTGACTTCGTTGGGATCCAAACCCTTGCGCAGACCGCTTTATAATTTGCAAGAAGTCCAGATGGCAAAGCACTTAGCAAGCGCCACGGCGAGGCTTGTTCATGTTCGGCTTAGTGGTGTTGAAAGAGAAAAGCTGACGGCACTTTTGGAGCAAGCGTCGCATCAAGCGGATCATCAATTGCGGATGAGAATCCGAGACCCACTGCGTCAGACGCTCTTAGAGGTTGGCATGTCCCCTTCGTCGTTTCCCGAACGCGTCGCGATGGACAAATTGGTTGAAGATGCGCTCGATTGCATTTCCGAAAAAGGCTATATCTCGATGGGATATTTTCGGGATGCGGTCAGCAAGAACGACTTGAAACTTCCAGATCTCGGTGGGCTCAGAGAAGCTTGGTCGGGCGATCGGTTGCTCAAGGCTGATGATCGGCTCGACCAGGTACTCGATGGAGTGTATCGCCGAGGGGATTTCTATTTGCGTTGGATCCAAATGATCAGCGCGATGTTTTTTGGGACTCGCAAAGGCCGCTTTGCGACACTGTTTCTTATCATTCCCTTTGGCGGAGCGTTGGTGCTCGTCGAAAGCATTCGTCACATTTGGCATCAAATACAAGCTTGGACAGGAGCCCATAGCGATGCGAAGCATGCCATGGCGCAGGAAGAGTCGACTCAGGAAGGTAGTACTGAGCAAGCCGAGCAAAATTTAGGGCAGCAAAAGCAATCCCCAGAGTCAACATCCATCGAGCCTATATCGAGAGATCCGATCGATTCGGTTGCTTTTGACGCTGCGAATCCAAACCCCTCAGTCGAAGATGCAACTTCAAGGACTTGGCCATCGTTGGATGGATTTGGACTGCTCGATGGAGAAGGCAACACCGAGACGGTGAGTGTACCGCCCAAGACGACCGACCAAGCGGTCGATCAGATCGTCACCAATCAGTTGAGCATCATCCCGATGGTCATTGTGCTTGGTTTCTTTTTGATGGGGTTGATCCATCTTCCAAATTTTCGAGTAGCTATCTGGAAGGTGTTGCGTTGGTTGGGGCAACTGGTGTACGCGGTTTGTGTTCGATTACCGCAGAAACTACTTCCGTGGGACTTTATTCGAACCACGCTGGCGCATCCGTGGACTCAATTGATTTGGGTTTATGCGATCAAACCAGGCGTGTTGGTTTTGGTGCTCAAATGGTTGATCTGGAGGGTGTGGCCTGACACGTCGAATGAGCTTTTACGATATGTTTGCGAGGTATTGATAGTAAGTAGCCTTCTGAATTCGAGGGTTGGTCGCGATGTGCAAGAGTTGGTTTTCGAGGCAGTCAGCAGTGCATGGAGCATGCTGCGGCTTCGTTGGTTTGTCGCGGCGATTGATTGGATTGTTGAATTCTTTCGTACGATGCTCTTGGCTTTTGAGCGATTTCTCTATGCTGTTGACGAGTGGCTCAGGTTTCATAATCAAGAGAGTGTTTTTTCGCTGACAGCAAAAGCGATCCTTGGATTCTTTTGGTCGGTGATTTCATTCCTGATTCGGATCTACATCAATTTGCTTATTGAGCCGACGCTTCACCCTGTAAAGCATTTTCCGGTGGTGACGGTAGCCCACAAGATTTTCTTGCCTGCTTTGCTGATCTTGGCAGTCAAAATGAGGGCTTTTTTAAGCATCTACATGAATGAAGCCTTGGCCATGTCCATCACTTCCTTCAATATTGTTTTCCTTCCTGGTTTCTTTGGCTTTGCCGTTTGGGAACTCAAGGAGAACTGGCGGCTTTTTCGCCAGAACCGTTGGAAGAGCTTGTCGGCTATGCCAGTTGGGAGTCATGGCGAGACGATCGAACGGTTGCTTCGCCCAGGATTTCACTCCGGTACGTTGCCTAAGTTATTCAGAGGACTGCGAAGATTGGAGAACGAGTCCGCATCGGTCAAGCGATTTACAAAGAGGCGCAGTTGTCTCAAGAAGTTGCATCATGTGGTCGAATCGGTGCATCGTTTTGTCGATCGCGAGCTTTTAGCACTGGTCAATCAAGCTCTCGATAGTGAATCGCTCCGATTGATTTGTACGGAGGTAAAAGCCTCGACCAACAGCTTGTCGATCCAGTTGGATTTGTCCCAATTGGATTTGACATCAAGCGATGATCGTCAGCGAGTTCACGAACCGTTGGAGTTAGTGATCCAGGAGCAAAGCGGTTGGGTGGTGGCATGGACTCGTCGCACAGGCTGGCTTGATCAAGCCCCCGAGAGATTGCAAAGCGCATTTGACTTGGCCTTGCTAGGCTTCCTTCGTAAATGCGGTGTGTTCCTCGTGCGTCGGCAGGTCGATCAGGAGTTCGCCAAAGCAAAACCCTACGATATCCAAGACCATGGATTGGTCGTATGGTCTGACCATTCCTTCCATGAAGAGTGTTTTGTAAGGCTCGACGGAGCCCATGTTTCAAGTTTTCGCCCGAGCCAACTTGCTAAAAAACTGGGGCTCTCGGACGTTCCCGATCGCCGATGGATTTTCGCTGCCAGCGAGACGACATGGGCTCAGTGGGAAAGAGAATGGCAAGAGCTTATTGCTAAGAATCAAAGTAAACAGGGTCCATCCATGAGTGCTGCGAATCGGTTAGAATAAATCCATCATTTCGAAGGAGATAAGAATGCACATCAACCGCAGCCGTTTGCTCGAGCGTTTTTTGCAGTACGTCAAAATTGGCTCGACGGCCAACCCAAACACCCAAGACTACCCGAGCAGTCGCGGCCAGTGGCTCCTAGGCGAACTGCTTGTCAAGCAAATGAAGTCCTTTGGGATTGAGGATGCACAACAAGATGTCAACGGGTTGGTCTGGGGGACTGTTCCCGCGACGGTTCCTGGGCCGTTGCCGACGATCCTTTTTAATGCACACTTGGACACCTCGCCCGAAGCACCTGGTGATCATTGCCGACCTGAAGTGATCGAATCCTATCAAGGAGGGGATATTCCGCTTGCAGGTGGTGATATCATTCAAGTTTCGCACACGCCTGAGCTCGAACAACTCGTCGGAAAGACGCTTGTGGTGACCGATGGAAAAACGCTCCTTGGGGGAGATGACAAAGCAGGGGTGGCGGCGATCATGGAACTGGCCAATTATCTGATGGAAAGGCCGGAGATCCCTCACGGTCCGATTCGGATCCTATTTACATGTGACGAAGAGATCGGACGCGGTACGCGTTACTTTGATTTGAGCCAAGCCGGTGCGATCGCTGGCTATACGCTCGATGGAGGTTCATCGGGCACGATCGATGTCGAAACATTTTCGGGCGACTTAGCCACCGTCAAGTTCCTGGGGCACAATACCCATCCTTCGGTTGGCAAGGGAAAAATGGTCAATGCGCTGAAGGCTGCGGCTCAGTTCGTGGCAGCTTTGCCAAGCGATCGACTTTCGCCTGAGACGACCAGTGGCCGAGAAGGTTTCTTGCATCCTTATGTTTTTCAAGGCTCGGTTTCTGAGGCAACCGTTCAAATCTTGCTTCGAGATTTCGAGACGCTCAAATTAACGCAATACGCATCGATGCTTCGGTCGATGGCCGAGGAGATGACGAGACTCCAACCGAGGCTTACGATCCGCGTGGATGTCGAGCAGCAATATCGGAACTTAGGAGATAAGCTTCGGGAGTTTCCAATCGCGGCCGACTTGGCGGAGCAGGCCTTCAAAAAACTTGGACGCCCCTGCAAGAGGGATGCGATCCGGGGGGGGAGCGACGGATCTCTCATGTCGCATCTTGGACTCCCCACACCGAACCTTTCGGTCGGACAATACAATATTCACTCGACCAAAGAATTCGCTTGTTTGGATGAGATGCTCCAAGCGGTCGAGCATGCGGTGGTTCTTTCGCAACTTTGGGGCGAACAAGGCCGTTACTAGGATCCTATAGAGAGAAACTGGTTCGATGCTCGGAAATGTGTGGAAGTACTTGCGGCTGCTAGGAGCCTTTGCCCGAATCAGCCTTGTTCGGGACATGACCTTCCGTGGAAATTTTATCGTTGATTGCATCTCTAGCTTGGCCTGGCTGACGATGAACTTGGGCTTCTACTTGCTCATCTTCTTTCATGTGCGAAGTATAGGGGCAACGAGCGGTTGGGGGCGTGACGAGTTTTATGTCTTTCTAGCGACGACTTGGATTATCAATTCGATTGTGCAAGCTTTTTTGATGCCCAATGCGCAAGAGTTCAGTGAATTGATTCGAACGGGCGGCTTGGATTATGCGCTGCTAAGACCGGTCGATACTCAGTTCTTGATCTCGTTTCGGCGTGTCGAGTGGGCTTCGTTGAGCAACGGTGTTGCTGGGCTAATCATCCTGGGATATGCACTTTGGAAGCTATCGATGCGTACCGATCCACCTTGGGAGTTTTCGCTGGGGGTGGGGCTATTGTATGTGGTCTACATCGCTTGTGGGGTGGCCCTTTTTTATAGCCTGATTGTATGCTTGGCAGCCACGAGTATCTGGCTTGGGAGAAACCAAAGCCTCTATGATTTTTGGTTCTACATCACCAACTTCTCGCGTTATCCGATGGAGATCTATCAAAGTGGTTGGGGAATTCCTTTGTGGTATATCTTCACGTTTGTGTTTCCAATTTTGGTGATCATCAATGTTCCCGCGCGATTGCTGGCCCAGCCTCTGTCGCCTAGGCAAGGTTGGGAGTGGGGGCTAGCGGTTTTCGCCTTTCTAGCTACCATCGCGTCGCTGATCGTGAGCCGCTGGGTCTTTCAACGGGCCTTGCGTAGTTATTCCAGCGCCAGCAGTTAATCCAAAATCACTTCGGTAATTTTTTATGACCAAACAAGCGTCTTCGGAGCGCCAGTACATCGCCAATCTGGAACCACAAACCCAGGTCGATGCGGTGTTTCGAATCGCCGATCGGCAACTCAGGTCGAATCGGCAGGGGAATCCTTATTTGCTCTTGCAACTACAAGACCGTAGCGGGGTGATTTCCGCAATGCGTTGGAATGCCGACGAGAAGCTTGCAGAGCGGTTCCCCAAAGGTGGCTTTGTGAAGGTACAAGGGATGACGCAACTGCATAACGGGAACATGCAGATCATCGTCAATCAGATGCAACACATCGATGCTGATCAAGTTGCCCTCGAGGAATTCGACGCTTTGGATCGGGGTAAGGTTGAGGCCGATTGGCAGACATTGTGCAAGCTGGTCGATACGATCACCGATGCGACCGTCAGTGCGATTTGCAAAGAGATTCTAGCTGACGAGCAGACCCGCAAGTTGCTTAAAATCGCACCGGCTGGAACCAAGACCCATCATGCTTATCCAGGAGGGCTACTCGAACACATTGTGTCGTTGATGCAGTTTTGTGAATTTGCAAGTAGTCACTATGGCCAAGTCGATCGGGATCTGTTGCTTGCTGCAGCATTGGTGCATGATCTGGGTAAGATCCAGGAGTTGTCGTTTGAAAACGAGCTCAATTACACCGATGCAGGCCAATTGCTAGGCCACTTGGTTCAAGGAGTGGTGATGCTCGAAACTTTCGCCAAAAGACTCAAGGACAAGGGGCACGCAATCGATGCCCAGAAGCTGTTGCGACTCGAACACATCGTGGTAAGCCATCATGGGACTTTGGAGCATGGGAGCCCCAAAGTTCCGATGACACTCGAAGCGTTGGTATTCCATTATTTGGATGAGATGGATGCCAAGCTCAACACGGCGACGGAACTGATTTCTCAGGACCGCAGCAGCGACGCATGGACACCGTTTCATCCGACCCTGGCAAGAAGGTTACTCAAGGCGAGTTTAAATCCCTGATCTGTCTGATCTGTCCAAGAAAACCCAGCGTTCATCGAATTCATTCTGATTCAATCGGTGAGCAGAGGCCAAACAGCCTAAACAGCAGGGTTTTCCCTGTTTAACCATCCTATAGTCTCGAAACCTTTGCCTAACCCCTGGGTTTGCAGGACTGATAGCCAATGGACCGGCCAAAGATTGCAACCTTGTTATTTGCTATCAAAACCGGCACTTTCCTAGAGTTGTTGGGCTGGAATCCTTCCCTTGCCGAGCAAAAGACATGGGAAAATGTTGACTTTGGACTACAGTCAGAGGCCACTTAACCCAAAAAACCAAGCGAATCGATACACTCCTTAATGTTGAGCCCCTCAGCGGGGTTGCTAGAACCATGCGAAAAATGAACCGTCGGTCACTTAGGTTACGTCGAAATGCCAAGCTTTTTTCGACATTACTCTTGTCATGTGCGTTGGGTGTGAGTTTGCCCGCCGTTGGGGTATGCGATGGAAATCCTGACATTGTCGGGGTGCTCTCGACACTTACGGATCCCAATACGGCGGCCGATTTGGGTCTGAGCGACGAGCAGTTGAGCAAACTCAGGGATTTGATCAAGCAGCACGAGGCCAAAGCGATTGACTTTGCCGCCGAGCTTCGAACGATCGAGGATCCAATCCAGCGAAAGGAGCGTTCCCGCCAAAATTTACGGGCGGTCGAGATGGCTGGTATGGAGATGCTCAATAAGGAGCAGCGTCAGCGAGCCGAACAGCTTCGACTCCAGGGACTGGGTCTTGCGGCGGCTCTTGAGCCAGAGATTGCCGGTGTGCTTTCGGTGAATGAAGAGCAGATGGCAAAGCTGCAAACGATTGTCGAGGGCAAGCGTGGTTTGATGCGTCAGCTCGGCCCGGAGAAAGGTGCCGTCGAGTTTGCCAAGCAGTTAGGCGAGGTCCTCACCGATGAACAAAAGACGAAATGGGCCGAACTGGTTGGACCTGTGGCGGGTAGACCGCAAGCTCAGGAACAGCAACCTGGATCGGACGCATCGGCTGAGCCAAACGGCTCAACCAATGCTGCGCAAGCTGCGCCCATGGCACGTCGGGAAACACAAAGCGACTCGGTGCCCACGGGAGTGCCTGGCGAATTTGGGCTTCGACTGAACTTCAATTCGACCCCATGGTCGGATGTACTGAAGTGGCTTGCCAAAGAAGCAGAGCTGAGTCTACAGACCGACTTTTTTCCTCCAGGAACTTTTACCTATCGCGACCCGTTCCGTGTTTACTCGGTTCCGCAAGCGATGGACGTGATGAATGGTGTACTACTGAACCGTGGGTACACATTGATTCGAAAGCAGCGTGCTCTCTTGTGCGTCGATTTGGGATCGGGTGATCCGGAGTTGATTCGAGGATTGATTCGCGAGCTATCCGAGATTGTTCCATCGAAGGAACTCGATAGTCGAGGTGAGTTTGAGATTTGCAAGACGGTTTTCATGCTTAGCCGATTGAGTGTCGAGGAAGCTGAGAAAGAGGTCAAGCCGCTGTTGGGTCCTCAAGGTTCGATCGTATCGTTGCCATCTGCCAATCAACTGATCGTCACTGAGACGGGCGGCAAACTAAGGCTTATCCGTGAGACAATCGTGCGTTCGGAAATGCCCGATGCGGGTAGGATGTCCAAGATTGTTTCAATCACGCTTAAGAACATGAGCGCCGAGGAGCTCCTTGGTATTGCTCGTCCGCTCGTGGGACTCAAGGATGGGACAAATGTTTCGGAAGACCTAAGTATTTCGACCGACTCGTTTGGAACAACGCTCTATGCAACCGGAAGTCCGGACAAGCTTCAAAAGCTTCGAGACATTGTGACACAAGTCGACGTTGAGCCGATGGAAGGCAAGTCGACGACGGCAACGGCAGAGCAGGTAGCCGTGCGAAGTCACAACATCCGAGGCTCGGATCCACAAACAACGATGGATGTTTTGCAAACGCAATTCTCAGGGCAGACCAACATCAACTTGGCTTTGGATCCAAAGTCCAACAACATCATTGCCAGGGCCACGCCCAGCGACCACAAGATCATCGAAGACATCATTGAAACGCTATCGGGCCAGACAAGCGATTTCGAAGTCATCGAACTTGGGAAAATGGATACCCAAGCGGCCATCTTGACCCTCGAAAAATTCTTTGGGAAATCAAGCTCCAAGGACAAGGACGGCAACGCCAAGGGCCCGATTTTCTATGGCGATACGATCGCAAGAAGGATCATGGTTCAGGGCACACCCCAGGAAGTCACTCAAGTTCGAGAGCTTCTGCGTAAGGTAGAAGCCACAGGACCTACGCTTGAAGGACTCAGGGAGAAGGCTCGTTTCATCCCTTATTCTGGCAAATCCGCTGACAAGTTCCTAAGTCAGATCGACGTCCTTTGGCAAGCGACGAAGCAAAACGGAAGAATTCGCAGGATCGAATCCAAGGATGGAAAGATGGTGCCATCGCAAGGCCCTAACTCGCCTAGCCCTTCACCAGCCCCATCTGCAGAAACGGCTCCTGGTGAAAAGACAACTTTGAAGCAGCCAGAGCGATTACCAGCAGGGTTGGCTGGAACCTCTGGGGTTCGATTGACCAAGCTTTCTCAAGATCCTGCTGAACCATCGAGTCCATCGGATCAGCCTCAAGAGAACGCAGGTGCAGAGGGCAGCAAGAATGAGTTAAGGGTCTTCCAAGGCCCCGCAGGACTGATCGTTACAAGCGATGACCCGCAACTGCTCAACGAGTTCGATGAAATATCGCGTGTCGTCCAAGAGCAGATGTCTGCTGGACCTTCCGAGCCGACGGTCATCTACCTGAAGCACATCTCAGCATTGGCTGCCGAGGAATTGATCCGAGGTGTACTCAGTGGATCGTCCTCCGGTGGAGGTGGCGGAGGTGGTGGCGGTGGATTGTTAGGCGAAGTCGCAGGCAGTGTTTTGGGTGGAGGCGGTTTCTTAGGAAGCTTGCTGGGCATGGGTGGCGGTGGAGGTGGTTCTGCGGCAACGAGCACGATGAGCGGAAGCGGTGATATTTCGATCACGGCTGATCCGCGACTCAATGCTCTGTTCGTCCAAGCAAATCCGCTCGATATGCAATTGATCGAGGAACTCGTTCAAATCATCGATACCGACGACGCTCCGGTTGATCCGCAAACTCGGGGTACACCGAATATCATCTACCTCGAAAGTGCATCGGTCACGGAGGTTGAAGCGACGGTTCGCAGTGTGTTTGCAGATCGACTCGGCGGTGGGGCAGGAGCCCAAAATGCTCAGCGACCACCAAGCCCCCAGGAGTTCATCGAAGCTCTTCGAGGTGGTGGAGGTGGTGGACGACGTGGTTCGGCTCCCAAGGAACTCAAAGAAGCAACCATGACGATTACGTCTGATAAAAAGAACAACTCTTTGATTGTTGTGGCACCCAAGCAACTCTTTGATCAAGTCGAAGAGTTCGTCAAGATGCTCGACAAGACCGTCGAGGGAAGTGAAGACAGTTTCATTGTTGCTCCGATCGCGGGAGTCAATCCGAACACGGTCAGATCTGCTCTTTCCTCAGTCTTCGGGACTCAGGCGCGCGTTACCTCGACGAGCAATCCGCAAACAACGGCACCTGCGAATGCGGCGCAGCCTCAAGGCAACCCTCTTCAACAGTTGAGAAATCAGTTCCAAGGTGCACTAGGCGGAGCCAACCAAGGCCGGACTGGAATTCAAATGGGATTCCCTGGTGGTGGCGGATTTGGCGGAGGTGCTCAAGGGGGCAATCCAGGAATGACGTTTGGCATCCCGGGTGGTATGGGCGGCCAAGGCGGTTTAAGAGGTATGCAAGGAGGCGGAGGTGGAGCCAATCCCTTTGGTGGCATGGGCGGCGGCACGGGCGGCTTTGGTGGAAACCGAGGCGGCTTTGGTGGCGGCAACACCGGCGGTGGTGGCAACCGAGGCAATCGAGGCAATCGTTAACACAAGGCAATCAAACTGATGATTCTCGAAGCAGGTGACATACTGGTACGACGCGGCTTGGTCAATCAAGCCCAGATGGAAGAATCGCGCGCATCGGTCAACGGCGGCGGGATCATTGAAAGTGTGATTCAAAAAGGATTTGTCAAAGAGGAAGTCGCTCTCAAGGCGATCGCTGAAGAGCTTGGAATCGATTATATCGATTTGCGAGAAGCGAACGTCGACCTATCGCTCCTTCAGAACTTCCCTCAGAAATTGATCTATCGCCATGCGATTTTCCCGGTCAAGAAAGAGGGCCGCAGAGTCTACGTGGCGACTAGCAATCCTCTGGAACTCTATCCGCTGGATGAAGCTGCTGCAGCATTGAACTGCGCCGTGGTTCCGCTTGTTGCTGAGAAGATCGAGATCGCCAAGCTTGTTAAAAAGCACTTGGGCGTCGGTAGCGAAACGGTCGAAGGCCTCATGGCGGCCCGTAGCGACGAAGATGATGACATCGAGTTGCTTGAGAAATTCGAAGCCGACGGAAGTGAGCTCAGTGAGCAAGCACAAGAAGCCTCCGTGGTTCGGCTCGTCAATGAGATCCTTGTTGAAGCTGTCGATGCACGAGCTAGCGACGTACACATTGAGTCGCAGGCAAGCGGTATCGTCGTTCGCTACCGTATCGATGGTATCCTTCAAACCCAACCGGTTCCGCCCGAAATCAATCGCTTCCAAGCAGCCATCATCTCTCGATTGAAGATCATGGCTAAATTGAACATCGCTGAAAAGCGATTACCGCAAGACGGTCGAATCAAGCTTCGTGTTCACGGACGCGAGATCGATATTCGGGTATCGGTCATCCCGATGATCCACGGCGAGAGCCTTGTTATGCGGATCCTCGATAAGGGTGCGATGAAATTCGATCTTCGTAGCCTGGGTATGGGCGAAGAGACCTATCGACTCTTCAGCGAATTGATTCGAATCCCTCACGGAATCATCTTGGTGACCGGACCGACCGGTTCGGGTAAGACCACCACACTCTACAGTTCGCTTTTGGAGATTCGATCTCCTGAAAACAAAATCATTACGACCGAAGATCCCGTCGAGTACCAGCTCGATGGCATCAATCAGATCCAGGTTCACCCGAAGATCGGGTTGACGTTCGCTGCTTCGCTCCGAAGTATCCTTCGGCACGATCCGGATATCGTTCTGGTCGGTGAAATTCGGGATGCGGAAACGGCGGAGAATGCCATCCAAGCTTCGCTTACAGGCCACACGGTCTTTAGCACACTTCACACCAACGATGCGGCTGGATCGTTCACCCGGATCATCGATATGGGGATCGAACCGTTCTTGGTAGCAAGCACCGTCGAAGGGATCATGGCACAGCGACTTGTGCGGCGATTGTGCCCGCAGTGCAAGAAGCCTTATCATCCCAAAAAAGACGAATTGCCCAGGGACTTTCCATGGGAGCAAATCGACGGCAAGCCACTATACATGCCAGAGGGTTGTCGAGCTTGTCGTGGACTTGGATACACCGGTCGGTTTGGGATTTATGAACTGCTGATCACCAACGAAGAGGTTCGGCAACTGGCGCACGATCGAGCGAGCAGTTTTGAGATCAAGCAATTGGCGCTCAAGCATGGCATGTTGACGTTACGGATGGATGCTTTCCGCAAGGTGCTTGAAGGAACAACCAGCATGGACGAGGTGCTACGAGCCACCAAAGGGGACACCATTGGTTAACTCCGTCAGGAAACCTAAAATGTCCAAAATGCTACTGCTAAGTATTGCCCGTGAGAATATCGAGGTGAAAGATGCCTGATTTCGCCTACATTGCAAGAGACTTGGCAGGTAAATCCGTCACAGGAACCGTCTCGGCCGCAAGCACGCGCGATGCGGCGATGCAGTTGGGGTCAAAGTCCCTGTTTCCGATTTCGATCAAGGTTGATAAGACCAAGCAGGTGCGTAAGACCGGGCGTGTCAGTGGTGCCCAAATGGCGGCCTTCTATGGACAGATGGCATCGTTGCTTCGAAGCGGTGTGCCGATGCTCAAAGCCCTATCGGTACTATCTCAGCAAAGTGGATCGAGCCGAACATTAAGAAACGCGATTGCCGAGATCAAAGCCAAGGTCGAGGAGGGTGAATCGCTTCCTGATGCCATGGCACGATATCCTAAGATCTTCAACGACATGGCCGTCAACATGACCCGGGCAGGAAGTGAAGGTGGTTTTCTCGAAGACGCACTTGAGCGGGTATCGGGTTTTGTGGAGCAGCAAGAAGAGCTCAAGGGCAAGACTCTCGGTGCTTTGGCTTATCCTGTCTTCGTCATGGGCGTAGGCATTGTTGTCGTGACGGTGCTTTTGATATTCTTCGTTCCCAAGTTCGAAGGTATCTTTCAAAGCATGAGAGCCAAGGGTGGTTTGCCAGCAGCTACAGAGTTGCTTTTGGGGATCAGCAAGTTTGTCCAGAACTATTGGTGGGTTGTCTTGGGTGCGATCGCTGGTGCTGTGTTGCTTATCAAGAAGTACCTTGAGACAAGCCAAGGTCAGTACCGGGCCGACATGGTCAAGATCAAGACACCGCTGATAGGTGGGGTCTTTTTGAATCTTGCCGTCGCGCGTTTTTGTCGAGTTCTCGGAACTTTGCTCAAGAACGGTGTTCCTATCCTTAAGTCGCTTGATATTAGCCGAAACGCGGCGGGCAATAAGATCCTTTCCGAAGCGGTTGCCTCGGCAAGTACCGAGATTACCGCCGGTCAAAGGCTTGCTCGGCAGTTGGAAAAGTCTGGACACTTTCCCCCAACCGTTGTCGAGATGATATCGGTGGCCGAGGAGTCCAACACATTGGATACAGTGCTTGTAGACATCGCTGAAAATTTGGAACGCACCACGTTCCGAAGGCTCGAGACAGTCATTCGGCTGCTCGAACCAGTGATGCTCTTGATATTGGCTGGATTGGTGATGTTCGTCGTTCTGGCTCTGATGTTGCCTGTTCTTAACAGTGCCAACTCACTTGGATAATTTCAAATCGAAAACGCTCTAGCAAATTTTGGAGGAAGAAAATGAAACGCAGTCGCAAGTCACGCAAGAACCTTCGTCGCGGTTTTACGCTTTTGGAAGTGTTGCTCGTGTTGATCATCTTGGTTGTTATCGCGGGTTTCGCGATTCGAAACTTCACCGGGGTTCTGGACCAAGCGAATAAGAAGGCCGCAACCGCACAGATCGCGCAGCTATCGACGACGATCAAGCAGTATCAGTTGATGATGCAACAACTTCCGTCTTCGCTCGATGCGCTGATGAACCAACCAGCCGATATAGCAAACCCTGCCGACTGGACCAAGTTGCTCGATAAGATTCCAGTCGATCCTTGGAATAGACCTTACGAGTACAAAGTCATCGGCAGTTCGTTCGAGCTAAGAAGTTTAGGAGCCGACGGCCAATCCGGTACCTCCGATGACATCGTCTCGTCGTAACGCCTTCACGCTTTTTGAGGTCATCCTCGTTCTAATCATCCTGGTGGTGATGGCTGCAATCGCCTTCCCCACATTGGATTCGATGATCTACAGTCGACGGCTATTGCAGTCGACCGAAAGACTTCAAAACGAGTTGCATGAAGCGAGAGTCGAAGCGATGCGGACAGGCCAAGTCCAGGTCTTTCGCGCGACAATCAATGGCAACAGTTATTCGATCGGCCCGTGGTTAAGCGGAAACGAAGACTCCGATGCCTCGGCAGGTGCCACGGTTCTCAATGCCGGAGGGCTCGTTAAAACCGATCGCATGGCAGGTGGCACTGTAGGTTTATCGAGTGGACAACTTGGTGGGGATGCAAAGCAACTTGCGGGCGATGTGCAGTTTCTCGGTATTGAAACGTTGGTGGATGCACGGAACGCAATGGAGCTACAAAAAACGGGCGAGGCTCCGCCGATCGGTGGTGTTGGAACTGCTATCTCAGGAGGTATTTCGTCTCCACTTTTGATCTATCCCGACGGATCATCAACCACGGCTCAGATCGTCTTGGCGGATTCTCGCGGTCGCAGGATGGCGTTGCAGTTGCGAGGGGTTACGGGCAAATCCGCTTCGATTCGATTGCCTGCCGTCGATGCTTCTTCGATCCCGCAAGTTGCACCTGGACCGGCAGTGCAAGGAGGGTACTGAAATGAGGCGGCATGCTCGAAAGAACATTCGGCTCGGTATGAGCCTGCTCGAGGTCGTTTTGGCCCTTGCGATCCTCGCGATGTCGGCTGCGATCCTCGCAAGCATTGCGAGGACTGCCACCGACAACGGACTGATCGCACATCGATTGGCGACCGCACAGATACTGGCTGAATCAAAAATGGCCGAGGTCGTCACGGGAGCAATCCCGCTCCAGGGAGCAGTCGGTTGGATGCCGATCACCGACACGGTGCCTTCGGGGGTTTGGTATTATCAATTGCAAACCGAAGCCGCCTCTCGCAAAGATATGGTGGGAGTCCGACTGAGTGTCAGCGACCAAGCTGGGGTGGATGAGAACAAAGAAGTCTTTTACATCGTCCGCTGGATGATCGATCCGAGTCTTGGACTCGACACCATGCCAACCCAGAGCGATGCCAGTGGCAATTCGACAAGCTCTGCATCGGGATCCGGTTCGGGCTCAGGTGGTTCTGCGGGTGCAGGGGCTCCATCGGGAGGAATTCAATGATGCGAAGGTTTTTTCCCAGCAAATCACGGAATGGCTTTACCCTTCTGGAGCTGCTTTTGGCACTGGCTCTTACGGCGGTGGTTTCGATTTTAATTGGCGGACTGGTACAGCTTTTCTTGATCAACGAGACGCGTGGTCGCGACACCGTGCGTCAAGCGCAGATGGCTCGCGCAATCCTCAATATGATCGCCGAGGACGTCCGAACCACGGTTCGTTATTACCCCTACGATACAAGTGGATTGGATCAGATGCTCGGGAGCGCGATGAACAATGCCACGGGCGGAGCGCTGGGTGCATTGACCGGCGGAGCGCCTGGAGGTGCTATCTCGGGCGGGGCCGTTGCTGGACAACTCGACGCAAGTGGTGCTACCGGAGGCGGAGCCCCAAGTGGTGACCAAAGTGCTGCAACCGCTCCTCCAGCAGTGATTCCGCCAGGAATCTTCGGGTCGGCTTCCTCGATTGAAATCGATGTGAGTCGATTGCCAAGACCTGACGAGTATGTGATTCAGCCTGGAAATATCAACACGGGTTCGATCGGTGATATGCCTAGCGATATCAAAACCGTGGGATATTACGTTCAGGCCCCAAGGTCTGATGGAGTGCAAGACCCTTTAGCAAGATTGACGTCCCAAATCGCAACATCATCGAATGGAAATGCTGCGGGATTGAGCGGAGGCTTGGTTCGTCGCTCTTTGGATCGCGCGGTAACCCAGTACGCTTACGAAATGGGCAATAGCGATCAGTTGATACGGACCGGGGAAATCATTGCGCCCGAAGTGATCGGTATCGACTTTTCCTACTTTGGAGCTGAGGGTTGGCAAACCCAATGGGATTCGAGCTCGATGGGTCTCCCGAGCGTTGTGAAGGTCACGATCGCCATGCAGCGAGAGTCTTCGGCAAGAATCAAGCCCTTGGATCCAGGACTCTCTCTTTCGACGCTTAATACTTCGATGATGCAAGAGTACGGGATCGATCTATATTCGATGAATATCTTGATCCCTGGAGCCGCTTTGCTGCCCGGGCCAGCAACCTCTACCTCGGGCGGAACTTCTTCGAATGGAATGAGTTCTTTAGGATTATGAAAATCATGAAACCATCGAAGCAATACGCAAACGTTATCTCTAACTATCTTGAAACAGCCAGGTCGAGGCGAGGCTTTCTGCTTCTTGCCGTGCTGATCGTGATCTCCGCGGTAACTTTGGCCGCGACGGCCTTCATGAAGTCGATGCTACTGGGGCACGAGGAGTCGAGAATCACCGGTCAGAGCATCCAAGCCCGATACGCCGCCGATTCGGGTATTGATGCCGCAAGACTTTTTGTTGCCTATAGCCGCGCTGCAAGACTTGAAGCCGGTGGCACATTCAACAACCCCAATACCTTTCAAGCTATCCCGGTTTTGCAAAGCCCCGATCCTGCGAACCCTTGCAACTACACGATCATCGCTCCGAATCTCAATGAAGACGGCAAGTACTCGGGAGTCCGTTTCGGTTTGCAGAATGAATCGGCTCGGCTAAACCTCAACGTCTTGCCGACCATCGATACGGCATTGTCGTTGCCCGCCGCTTTGCTTGGAGCATCGACCGATTCGATCATGCCCACATTGTCAGGTTCCTCACCGATCACCTCCGCAGCAGGCTCCAGCAACGCCAGCAGTTCGGGTAGCTCCAGCCCCCAGACAGGCTCGAGCGCCAGCGTCGGTCGAGATTTGCTGATGGCCCTTCCAGGGATGGACGAGTACACCGCCGATGCAATCTTGGACTTTATCGATCCGGATGATGAACCTCGCGAGTTTGGTGCCGAGCGTGAATACTACACGCAACTCCCAAGCCCCTATGCACCCGTCAATGGTCCACTCAACTCGATCGAGCAATTGTTGTTGGTCCGGGGAGTGACCCCATATCTTCTGTTTGGACTCGATCAAAATCGAAATGGAGTCCTTGAATCAAGCGAATCCAATGTTGCCATGATGGCTGGAGGAATGCCAGGTACCGGTGGGCCTATGGGAATGAATGCAGGCATGACGGGGACAACAGGAACCTCGGGAAGTGCCCAAGGCCAACAGGTCAAACCGCCAGATCTTGGCTGGGCGATGTACTTGACACTGTACTCCAAGGAGCGCAATCTCACTGCCGATGGTTCGCCCCGAGTCAACCTAAACACCCAAGACATGACGAACCTCAGAACGGATCTTGCTGCCGTTGTTGGGGATGATCTTGCAACGTTCGTGATCGCGTACCGAAACTTTGGACCAAGCTCCGGAAGTGGAGGTCTTGGTGCACTCGGCGGCATGGGAGGTATGCCCGGCGGTATGCAGGGTGGCGGTATGCAGGGTGGCGGCATGGGCGGAGGAAACGGGCGAGGAGGAAATAATGGTCCCGGCGGTGGACGCGGCGGGAACAATGGACCAGGCGGAGGCCAAGGTGGCCCGGGGGGTGGACCCGGTGGCGGTGGCGGATTTAATCCTGGGGGTGGTCAAGGTGGACCTGGCGGTGGACCAGGGAGCGGACGTGGTGGACGCGGTGGACGTAGCGACTTCTCGATACTTGAATTCGCTAACCCTGTATTTTCGCTAGTGACGATCCCTGTTTCGTACAATCAGCCTCCCGCAGGCGGTCGCGGTGGAGCAGGAGCTGGCGGCGGTGGAGGTCGAGGTGGTCAAGGTGGTGGCGGTCAAGGTCCCGGCGGAGGTGGATTCGGTGGTCGAGGCGGTCAAGGCGGTCAAGGTCCCGGCGGCGGTGCACCCGGTGGAGGATTTGGCGGAGGTCGCGGAGGCAACAATGGGCCAGGTGGCGGTCGTGGTGGAAACAATGGCCCCGGTGGCAACAACGGACCGGGTGGAGGTCGTGGTGGGAATAATGGCCCCGGTGGAAACAATGGACCTGGTGGAGGCCGTGGTGGGAATAACGGACCAGGTGGCGGTGGTGGTTTTGGTGGACCTGGCGGCGGTGGCGGTGGTGGTGGCGGTGGTGGATTGGGCCAAGGGGGCGGCTCTGGAGGGCAACCTGCCGAGACTCGTCCGTGGTCTGCCTCAAACTTTGAAGCCCTTGGAATCGATGCAACTCAGCCCGGTCAGTTCCAAGTCAACGGAGTTCTGGAACTGATCGATGCAAGCTTTGAGGCCAATGTCAACGGCCAGCAAATACGGTTTACGTCGCCATTGACGTCATCACCGGTACAAATGGCCCTGTATTTGCCAATGCTCATGGATAAAGTCACCACGGTCGAAGCTCCAATGCTACCGGGGCGAATTAATATCAATGAAGCACCCAAAGAGATCCTCGCGGGCTTGCCCGGCATCACGGATGAAATCCTTGAGAAACTGATCGAGTCTCGCGCGTCGCAATCCGACACGGAGAATCGCAAGTACGAAACATGGCCGATGGTCGAAGGAATCCTCACTTTGGATCAAATGAAATCGATCGCTCCATTGGTCACAGGGGGTGGCGATGTCATGCGGGTTCAAAGTGTCGGATACTTCGAACAAACCGCCGGCTTCTCGCGAACCGAGGCGGTCATTGATGGGGCAGGGCCCGTGCCGGTCATCGTCTTGTACCGCAAGCTCGATCATCTCGGTAGAGGCTTTGCTCAATCGACCCTTGGACAAAGGGCCATGGGCAATGCGATCGTCTCGACTCCTTAAAAGAAACAACCGAAGCGAAAGAATTAACAACTAGAGTTCACCAGCAATGTCCAAATTCATCAGTATAGAATGCGACAGCAACGAAGTCCGATTGGCCGTCGGGTCGACCGGATTGACCGGTGTGTCGATTGAAAAAGTGCTCAGCGGGCCACTGTCGCTTGAAGAAGGTGTTCAACCTTGGGGCACACCTGAGGCTACTGCCGCGCTGAAGGATCTGCTTCAACAAGCAGGCATCAAGACCGGTTCGGTTATTGCCTGCGTGAGCCGCAACGATATCGAATTGCGTGCGATCACTCTACCGATGGTCGATACCAACGAGCTTCCGGACATGGTACGCTTTGCAGCCCCACGCTACTTTGCAAACGTCAATGACTCGTGGCCGTTGGACTTTATCACGATGCCTTCCCATCTCGAGGGTAGCATCGATTGCATCGTTGGTGCAATCAACCCAGCACTGATCCAAAGGATCGACGCGACGGTTACCGAGGCTGGATTGACGCTCAAGCACATGGTCTTAAGACCTATGGCTGCGGCTGCAGGCGCCATTGCAAAGCATCCTGAATGGAATAACGCAACAGTCTTGTTTATCGATCTGCTCAATGACGAAGCCGACGTGGTCATTACCGAACGTGGCAAATCGGTCTTCATGAGAAGTTTCTACGCGGCGATCGATCCCCAGGATCCAAACTCGATCAAGTTGCTCGCCGGAGAAGTCAAGCGCACGCTCATGGCAGCCGTTTCTCAAAGACCGGGACTCAAGGTTGACCAAATTGTCGTATGGACCAAGGACTCTCTAGCTCCCTTTGCTCAAGCGCTGAGCCAAGCCGTTGAATTGCCCGTGAAGATGCTTGATCCATTCTCGATGGCCGAACGAGCGGATATCGCTGTGGCTGCAACCACCCAAACCGTCGGACGCTTTGCCCCTGTGATGGGAGCTTTGCAGTTCCCCAATGCAAGCGATCGGCTCATCGATTTTGTGAACCCCAGGAAAAAGGTCGAGCAAAAAAAACCCATCGGCAGATACATTCTTGGAGGTGCTGCTGCACTCGGACTGCTTGGAGCAAGCTGGTGGTGGTACACATCGAGCCACGCATCGCTCGATCAGGAAATCAAGACGCTAAAAGACCAGATCGCAGGCGAGGCACCTATACTTAAGTCTTCGGCTAAACATCTTTCCGACTGGAAAAAGCTAGAAACCTATTTGGCTGGAGATATCCTGTGGGTCGATGAACTCGAGCGGCTTTCGCAAAATGCCAAGGACTCCGAGACGACCTATTTCGGTGGCACCACTTTCGCATTAGAACCTCGCACCAACACACCTACCATCGTCACGAAATTCTTCACCAAAGAGCAAGACTTGGTGCCTGAGATTCAAAGTGCGTATCGAGACCAGAAGCACAACGTACAAGGCACTGGCTTGGCACAAAGCCAGGACAAAAAATACCGAGTCGCGGCCGATATGAAGATCACGGTCGCAAATGCCGAGGTGAAAGACCCACGCAACGTGACAAGGAAACCTATCGAGGAACCCAAGATCGTAGAGCCCACCATAGAGCCTACCGTAGAGCCTACCGCAGAGCCCGCAGCCGAAGTCCTAAATACCGAGCCGAGCGGGTCTGAGTCAAAGCCGTCGGAAACTGAACCCAAGATCCCTTCGGAGCCTATTATTCCTGAACCTGCTCCTGCTGCCCCAACGCAGAAAGATCCGCCTGCGGCAGAGCCCTCGAAACCAACCACTGAACCGATCCTTGGAGGTGCATCGTGAATTTATCTCAACGCGAAAGAATTCTTGCTGCAGGCGTAGGCCTTATCCTGTTTCTGTTCCTAGGAACTTACATCTGGGGATCGATCAGTAAAGGGTTCACCGATAAAAAGGATGAGATAGATCGATTGACTCAGCAGAAAAGCGATCAAAGTCTTCAAATTACTGCCGGGTCTGTCGCCAAGGCGAAACTCAATCGGCTCGTAGGCCAATCGCTTCCTAGCAATGAAGAAAAAGCTCGCGCCCAATATCTCGAGTGGTTAATTAATCTCGCCGACGAGTGCGATCTGACCGACGCGCTCCCCAAGACAATTGGGGACAGCGTTGAGAAAGACTTGTATCAGTCTTTCAAGTTCCAACTCTCAGGAACTGGGACAATCGAAAACGCGACGAAACTGCTTCATGCATTCCATGCGAAAGACTATCTCCATCGCGTGCTGCGTTTCGATATGCAGCCACTTCCCAATAGCAAGATCCCAAACCAGTTAAAGATCAGCTTGGATAGCGAAGTCTTAGCACTCAAGAATGCTAAGCCAGATCAACCGCCTCCAGCGAACAATGCCCCAAGACTCGAAAAACCGTACGAAGAATACTACAACAGCATCGTAGGACGGAACATCTTTGCACCAACGAACACAGCACCAGCTTTCGAAAAGAGCAAGCTCGTGTCGGCCACCCTTGGGATCAAAATGGATGTAGGTCTTGCCGCGAAGGATATCGATCCCGGACAAGTCATCAAGTACGAGTTCGAAGGAGACCCGATCAAAGGGATGCAGCTCGATCCCGAAACAGGAAATCTCAGTTGGACCGCGATGGAACTGGGAGATTACAAAGTAGGGGTTCGAGCAACCGACTCAGGGATTCCTGCCAAGTCATCGGTTCAGTGGGTTTCTATCAAAGTCCAAGAACCTCCTCCTGCGGTCAAGAAACCTAAGGATTTCGATGTGGCTTCCCAAGCCTTCGTCAGCGCCCTGATCGCCGATGGTAAGGGACCCCAGGCGTGGATACGTTCCAAGACCGATAACAAGACGCTCTATGTACGCCCAGGAGAGCAACTGAAACTCGGCGATATCGAAGGCAAAGTGATCTCGATCGGAACGAATTTCATCGAAATTGAAACCGAAGGCAAGCGTTGGACGGTCGGCCAAGATGAGCCTCTCTCGGAGGCTTATAAAAGAGGTATTGAGGACTGATCAGACGGATCGTGGAAAACCTTGTGGTTTTCCGCCAAAAGGGCAATGATCGTGTCCTCGATGGTGCGGTTTGGCCTAAAATATTGGGGTTTCAATCCTCACCGGACTTACTCGCACTTCTGCTACCCCCATGCGATCGTTCCGATTCCTACCCCAGCCCATCGTTGTTTTCGCAATCTTCGCGATGGCGCTGGGCATCGCCTTTGCCACTGAGCCTCAGACGCCGCACCGACCCGTCAGCTTGGTCAACGATGTCGTTCCCATTCTGACAAAAGCCGGTTGCAACGCGGGAACTTGCCATGCCAAAGCCGGCAATGGACAAAATGGTTTTCAGCTCTCGCTCTTGGGTTTCGAGCCTTTGGAGGACTACCAACATTTGGTTGTCGAAGGTCGAGGACGACGCTTGTCTGCAACGGCACCCGAGCAAAGCTTGTTGCTCCTGAAAGCCACCGGGGAGGTTCCACACGGCGGAGGGGCGCGGCTACAACCAAATTCCGAGAATTACCGTTTGCTTGTCGAGTGGATTCGACAAGGTGCAACCTACGACGGTGATAAAGCAACCAAACTGACCTCGATTGAGATTCAACCCGCTCAAGCCACCCTGGGGCCACAAACTCAGCAGTCCTTGAAAGCGATCGCCCACTACAGCGATGGCACCCAAAAGGATGTATCGAGCTTATCGCTCTTCGAGTCCAACGACACGGCGATGGCCACGGTTGACCCGCTTGGGAATGTATCTATCCAAGACATTCCTGGGAGTGTATCGATCATGGTGAGATACCAAGGCCAGGTAAGTGTTTTTCGAGCTTTCGTACCCCAAGCCTACACCGTCGAGCAACTTCCTGAGGCTAGGAATTTCGTCGACGAATTGGTTTTCGCAAACCTCAAACGCTTGGGGATCCCACCTTCGGATCTGACGGATGACACGACCTTTCTAAGACGTGCCTCGCTCGATATCGCTGGACGTTTGCCGACCCAGATGGAGCTCGAAGCCTTCTTATCGAACCCTTCACCTGGAAAACGCGATGATGCGATTGAGCGACTTTTAGCAAGTGGCGAATATGCGGATTTCTTTGCCAATAAATGGACGGCAATGCTCAAGAATCGGCGGGACGATGCGAGCGACATCACTTCGAATTTTGCTTTTTACTCTTGGGTTCGCGATAGCCTGCTTGCCAATAAACCCTACGATCAAATGGTGCGCGAGTTGCTCGCTGCAACCGGTACGGTTTTGTCCAATCCGCCAGTCGCTTGGTACAAGCGAGTCAAAGAGCCCAAAACCCAGCTTGAGGACGTCGCGCAGCTCTTTCTTGGGGTTCGCATGCAGTGCGCTCAGTGCCACCATCATCCCTTCGAGCGTTGGAGCCAAGACGACTACTACAGTTTGGCAGCATTCTTCAGCCAAGTTGGACGCAAGCCGACGTCGACACGTGGCGAGGACATGATCTTTCACAAACGGGGTGTCGCTGGGGTTCCTAACGCCAAGACCGGGCAAATGCGCCGACCAGCCCCCCTTGGTCAGGGGACCCTTGAGATCGAACCCGACCAAGACCCAAGGCTCAAATTAGCCGATTGGATGGCTGACCCTAAGAACCCATTCTTTGCCAAGGCGGTCGTCAATCGTTACTGGAAGCACTTCTTTCGACGTGGATTGATCGAACCTGAAGATGACATCCGCGATTCGAATCCCGCTTCGAACCCCGAGCTCTTGGATGCCCTTGAAAAACGCTTTATCCAATCTGGATTCGACCTCAAGGAACTCGTTCGAACCTTGGTGCGGTCGAACACCTATCAACTCAGCTCAGTTCCGAAACCTCAAAACCTATCCGATCTCCAGAACTACTCTCGCTATTATCCACGGCGGCTATCGGCAGAAGTTCTGCTTGATGCGGTCGATGACCTCGCTTTGACCCGAACCGATTTTCCGAATTTGCCTCCAGGCACGCGCGCGATTGCGTTGCCCGATAACAGCTACAACAACGCGTCTCCGTTCCTGAAGGTCTTCGGCAGACCTGAGAACGAGAGTGTTTGCGAATGCGAACGAATTCAAACATCGAGTCTTGCACAAAGCCTTCACCTTATGAATGCCAACGATGTCAAAAGCAAGCTAGCCAATGGGAACGGAAGGGCAGAGACGCTTGCAAAGTCAGACAAATCCTCCGAGCAAAAAATCGAGGAGATCTATCTTGCTGCCTTCTCGCGCAAGCCTTCGGCTGAAGAACTTTCGATCGCCGTTGGATATCTAAATGATGTTCGCAAGGACGCTGCTGGCAATCCAATCGATCCTGCGAAGAGTTTACGAGAGAATCTTCAAGACCTCTTATGGGCGATCATCAACTCCAAAGAATTCCTCTTTAACCACTAAGCGACCTATGCAACGAAGTTTAAAACCAACCGTTAGGAACATCTTCATCGCGTTGCTTGTGGGATGTGTCAGCATGGCAGTAGCAGGTGTTGCGCAGGCTCAGTCGGTTTGCTTGCCTTTACCAAGACTCCTATCGATCAGCCCGATGGGTGGCCAAGTGGGGACGAGTTTTGATGCGACCATATCCGCTGAACATATGGAGGATCCAGGGCCACTGATCTTCGAACACCCTGGAATTCAAGCGTCGGCGAAAGTGGATGCCCAAGGCAAACCGATCCCGAATCAGTACGCCATTTCTATCGCTGCAGATGTTTCTCCTGGGCTCTATGAAGCTCGGTTGCTTGGACGCTTGGGAATCTCCTCGGCACGAATATTCTCCGTAGGCAAACTGGCGGAGGTGACTCAAAAACCAGGTAACACCAATCTAGTCAATGCAATGCCACTGAGTGTTCCGACGGTATGCAATGCCGTGGTCACGGCGCGGGCGGTCGATTTTTATAGTTTTGAAGCGGTCCAGGGCAAGCGCTACATGATCCAGTGTTCGGCTCGGGGGATCGACTCCAAGCTCGATCCTGTCGTTATCGTTGGCGATGCCAACGGCACCGATTTGGTAGCCCAGCGGACTGGCGACACGCTCGATTTTGTTGCGAAGGTATCCGGTAAACACACGATCAAAATCCATGAGCTTACATTCAAAGGAGGGCCGGGATACTTCTATCGTTTGAGCATCGAGGAGTTGCCCCTCGATGCACCGATGCCTGTCTATCCAAGCACACGTTCAGTGAGCGCATTTTCATGGCCACCTGTTGGTTTGGCGCCTCAGTCACCAACGAGCGAGCAGGAAGACGCAATGGAACAGACCATTACGCTCCCAGCCGATATTGCTGGTCGATTTTATCCTGCCGCTGATGTCGACACTTATGTCTTCGATGCCAAGCAAGGCGAGACTTGGTGGATCGAAGTCGCCTCTGAGCGGTTAGGGCGTCCGACCGATCCGTCACTTGTGGTGCAGATGCAAAAGCCTGATCAATCCGGATGGTCCGATATTGCCGAGCTTAATGATATTGCAAGCCCCATGAAGCCATCGAGCAACGGATATGCCTATGACGGCCCACCCTTTGATGGAGGATCCACCGACATCCTCGGTAAGCTTGAGATCAAGGAAACGGGACGTTATCGCATCCTCTTGTCGGACCTCTTCGGCGGGACACGCAAGGATCCTCGCAATATCTACAGGCTTATTGTGCGACAGGCGCAACCTGACTTCTCTGTTGTCTCGTGGGGGCTTCATATGGAACTCAGAAACGGGGATCGAAACGCTTTGTCCAAGCCGTTGGCACTGCGTGCCGGGAGTACCGTGGCACTTGAAGTCGTAGCGGTGCGTCGCGATGGATTCGACGGCGAGATCGCATTGCATGTCGAGGGACTACCTCAAGGAGTAACCGCTCAGGGTTTAAAGATTTCTGCCGGAAAGATGCGAGGCGTGTTGTTGTTGACAGCCACCCAAGATGCCCCGCAGGGACTTGCCAATGCGACCATCACCGCGTCGGCGAAGATTGGCGAGCAGACGGTGACGCATCCGATGCAAATGGCTCAGATGGTATGGCCCATCCCAGACGCTTGGAGCGAGATCCCGAGCCCCCGACTCGTCTCGGGGATCCCCGTGTCGGTCACCACCTCGGAACTGGCTCCGATGACCATCGCACCTACGGAGCGTAAAGTTTACGAAGCCAAGCTTGGGGAAGTGCTCAAGATTCCGATGACCCATACGCTGCGAAGTGAGTTTTCGGGGGCAGTGTTGCAACTCAAGACCATGGGCTCAGGATTTGAGGGGAACCCACAATTCGACGTGAATATCGGTGCTGCGAATTCCGAGGCAACGATCAACCTCGGTGCCATCAAGCCGCCACCTGGCGAATACACCATCGCCTTTTATGGATCGGCTGTCGCAAAATACCGATACAATCCATTAGCGATCTCGCTTGTCGAGAAAGAACTCAAGGCGGCTCAGGAGCAGCAGCAGAAAGCTAGCGAACTGGTGACGCAAAAAACACAAACCGTCGCATCAGCGGCTGCCGAGCAAAAGGCTGCTGCGGAAGCCGAATTGGCCGATGCGAACAAGAAAAAGCAGGAGGCTGACGCCTTGGTTACGGCCACTCAAGAGAAGCTCAAACGGAGCAACGAACAGGCTAGCCCCCGAGATACCGCAGAGATTATCATTACCGAGCCGGTGAGTATCCGAATCCAAGCTCCGTGATCATCGGCACTAAAATCAAGCGATAGGTGACTTCAAATGTTTAGAGAATCCGACATGTCCAGTAATACCTCATGCGGGCACGACCGCTGCTGTGGACCTTCGCCGATCTTAGGAGCCAACCGACGTGGGTTTCTCACGATGGGACTAAGCGGTTTTGCAACGCTGAGTTTGCCGGGTCTGTTGCGGCTTCAATCCGCCATCGCATCGGATCAGTCCAGCAAACCCCGCGAACGCAAATCGATCATCATGGTTTGGAAACCAGGTGGATGTTCGCACATCGACACCTACGATCCAAAGCCCGATGCGACCAGTGAATACCGTGGGCCCTTTAGCACGATACCGACGAAAGTGCCTGGAATGCTTTTTACTGAGCTATTGCCCAGGCAAGCGGCGATTGCTGATAAGTTCACCGTCTTGAGATCGATGCGTCAGACAGCCCCTGGGCATCCGGCAGGATCGATGCAGATGCTATCGGGGGATCCTGATACACGAGACAAACCTAAGCCCAAGTATCCGGATTGGATGACCGTTACGAACTATCTGCGTTCACGCGAGGAGTCGCAACGCGACAATCCTTTACCGCGTTATGTTGGGATCAATCCTCCCTTGGAGTACAACGGACCGGCTTACTTGGGTGACATGTACTCCCCGTTTACCGTTTCAGGGGATCCCAGCAATCCGAATTTTTCAGTTCCTAACATCGGGCTTTCAGATGCCAGCGAAGTGCAGAGGCTCGGAAGGCGTAGCGATCTGAGGCAAAAGCTCGATACACTCACCAGAGCGTTCGATAAGGCAGGTGAGCTCGGCGCACTCGATCAGTTCGAATCCCAAGCCATTTCGCTGTTGACGAGCCCCAAGACCAAAGAGGCGTTCGACCTGAGCAAGGAGGACGATCGCACACGAGATAGGTATGGCCGAAACGCTTGGGGCCAACAATTGCTCATGGCAAGGCGATTGGTCGAAGCTGGCGTCGAGATCCTTACGACCAGCCTAAGCGGTCCATTGTGCGGACGAGTCGGAAACTGGGACGACCATGCCGTGAATCACCACGTGTTCGATGCCTTAAGATTCCGAGCCGATGTGTATGATCAAGCGGTTACGGCTTTGATTGAAGACATTTACGAGCGTGGGTTAGACAAACGGGTTCTGGTCGTCGTTACCGGTGAGTTTGGCAGGACGCCTAAAATAGAATATTCGCCGAGCACGGGTGCTGGAAATGCGAGTGCTGCTGCGGGAACAATCCAGCCAGGTAGAGATCACTGGCCAAGGGCCTTCTCCAATATTTGGGCTGGAGGAGGAATACAGACCGGACAAGTTATCGGTGCGACCGATAAGCGGGGGGAAGACCCGATCGAGAGAACTTGTTCCGCAGGCGATTTTCTTGCCACTGTTTACCATCATTTGGGCATCGAAGCCCATACGACGTTCATCAAGGATTTCAATGGCCGGCCAACCCCGATTGTCGACCAAGGTCGACCGATCAAGGAGTTGATCAGCTAGGTGAGAGATCTCGAACGGCTGACTCGAACGGCTGAGGACAGCCGTTTTACAATGACTGGCCCAAACGGCTGAGGACAGCCGTTTTACAATGGCTGGCCCAAACGGCTGAGGACAGCCGTTTTACAGTGACTCGCGCGAACGACTAAGGACGGGCTTTCTACAGTGACTCGCGCGAACGGCTGAGGACAGCCGTTCTACAATGGCTGGCCCAAACAGCTGAGGACAGCCGTTTAACGGGCTATTTGCTGATGAGGGCTTCGATATCCGAAGGTGGCTGGCCGACTGGATTGCGATTCATCGGTGTTCCGTAGTCAAGCGAACCATCTAGGAAGCCACCGTGCCGGAGAAAGAACTGGTTGTCTTCAACACCCATGGTTCGATCCATCCGATCATCCTTGCCTGTTGGATCGTGGCTGAAGCGAGCTTCGGTAATCTCATGCCACTTACCATCGGATGTTCTATACCACTGGTTGCCAAAGAGAGCCTTGCGCACCAAATGCCCGTTTTCTCCCAAAAAGTTCTCGCTAAAGCTATGTAGGCCACGCATATAGCCACCTTCCTTGGGAGCGTTCCATGAGGAGATGAGCATCCATTGGTTATTCTCTGGATGGAACCAATAACCTGAGAAAGTCGTATGAGTCGCATCGGTGGGCACAGCGGTCACCAGAAATCGTTGCTTGGTTCCTGTCTTCCAGAGCACCTTGAGGTGACTGTGGCCTCCGGTTCCTTCGTTTCCAAAATCACCGGCAAAGACACCTTCGCCCTTGCCCATCAGTTGCACACGATTCTCTTTGGCTACCTTGTTCCTATCGACCGCTTCGTTTCCACTGTCCCATACACTAAATATGATTCGTCGCTCGGTCTTCGAGTTGACTTGCATGCCAAAGTAACCGCGATGCCACCCGCATGCCATATAGAAAGTGCCAACGGGCTCCTCGACTCCGACGACCTCGGTGTAGAAAGCTTCGACTTTGGCTTGGCGATCTACCGGATACATCAGGTGTACAGACGCAGCATTGCGACGCTCTTTGAGGTTAAAGAATGCGTCCTGGCTGGCGGTGCCATCGAGCCTCAACTCTTTGACGTCGATCGCCTCTCCCGATCCTCGCACCAATTCGATCATCTGGTGCGTAGGCTTATCGAGTTTGAGCTCAAACTTGCCAAAGTCGACGAGTGTTAGCTCTTGTTCTGACTTCATCCCCATTGGCCCGTGCTCTTGATCGCCCACTCGAAGCTTCAACCCCTCGATAGATTTCGAATCGCCTCGCACCAGAACCTTAAGTTCCAGAGTGCCGGGGTTTTTGAAAATCCCCCACCAGCGAATCGACGGATTGCTGTCTTGCCATCGCAAGACACCTTGGTTTTCACGGATACGAGCCCCCCAAGGATCAGGATGTACGTATGCCGTATGTCCTGGGATAGTCTTTTGAGCCAACGCGTCGCTTGGGAGCTGTGCCGCCACAACTGCGAGCATGATCCAAGGAGCGACCCAATGTGTTTTCAATGCAAACATAGAGCACCTGGGGAAGAGAAAGTAGACAGGAGGAAATAGAGAGTAGAGAGTCGAAAGCAGGTCTAAGGTTGGAGGGCTTGGACAGGGATAGGGATACCCTTGAGTTGGCCTTCGACAACTAATTTGCGACCGACGACTCCTTGGAAATGGCAAACAAGCAGGTGAGGTTTCCTGAGTTTGAGGAGTTTGCACATAACGATCAAACGATCGCCGGGGACGACCGGTTCGCGAAAGCGGACTTCATCGAGTCCACCGAAACCGACCATAGAATCCCCCAGGAGTTTGTATTTGTGAGCGCAGTAGCAACAGACTTGAGCGACTGCTTCAAGCATGACAACTCCTGGCATCAGAGGCATGCCTGGCATGTGCCCTCTGACCCAAAATT
This sequence comes from Pirellula sp., assembly GCA_046086605.1. Lineage (GTDB taxonomy): Bacteria > Planctomycetota > Planctomycetia > Pirellulales > Pirellulaceae > JBKCUI01. Next base: position 9,923 of record JBJSXX010000081.1, on the reverse strand, counting down.
CATCAGTCGAGACATCTTTGTACCCAGCACACACAACGTTCACGGGGTCTTCGTAGACGATCGCCGTGAGTTGCTCCATTTCGAAGCGCTGTGGGTTAAGCTTGCGAATCTGATGAATATCCGCAGTTGGACGATCAAAATCGATCTTATCCAGATCGACGATGAATTCTTTCGCAACCACTAGGTGCGAACCTTACGACGCTTGGCTTTGCGGGCCTTGCTGTTGGCGGCTCGTTGGCCGTGGTTGGCTTTTTTGAGTTTGCGGTGCGGTTTTACCATGATTGTATTTCTCCTGATGGGGCGGACTGCAAAAAAATGCGTAAATTCTTGTCTGGCATGGACTTAGGACCCTTGCAGATCTTTTCTGGTATGAAAAAAATCGCTCGGACGACACAAATCCTGATCCCCAGGGCACTTCCTGCGCCGATGGGTGCGTAAGAATAGCAGGCAATCCCTGTGTTGGGAAGTGATTTTTGGCTTGTCATTTTCGCAACAACTTGCATATTATTTCGATGGATTGACCGACAAGTCCGGTTGATTCCGGGCCTCCATAGGATCAGAACGACTTTTTGAGGCCGAGTTTGGTTTGTCGACAAGTTTTCTACGGAAATTTAGGATAGAGGTTGCACATGGCGATTTTGGTTACTCCCGAAGCGGCCGAGCAGCTCAAGCGAGCTCATACGGATTCCCAGCTTAGCGAAGACACTTTTGTCCGAGTCGGCGTCGTCGCCGGCGGATGCAGTGGATTCGAATACTCGATGAACTTCGATGATCAGTTCGACGCGGCCAAAGACAGCCGTTACGAGCAGAATGGCATTTCGGTCGTGGTCGATAAAAAGAGTGCCTTACTTTTAGACGGCACGACACTCGACTGGTACTCGAGCTTGGAACGCTCCGGATTTACTTTCAACAACCCAAACGCAGTTAAGTCTTGCGGTTGTGGTAAGTCCTTCCAGTAGGCTCGAAAGCCTCAGAGAAAATAAAAAAGGCAATAGCGGAGTTTTCTGATGAAAACTCCGCTTTCTTTTTAAAGCCCTTTGGCCTTATAGTTTTCAGAGGGACGGCAAACCAGCCCGTCCAGGAAAAAAATAAAATGGCCAGAGCTGATTTACTGACAGTACCATGCTTTTGGGGATTCATCCCGTATCGTCACTTTGGGATCGACATTGGGGACGGAACAGTGGTCCATTTGGCATCGGTCGGCGGCGATACCTCTCAAATGGAAGTCCAGCGAGTCGCGATCGCTGAGTTTGCCGACGGTAAACCGATTTCGATCGAGCAGGTAAGCGAGGTGCTTGAGGATGACCAAGTGATTGAGCGAGCCTTGGGAGCCGTTGGCAATACTCACTACCATGTCGCGCTGGGCAACTGTGAGCATTTTGCGAGATTGTGTAAGTCGGGTGAGCATGTCAGTCATCAAATGGACCGATTATTGCGAGGGGCGATTCGCGTTGGTCTTGCCGGGCTGGCTTCTGCGTCGGCCAGAACCGTTGGCAGCAGTGCTACAGCAGGAGTGGCCATGTCACGCACGGCGGGAGTGGCAACATTGTTAGGTGAGGTTGCTCGCCATGGAGCTTATGCCTTGTCAAGATGTGCCAAAGTCGAGCATCGCAATGCAGATCGAATAGGTCGGGGTGTAGGAGCCGTATCGGCAGCCGTTGCCGGATACATCACCAAAGGCCCAGCCGGCTGCGCCTCTGCGGCAACGATGTATCTAGCGGTTGATGCGATGAGTCAAAACGCGATGCATCAGATGCAAAGCAACGCCAAAAAGACCGCAGAGTAACAACGAGCTTAATTACAGAAGGAAAAAGACAACCCTTCTGGTTCTGGACGCTACCAAACGCGAGTCAGATCGACCGTTGCATGGGGTAAACTCTTCATCGTTATCGACTCCGAATCTGTGGATTCAACGTATTTGCCATCGACGAGCACAAGCTGAAGAACTTGATGCTCTTCAGGAAAGACGATCCAGTATTCGGGCACTCCCGATTCCTCGTAGAGATTGCGTTTTGTCTTAAGATCATGATCCGGATTGGAAGGGGAAAGAATTTCCACCAAAAGATCGGGGACTCCTTTAATCTTCGTCGGCGTCATGATGTGCTTGTTTTTGATCGTCACGACAACGAGATCGGGTTGTACGATATCGTGGTTGGAAAACTGGAGATCTACCGGCGAGTTGATAACCTTGCCCTGTCCGGTCAGCTCTATCTGGGTGTAAAGCTGAAATTTAGTGTGACGTGAGACTTCCTGGTGATAAAGATTGGGTGCTGGATTCACAAAGTGTTCTCCATGGATGATTTCGTGGCGTTTACCATCCGCAGGGATAGCCGCATACGCTGGATAATCCCAAAGCGATTTGTTTTTTCCTTTGATATTCATTTTGAACCCGCTCGTCCCAGCATCTGTCTTGTCGCCAACCAGTTCAACCTGGATCGTCTGCCGCTTTGTAGCGAACCGTCAATGTGCCATCCACAGATATTCTATCATCAAATTCCGAATCCGATCCTCGTTGAACACGGCGTAATGATGGTAGAATGAAGGGATAGAACAAGAATCCCCTCGGCGAATACCTGAGAAACCAAAACATCCCTAGGCATCTCCTCCAAGCATGAACGAACTTCAAAATAGACTGAACGAGTCCTACGCGAATTTGCTACGTCGACGATGGTTCCTCAAAGACTGTTCGGTAGGGCTAGGCTCGCTTGCAGCCATGGAACTTCTTGCAGGGGATCTTGCGGCCGACGAACAAGCGGGCCCATTGGCACCCAAGGCACCCCATTTCCCGCCCAAAGTCAAGCGCGTTGTCTACATGTTCCAAGCAGGGGCTCCAAGCCAGCTTGAACTGTACGATCCAAAGCCTGAACTTGCCAAACGCAATGGGAAACTGCCACCACCGGATCTTTTGAAAGGCTACCGCGCAGCCTTCATCAATCCGAACTCCGCGTTGCTCGGCGGAAAATTCAGCTTTGCCCCCAAAGGACAATGCGGCATGGAACTCAGCGAGGTTCTCCCGCAAATCGGGAGCATCGCCGACGACATCGTTTTGATCCGATCCATGCAAACCGATGCGGTCAACCACGCACCGGCTCAAATGATGATGAACTCCGGCTCGCAGCAATTCGGACGCCCGAGTCTTGGTAGTTGGACACTCTACGGCCTGGGATCTGAGTCGAAGGATCTTCCTGGATTCGTCGTACTTACCAGCGCCAAGGGAACAAGCGGAGGAGCAAGCAACTACGGGAGCGGCTTTCTGCCGACGACTTTTGCCGGGATCCCATTTCGCTCCACGGGCGACCCTGTGCTGTATCTTTCGAACCCCAAGGGGGTCGACAATCAGGCCCAGCGTGAAACGATCGATGCGATTTCCAATCTCAATCGCTTAACCCTCGAACAAGTTGGGGATCCTGAGATATCCTCGCGAATTCAAAGTTACGAATTGGCTTCGAAACTGCAAACCAGTGCTCCCGAACTGATGGATCTGAGTTCAGAATCGAAGGAGACGCTTGATCTTTATGGAGTGAAAGATCCCAAAGAGGCAAGCTTCGCGCGAAACTGCCTTCTCGCTCGCCGGCTCCTTCAACGAGGCGTTCGCTTCGTACAACTGTTCCACGAGGTTTGGGATCAGCACGGTGATTTGACCAACGGCGTCAAGAACAATGCAGGGGCGACCGATCGACCAAGTGCTGCGCTCGTGCAAGATCTAAAGCGACTGGGGATGCTCGAAGATACCCTGGTGATCTGGGGCGGCGAGTTCGGACGAACCCCGATGGTGCAAGGTGGAAACGACGGTCGAGATCACCACAACCGAGCCTTCAGTATCTGGATGTCCGGAGGAGGTCTGAAAAAAGGACTCGTTCATGGCAAGACCGATGAGTTCGGATTCAATGCAATTGAAAACCCGGTTCATGTGCATGATCTTAACGCAACGATACTCCACCTGTTAGGTTTTGATCACACACGCTTGACCTTCCGCTTCCAAGGTCGCGATTACCGTTTAACCGATGTTCACGGCAATCTTGTGCAACCGATTTTAGCTTAGCTGTTCGGATCGCACGTGCATTGTCGGTAAGCCTCATAAAGACCAATGCCTGCGGATACCGACAGGTTCAAACTTCGAACCGGGCCAGTCATAGGCAACCGTACACATCGCGAAAGGTATTCTTGACGAACACTCGGTGGTAGCCCGTTCGATTCGCTACCGAACACAAGCCAATCGGCCACGCTATAACGAACCTCCGTGTGGAGTTGCTGGGCGAACTTGGTGAAGAACCACGTCCGATCGAGGTTCATCAGACCCAGCATTTGGGCCCAACTATCGACAACTTGGATGTCCAAAAACTGCCAATAATCAAGCCCGGCTCGTTGCACGAGTTTTTCATCGAGCCTAAACCCCATCGGTCGAACGATCCAAAGCTTTGCATCCAGAGCGACGCAGGACCGACCGATATTTCCAGTATTCTGCGGTATTTCCGGCTGAAAAAGAACGACGTTGAAGGAAGGGCGACCAAGATCGATTTCGGACATAATAGGCCACTAGCAATTTGCAAGATCGGTTATAATTTGGATCGACGGTTTCGATTCACTGTTCTAAGCATCCAAGTTCGATATGCCAATCCCAGTCACCTGCCCAGGTTGCCTTTCCAGATTCACGGTTAGCGATAAATTCGCAGGTAAACAGGGGCCTTGCCCTAAGTGCAAGCAGAAGATCACGGTTCCTGACAAATCCCAGGAAGTCGTTATCCACGCACCGGAGAACTATGGTCCTAAAGATGCCGCGGGGAAACCGGTCCTCAAGCCGATCCAACGCGTCGATTTCACCCCAAACGGTTTTCAAGTATTGATTGCTAGTTGCATTGCAGCTTTGGCGATCATCGCAGCCCTTTGGGCTCGGCTATCTGGGATCACCCCTCCAACCTGGGCTCTAGCTCTCGTCGCAACCGCTCTTGCTTATCCTCTAGCATCCATCGGATACACTTTTTTCAAAGACGATGAACTCGGGGGATATATCGGGCAGGAGCGATTAACCCGATTGGGCATCTGCGCCGGGGTGTTTGCGCTTACTTGTGCCATCTATTGGCTGGTTTCGTCGTATTTTGGAAACCGAGTGCTAGCCCAAGTCGACACGCTTCAGATGGTCATTCTGATTGCGATCATGTTCGGACTTGGTGTTGCCGTTTCAATCGGGTCTTGCGAACTAGAGATCGGCCAATCGTTTTTTCATTATGCAATTTATTTTGTCGCCACGATTCTGCTTGCACTCCTTGCAGGCGTCGAACTCGCTGAGCCCTTTGCCAAAAATCCTAACGATGCGCTGATCGGCTTGCCCAAGGGGAGTCAGAAGGTTCTCCTGCCGCAGCAACCACCCGCGCCGAACACTCCCGAAGCCAACGCGCCTAAGCCTTAGATGTTTATCCGCTTTTTTGCCACGTATTTTTTGGAGATCCTCCCGATGAAATGGTTGTTTCCGTTAGCTTTTGCTTTGCTCTTTGCACCTTCCTTTGTATTGGCTCAAGACGCTGATCCTTGGCAAAAGAAAAAGGCTGATAGCTTCCGACCCTTGACCGATGTACAGAAAGCGGCGATTGAAAATGCGGTGCCCGCACAAGCGACCGCATCACCAAAAAAGGAGCGACGCATTCTGTTGTTCTACCGATGCGAAGGATTCATCCATGGCTCGATTCCCTATGGGAACTACGCCGTAGAATCGATGGCAAAAAAAACGAAGGCCTTCACGGTGGATCTGGCTGACACCTACGATGTTTTCAATCCTGAAAACCTCGCAAAATACGATCTGATTTTGCTGAACAACACCACCCACATGCAGTTCCAAAATCCAGCTCAGCAAAATGCGTTTCTGGACTTCATCATGAATGGCAAGGGCTTGGCAGGCTTCCACGCCGCGAGCGACAATTTTGGGCGTCATCCCGATTGCCGCGCCGTTGTCGGAGGAGAGTTCGCCGGTCACCCTTGGAACGCCGGTGGAACGTGGGCTTTCAAACTCAACGACCCAGAGCATGTTCTCAACAAAGCCTTCGATGGCAAAGGGTTCTGGCATACCGACGAGATCTATCAATACAATCCAGAGACCTATGTCGGCACCAAGACGCTACGTGTCTTGGTCAGCCTCGATATGAAACAGGAAGCCGTCAGCAAGCTCATCAACGATGGACCTCGCGAGGTACCGGTCAGTTGGTTGAGAACCGCAGGCAACGGCCGCGTGTTCTATACCAACTTTGGCCACCGCGAAGACACTTTCTCCAAGCCGATGATCCTCAAGCACATGCTCGACGGTATGCAGTACGCCTTGGGGGACCTGGAGGCCGATGCAACACCGACAGATCAAGCAGGAGCAAAGGCGATGGCACTTGCACCCGAAAAATCCAATTAGATCGGCTTGATCCGGATAATCGGACTGTTTTGCAGGCGAATCGGTAACTTGTGCAGGGAATTCTTCAACAGGCCTTCAGATCAAGAGGTACGTTCCTTCGAGGCTCAGTGCGCCTCGATGCGTTCTATCACCTGTTGGCCTTGTGTGATCCTGCAACATGCTCGCTTCGCCGCGAACCTCGAATGCCATTGCAATAAACCGCTCTACGCCCGGTAGCTTTGCCAAGTTGCTGTTGGGTGTTTGCGGTTCCTTGTGCATTCTGCTTAGCGGATGCAAGACACTGACTCTACCCGCCATCAATCCAAATGGTGGCACGATCTTTTCGGGCCAGACTACCACACTGGTCTCCCCGCACGGGGCAAACAATGGCTACCCGGCGCAAGGCCCCGCGTACCAAACGCCACCGGAACCCAAGAAATGTATGCACGGGGTTCCTATGGGTGGCGATGGCAAGTCAAGCCATCAATGCAACCTTTGCAAGGGCGGGCACACTACGGCCGATGAGGCTCGAGCCCGTTGCGGAGAACTGTTGCTGACTCCAACCAAATTGGTTGCACCGGTCGGTGGTGAGGTCATCCTCTTGGCAGGCATCTGCGGTAAAGACGGCATGCTCGTTACAGGCGAGCCGATCGAATGGATGCTATCGCCCGAGAGTGTCGGCCAGATCATCGATGTGGGCGATAACAACCAGAGCCAAAAGCAACATCTTTTCAAGAAGCATCAAAACCAAAGCGATGCAGGCAAGATCGATGTCGACTTCGCAAGAGGTCGCACAAGCACCGAACCAGGGAAAATCACCCGAGGTACTTCCCGCACCGATGACGATCTACCCATTCGAAAGGGGCAAACGTGGCTAAGTCTATCGAGCCCCAGTGAAGGAGTATCGAAGGTTACCGTCATGGCTCCCGAGAGCGAAGCTTGGGACAAGCGTCGGCAAACCGCGACCATCTACTGGGTCGATGCGCGTTGGGAGTTTCCACAGATTCAGCAAGCGCAAAGCGGTCAACAGATCACACTCGTTACCAAAGTCAGTAAAGCCGATGGACTCGTGCCAGCCGAAGGTTGGATCGTGCGTTATCGGTCTTTGAATCCCGAGATCGCTCGCTTCCTTCCGCAGTATGGAGAGGTATTCGAGAAGTACGTCGACCGCAACGGAAATGCCGTCGTCGACCTAGTGAACATGCTACAGCCCAACACGATTTCAAAATCGAATGCTTCGGCGCTGATCGAGGTCGAGGTGGTTCGGCCTGGGCAATCGTCCGAGAACATGCCCGAATTGCCCCTAGGACGCGGAACAGTCCAAGTCACATGGAGTGCGGCTGAAATCAACCTGATCGCTCGAGGTCCCGAAGTTGCCGTACCTGGTCAACCGCTTTCCTACGGTGCAACGATTCAAAACGAAGGTTTAGCACAAGCAGAAAACGTGGTGCTCACGGCGGCAGTGCCTAACGGCATGACGCTCAAGAGTATCACGCCCGAGCCGAATCGGCGCACCGGCAACAATATGTCATGGGACATCGGCGTTTTAGGTTCGCGACAAGCACTCGATGTTCAGTTGGTCGTCGAAGCCACCAGCGAAATGGACGCAAGAGTGGTCTTTGAAGCAACCGGTGCACCAGGTATCCAGAAGAATGCCGTTGTCTCGACATTGGTACAAAAACCACAGGTCACTTTGAGTATCAATCCAGATCCAACGACCACCCAGGTGGCTGTCGGCGACCTTGCGACCTTTAACATGAAACTTACCAATACAGGGAATCAAACGATCACCAACCTCGTCGTTTTCCTTGAAGCTGGGCCTGGTTTAACACACGCTCGGGATGGGGCTCGGGAGGTATCAAGACCGGTTGAGTATTTGGCACCGGGTCAATCGGTTCCTCTCTCAGCACAGTTTCTTGCCGAGCGTGAAGGGGAGCTTACGGTCAAAGCGACCGCTCGAACTGCGAACCAAATCCTAACCGGATCGGCCGCGACGATTCGAGCAGTGCCGGGTACACAGAGAATGCCTCAGGTCGAACTCGACATGCGAGCAACCACGGGCGCAAACCCTATCGCGGTTGGAACGGCGACTTCGGTGCAGCTCTTTGTTCGCAATACGGGCCCTGTGGCCGTAAGGAATCTGATTGTCACAATCAAATACGATCCAGCCTTGACCCCAACAGGAGCATCGGCAGGCTTTGAACCGATGTATGCGAATCAAATACTCCGATGGCGATTACCCGAATTGCCCGTTGGAACGACGACCGATTATCAGATGAATTTCAGTGGCGGCCAGATCTCCAACGATGCCCAGGTTGTCGGGACTATCGAATCGGAAGATCGATCCGTACGCGTAATGAAGAATGTGGGTATTCCGATCGTACAGGCCGGGGTTCCTTCCTCGGGCATACCCGCCAATCCGGCTCCAACAAGCCCTCAACCCACCACCCCTCCTACGGGAGTGATGCCTGCTCCCGCAACTGATTTGGTAGTGTCGATCGAGCCCGTCAGCCGCGCTGCGAGACTCAACGAACAATCCGATTACATCATCACCGTGAGAAACGCTTCTGCCATCAATCAACAGCAGGTTGCTTTGGTTCTTCAAGTCCCTGAGGGATTGCAGGTCAACGATGTTCGTGGACCCGCCGCGTCGAGCTACCAATTCGATGAAGCAGGTCGAGTCTTGAGCATGGACCCAATCCAAACGCTGCGGCCCGGAGATCAGGTTGCTTACCGCGTCGTGTTCCTGCACCGGCTCGTGGGCGAAGGCAAATTGACGGCGGTGGTCAAATCAGGAAACGCACCCAACCCAGTGAGCTCTGCCTCGACGATTGTTACTCTCGGCCCGTCCCCTTGAGAAACGTAGGGTATCCGAAAAGCTAGTTTCTCCCAGGCTTAGAGCATACAATGGGCTAAATCAGGAGAACCTCAGTGAGCAGTGCGGACAAACCAGACTTCTACAGCGCGGAAGAATACCTTCAATTAGAAGCCCAATCGCTCCGAAAGAGCGAGTATGTCGATGGCTGGATCCGTGCAATGACGGGAGCTTCGATCAGGCACAATTGCATTAAGTTGAATTGTACGATTCTGCTTGGAAACAACCTAAAAGGCCAAAAGTGTCGACCCTACGATTCCGACACCAAAGTTCGAATCATTCGTGAAGGCAAACGCCGTTTCTATTATCCCGACGTCCAAGTCGTCTGTGAGTCGAATGACCCATTGTCGGTCTTCCAAGATCGTCCTGTCTTGATCATCGAGGTTCTCTCACCCTCGACCCGAGCAAGCGACCTTCATGAGAAACTAGAAGCCTACCAATCGATCCCATCGCTCGAATGCTACATCGTCTTAGAACAGCACAAAACGATTGCATATATTTGGCGAAGATCTAAGCGAGCTTGGATCAAGGAGACGATCCAAGAGATCGATGCAACCATTGATTTGCCTTTCCTAAGTTGCACCCTGGCACTGAAGGACATCTATGAAGATATCGCTTTCACCGATACGTGTGTCCAGGAACCCGATCCGGAATACGAGTTTAGTCAGGAGGAGAACT